>DAORKK010000060.1:0-16925 GCA_035439525.1 Chitinophagaceae bacterium
TAAGAATATTGGTAGCCATAGGTTTGTTTGATATTGAAAATATTACTGACCTGCAATACGTAGACAGCAAAGGATTTGGCGTCTTTCTTACCAATCGAAGGCAGGTAGTTCAGCGCAAAGCTCACATTGTGAAAATCAGGAATGGTGCCGCGATCGGTGAATTTATAATCCGATCCGTCGTACTGTATATTGTAATAAGGACGTCCGCTGCTGTACGTGTAGGACAAATTAAAATTGGTTTTAATTTTCTGTACAAATTTTTTCGTGACAATGGAACCATTATGCTTTGCCGCAAAATTGGGCGTAATCGCAAAGGGGAAATTCAGGAAGTCCCGTTTGGTATCGAGGTAGGAATAAGTAATCCAGTAATCAAAATTTTTAATCGTTTTCTTATCCCTCCAGAAAAACTCGATTCCGCGGGCGTCACCAAAACCGGCGGTGCTGACCGCGGCTTCATTGAATCCCACAAAATCTGTCTTCACCAGGTTGTGGTATTTTTTATAAAACACTTCCGCCCTGAAGGATTGCTGGTTGAGTACTTTCTGGTATTGTAAAATATAGTGGGCCGCTTTCATAAAAGAAAGATCATTGGGCGAAGGCAGGTATCTTCTTTCCGGATTCTGATAAAATATACCATAGGCAAAAGAGGCCTGGCTTCCTTTACCCAGTTTATAAGCCAGGGAGAAACGGGGCGCCAGGTTGATTTTTTCCAGGTATTGAGAATGCTCCATCCGCAGTCCGCCTTTTAAAGCAAGGTCATTAGTGGCATAGATATCCGTTTCGGCAAATACGGCACTGATGGTCTCTTTAAATGATCCCGGATAAAGCTGTCCGTTAAAGGCCGTATAATCGGTTTTGTCTTTACTGAAATTATATTCGGTACCAAAACGAATCCCGCTGAGGCCTTTGAATTTTTTCTCCAGCACCAGTTTGGCGTTGAAGTAATTGCCATTCATTGCCAGGTTAAAGGTTTTGGCCTCCAGACCAGTCAACTGCACTTCATTGCCGGCATTGTTCTGCATGGCACTGCGGATATCATCTTTATTATTGGTATAGGAAAGGCCTGCATTCACCCTCCATTTTTTGGGAAGGTATTCCCGCCAGGAAAGATTATGAAAATGATTTGTGTTACTCAGGGCAAACTTATCCAGATAACCTAACGAATCAATACTGTTAACAGTAAAAGCCAGTTTATTACTGCTGAAGTAACCATAATATTTCAGGATGCCGGTCTTCGAGGTCTTGATCCGGAAGTTTGCATCCGCATTGTGGTAATTCGGCACGATGGAATAATCCTGTCGTTGCTTGATAATCGCGAAGGCCGGGGCGAGGTTGGTATAAGAATAACTGCCGCCGAAGGATGATTTGTTGTTTTTTGAAAGATGCTGGTACCCCAAACTACCGCTTAGGACACTCAGACCGAGGTTGGCTGATGTCTGTTCAGGCAGATCGATCGACTCCAGGATCAGTGCAGAAGAAAGTGCTTGTCCGTATAAGGCGGAGTAACCGCCTGTACTGAAAACGGTGCCTTTGAAAATAAAGGGCGAAAAACGGCCAAACTGGGCAATATTGGGTACGCTGCTGAAAAAGAAATTATTGACGAGGGTGCCGTCGATAAATGTTTTTGTTTCAGCCGCTGTTCCACCCCGCACAAAGAGGCCCTCACTCTCTCCCACCTGTTGTGCACCAGGCAGGGTTTTCAACGCCTGTGTGATGTCGCCATTGGCGCTGGCGGTAGTAACGATATCAATCGGATCCAAGACGGCAGCCGCTCTTTTGCGATCACTGGCTTCGAAAGTACCGGCCGATAAAACGACCGCGGTGAGTTCACTGATTTCCTGTCTGATCACTACATCTATCGTAAGCATAGCGCCCTCGATCTTTACGGTTTGCTCCGATGATTTATAACCGATACTGGTTACCAGCAGCACTTGCTGGCCTTTTTCGTAGGTTTTAAAAGAATAATGTCCGGTGGAATCAGTAGTAGTACCATCATAACTATCCTTGATGGTTATACTGGCTCCGGGTACCGGGGTATTTTTATTGTCCTTCACAACTCCTTTTATGGTTACCTGTGCCACGGCAGCAGGTAACATTCCTGTCAGGAGGATCAATATGAATAATTGGTAAAAGATTCCCTTTCTCATATTCCAGATTTGAAGGCAAACGTAAAGTAGTTTATATTATAAACCAAATATTTTTTACAAAAAAAAACCGTCCCGCTTTTGGCAGGACGGTCGGAACCCCTATGAAAAATATTGTATATTAATTCTTTACGATCTTCTGCTGGGCAGTCTGGCCATCGCAGGTAACCCGTACGATATAGAAGCCCGGAGCCAGGTTGCTGGTATTGATAGTCTCCGTCTGGCTGCAACCACTGGCTGACTTACGGCTGGATACCTGACCATTTGCATTGAACATTTCAAATACAGCCGGCTTATTCTGCCAGTTATTCGGTACGGTGATACGCAGTTCGTTCATCACCGGATTCGGGTAAGTCAGGATACTGATGCTGTTAGCGTCTGTTTTTCCAAGGCGGATAATCCTTGTCTCAGAAAGTTCAGATTTGCCATCAATATCTACTGAACGAAGACGATAGTAAACTACAGGCACCTGGAAAGAACTTACATTATCGGAATAAGCATAATTGGCTTGTGTGGCAATTGAACCATTCGCAAAAACCAAAGCAGTCTGGCTGAAATTCACGCCATCTGTGCTACGCTCCAATTCGAAATGGCTGACATTGATTTCAGATGCTGTTTCCCATTTCAGGTTTACTTTTTCCTTAACCAGTGAAGCGGTAAAAGCGGTCAACTTAACCGGCAAGGTAGAAGGAGCCGGATAGTTAAATCCTTTCAGGTAAAGGCTGTACTGACGAACAGAGGACGAATTATTTGTTTTAGATACCCCATAAGCAACAGAAAAAGTTGATACATTAGTATTGTTTACCGTAAACATATTATTATAATAGGCTGTATCAATCCCGTTTCTTTCAATTCCCAGCGTATTCTGCCCAATAATTGTATGACCATTTTGAGATACAGAAATATCAGTGCTTAACGTCATATAGTTCATGGCGGGTGCAGTCCCCATATTGATCTTTACATACTCTTTCAGGGTGTTATTCCCATCGAGGTCAATGGCTGTAGCAAATACTTCCTGCAGGCTAATCTGTTGATTGGTGCCTTTTTTGTAGAAACGGAAAGAAAACACGGCGTAGGAGATGCCGCTGCTATTGCCATTCTGCACAGCCGGCTGAAAGGCCGTCTTGTAACCAACACCATTTGAGTTATCATCAATCTTATTCACCTTTGCCCCGTTTACCAGGCTGTCAATACGAACAATTGCATCAGTCGTATCATTTACAGATGAAAAAAAGTATTCTGAGTTCAATTGCAGATCATTTCCCCCTGGCCCTACCAGCTGAGGGTTTTCAAACTTCAGTCCGTTCTTAAGATTGACGGAACCACCTACCTGGCCAGACTGCGCCATTGTTGCCATTCCGGTAACAAGAATCAGGGTAACCAGTACGAAGTACTTACGGAAATTAAAAATGGGTAAAGATGTTTTCATTGCTCAGGTTTACAGATTAATTAGTAGGGTGTAGATCGGACTAACTTCAGATTGCAATGAAACCCGTAAAATGTGAGTTGAAACGTACCGGGAGTATTATCCCGTTTTTAGTGAAGTAGTTTCAGGGTCGGATTTCGATTGTTTTCTTAGGATTTGTTCGATTCTGACACAAACATAATACGCAGTTTTTTTACTTGCAAGTATTCCACGCATTTTTTCGTAAAAAATACCGTACTTCCTGTAGTAATATTACTAAGCATAAACTTAATCGATTGATAATCTGAATATAATAAAATACAGAAATACAATTGCACAGATAAAAATTTTTCCTAAAAACTAAATTAGTCGTGCAAATACGCTGTTTTACCTGGGGATTTTTCCTTGAAAACAAGAACCCACCTTTATTTAAATAAAAGAGGCTGATAATAAAAAAGGGCTGTACGTTTTGTACAGCCCTTTCAGATCATTCTAACTTTGTTATTATTATCTCAATACATCCAGCCTGCTTGACTCATTATATCCGGCAGCAGGTGCATTTATATGGAGAATATATTGTCCGTTTGCCAGTCCACTGAGTTTGATCTGTTCTGTCTGACCAGCGGCTGCCAGGTAAACTCGGGTAACTTGTTGGCCATTCAGAGCAAATACGGTTAATGTTACTCCTTTACCAACGACCACTTCAGGCATACGCACATATACCAGTCCATTATCAGTCGGGTTTGGATACACCAGCAGGTTATTGCCTTTCTGAAGGTAAACGCTGCGTACAGCAGTAAAGCGGTAAGTGCCATCCAGGTCTTCAGCCCTGATGCGATAGAAATTGGCTCCCTTAACCGGTGAAAGGTGCAGGTAGCTATATTGTGTGGCACCCGTTGCCGGTACGCTACCCAATGTATTCCAGTTGCTGGCATCGGTACTGTATTCCACAACATAGTTGGCCACCAGTTGTTCCGCAGACACTGTCCATTTCAGTTGCACATTCTGTCCGGCAGGTACCGCCGTAAATGCTTCGATAAATACCGGAAGAGTGACCGCATTAAGCAGACCTCCGTCAAAAGTAAGGTTGGTAGTAGTGGTGCTCACTGTAATTCCTGTAATAGTTACTCCTGAAACATCACTGTCCGCGGCATCATCCCCGCCTGCATCCGTTGTGGTAAAGGTGACACCGGTGGGCAGGTTGGTAAACTGCATGCTATATGTACCAGGCGCAACATTGGGGAACTGGTACCAACCTTGTGCATCCGTTACGGTGGCAGCTACAGCCACCCCGAGGTTGTTGAAGAGGGTAACAAGTACACCCGCATAGCCTCGTTCAGCCGGATCCTGTATGCCATTGCCATTTGAATCGGACCATATATAGTTACCAATAACAGCACGAGGCTTGAATAAACCAGCGTCTGCCGTGAGGTCGTTTTCACCTGCACTTAATGTAATGGTTCCGGTAAGACCCGTCTCGGGATCCACATCACTGTCAAGTGCATCATCCCCGCCCGCATCCTGTGTAGTGAATACAAGTCCTGCAGGAAGGGTACCAAATTCCAGCTGATAATCACCCGGCAGCAGGTTGCCAAAACGGTATTCGCCTTCTTGATCCGTGATCATACTCGCCACAGGTAATGCATCATCACTGTTGCCGGCTATTCCGTCCGGACCAAAGCCGGGGCGGTAAACGGTAACGGTTACACCCGGAACCGGGGGTTCAGAACCGTCATTATCTTGTACACCATCGCCATCAGTATCAAGCCATACATAATTTCCAATGACTGCCCGGGTACTGGTGATACCGGCATCCAGGCTGCGGTCGTTACGATTACCTGCGTTGAGTGTAACGGTAGTTGTACGGCCGGTTGCGCGGTTGGCATCACTGCCGGTTGCATCATTGGTAGCCGAGGGGGTGCTGAAATCAAATCCGGCAGGCAGGTTGGTAAAGCCCACACTGTACGTACCATCGGTAAGTCCGCTAAAGAGATACTCGCCGTTCTCATTGGTAACGGTCGTCGCAATAGCCGTACCGCTTCCATTGAATAAAGTCACCAGCAAACCGGACATTCCCTGTTCGCCGGTTTGTAAACCGTCATTATTGGCATCATACCAGACCAGGTTACCCAGGGAGTTGGTTCCCGCCGGGGGAACAAGTCCGAGGTCAACTGACATATTATCTTCTCCTTCAGTCAGACTGAATACCGCTGTTCTGGATGCACCGGCTGGTGCACCACCTGTACCAATGGCTCCTCCATCGCTGTCGCGGTTATCATCAGAGCCTGCATTTTGTGTGGCCACTGTATAGCTGGCCGGCAGGGTACTGAACTGAACAGCATAGTTACCAGCCGGCAGGTCTGTAAAGAAGTACTCTCCTTTTGCATTGGTGATCGTGGTACGGGTGCTGCCATCATCCCCATTACCCACAATGCCATCGGCTCCTGCATCCAGCAAACTGACCGTAACCCCGGCAATACCGGTTTCACCGGCATCCTGTACACCTGCGGTACCACCGTCAATATCATTCCATACTTTATTTCCAATGGATCCAAGTCCTGCAGCATTTCCTGCATACACACCGGCATCCACATCTGTTTCATTCTCTCCGGCACTGAGTGTAATGAGTCCTGTTCTTCCTGTACCGGGATTCACATCACTGTTCGTGGGATTGGCATCATCGGTCGACCCGGTTGGTATAAAACTGTAACCGGCAGGCAGGTTGCTGAAACCAACACTGTAGTTACCGGCGGCGAGTTGTACAAACTGATAGTTACCGTTTGCATCCGTAGTGGTGCTGGCAATAGCTGTACCGCTGTTATTATATAAGGTAACAGTTACGCCCGCGAGTCCGGGTTCAGTGGCATCCTGCACCGCATCCGCATCGGCATCAAACCAAACTTTATCCCCTATCCGGGATGTCCCGGCGGGTGAGGATTGAATCAGCCCGGCATCAATGGACAGATTCCGTTGTCCGGGAAGCAATTTATAGGCGATCGTACGGCCGGTGGCCACATCCGCGTCACTGTCGGCAGCATCATTGGTGCCCTGGTCTGCGGTGGCCCGGGTATAACCGGCCGGCAATACAAACTCTACCTGGTACAGACTACCAGTACTCACGGCGGCAGCGAGGTTATTGAAGATATATTGACCGTAAGCATCCGTAACCGTTGTGCTGAATGGCGTTGTGGCTTCGGCTCCGCTAATGGATCCATCGCCATTACTATCACGGTAAAGATTAACCGTAACGCCGGCAATACCGGGTTCATCGGCATCCTGTACACCGGCGGTACCACCGGGTATATCCAGCCATACTTTGTCACCCATTACGGCACTGGCCGCGGGCTGACTGACAAAACCTGCATCAATTCCTTTTACCTGGCTGCCGGTTGTTCCAGTACTCACCAGGCCGGTTTTACCGGTGCTGGGACTGAAATCACTGTTGACCGTATTATTGGTTCCTGTGGTTCCGCTGCTGCTGGTGAGCAGCAAACCTGCGGGCGAAGTAATGCCTACTATATAATTGGTGCTGGCAGGTAATCCCGTGAAATTAAACACCCCATTCGCATCTGATACCGTGGTGGCCACCACCGTAACTCCATCGGCAGCATATAGCGTGATGGTCACACCACTGAGACCGGGTTCGGTTCCGTTCTGCGAACCATTACCATCCAGGTCGAGCCAGATACGGTCCCCAATACTATTGGTCAATGCCGGTGTATATATGATACCTGCGTCTATCTGTTGCTGGTTTTCCGCAGCCGATAAAGTGACGGCAGTGGTCTTACCGGTGCTGCTGTTTACATCACTGTTTGTGCCATCTGCTTCACTGGTACCGGTGCTGCTGGCAAACTGGTAATTCACCGGCAAGGTTACTCCAACAAAATAGTTACCCGCTACGAGCTGGTCGAAATAATAATTGCCGTATGCGTCGGTGGTGGTGGTCGCGAGCACCGTAGTCCCATCACTGGCATACAGGGTCACTGTTATACCCGCCACACCAGGTTCTCCGGTATCCTGTACCCCGTCCTGGTCATCGTCACGCCATACTTTATCCCCCACTCTCGCCAGCGGTGTGAATCCAAAATCAAGATCATGGTTATTTTGTCCGGCTGCCGCGATCGTCAGACTGATCATGGGTACAGCCGCGCTGCTCAGCGATGCATCATTATCGCTCAGGTCAGCCCCGCCGGCACATAACTTATCGGTTACTGATAACCGGTAGCCTGCCAGGTCTCCGGTACCGGTACCGCCTGTCCAGTCGGCGCTGCCCACCCGAATATTATAAGGAATGCCCGGTTGCGGTCCGGCCTGATTACCCGCCGTGTTCGGATCCCCATCCGTTACATTGGAAGTATTGAAATACCATTCACCGGAACCACTGGTGGTCGTAGACCCCAGCAACACATCATCCGCTGTGCCGGGAAGTCCATCCAACCCGTTACCGTACAGTTCCAGAGCAACATTCGCCAGTCCGCTTTCCCCGGCATTCTGAATGCCATCGCCATTCGCATCATTCCATAAGCGGTTACCCAGCTCCGTTGGTGCCAACGCATTCAGCAATTCAATATCTCCAAGACCATTGGCCTTACCCACGGCACCAATCGCCGGTGCGGGAAAGGTACCTGCGCCGGCCCCGGCAAACATTTCATAATCTCTTCCATTATCACCCCCGGTACTGCCAAACCAGCTGACACCTGACGACCAGGCCCGTTGCGGATCCATGGTAGTAACCACGACACTGTCTGTGCCCTTGATCAGGGCGAGTGCTCCGCTGACCGTGTTAAGGTGAAAGGTACCAACCAGGGTGCTGGTGTTCCCGTTGTATACTTCATCGCGGTAATAAAACTCCCCGTTATTGGTCGTGTAATTACTGGGACCGTCACCATTGTTTGCGCCGGCGGTAGCCACTTTTGCGCTGGAGGGGCCTTCTTTTGCATTTTGTTCCAGTTCAAAAACGCAACTGGTACGGTTATAATAAGCCCGGTACAGATCACCCATGGCCTGTCCGGCAAACCGTACGGCTCCGTTCAGTCCGCTCTGATCATAACCTGTCTGATCGCCAAAACGGTCACGGAATCCGAGGACCATGGTACCATCGCTATCAAATTCGATATCACTGAACATCGGTTGCTGAAACTGCGAAAAACCAGGAGCTGTTCCTGTCCATGGAGAGGGCAAGGTATTGGTCCAGGGCCTCCAGGTTTCAGAAAGGCCATCGCCATTGGTGCCCCGGTTAAAGTTGAGTGGAAACTGCAATACCGGTGTGGCGGTAAATGTTCCTGTGGCTGGATTGAGCTCCCATACATAGGCCCATAAATCCGTGTACTCGGGATTACCGGTATTGTTGTCTTGGGTAGATACGGCTCCGGTACCTTCACCGGTTGTTACTGATCCGATATAGAGTTTTCCCCTTGAATATTTAAGGGCGAACGGACGCTGAAAGCCTCTCGTTCCATCATAAAAATTAGTTCCGTTATTGGCTCCTGTATACGTAGCTGCTGCAGAGGGAATACCGGAGGTGGAACGAAGCGGAGGATTAGGAAGATCCCAGCTGTTCACTACCGTAGCGGAGGTTGGACTTTTTACATTATTCAGTTGCAGCTGGTAGATTTTCCGGTCATAAAAGTTCGTCACAAAAAGAAACTGGCCATCATCACTGATCTCCATGTCACCCAAGCTGACCTTACCTATCTGTCCGAAAGCCGCCGGGTCATTGCTGCGGGTGGTACTGTCATTGGGCAAGCCCCTGTTGACGTTGGTACCGATCACACCCAGCCCGTTAGCCGGATAAGAAACAGAAGCCCCGTATCCAGTACCTGTTAATGTATAAGAAGTACCTGCACCATAGGCAGGCGTACCTGTTGAATTATGAGTGGCAAAGCCCAGTTGGTCAAGACTGGTGAAATAGGAAGAGGCACCAGTACCCGCAGTAAGATTAGGATTAATTATATAAATAGATCCGGGGGCATTATTAAATGTGCCGTTTGCCGGACCAAAGCCGTTATGTCTTTTCATAAAAGCAGAAGTGAAAACGCGGTCAGCCTGTTTACTATACGCAATACCATAACAGGAACCGATCTGCGCATTGGTGGCCAGTAAACCGGAAGCCGGTAAAGTTGTCTGCCCTTTGGAGGTATAACTCATTTTATAAAAAACACCTCCGGCAGCTGATGTGCCGGAACCGGTGGCATTCCCTGAGTGATAACGGTTAGTAAAAAGGAAAGCACCGGTAAAGGGTGCTGCGGTTGCGAGGTAATCATTCGGATCATTGATCGCAAAGTTGATATTGACTGCGCCAACTCCGGCTGAAAGAAAACGAACCGCTGTACCATGCGTGGCTCCGGCCCCAGCGGCAAAATCAAATGCTGAATTAACGGAACAGGATCCTGATGAAGGCAGGGTAAACTCCAACCGGATGGCAGTACCTGATGGAATCTGAAGCGCGGTAAACGCATAAGCACCGCTTGCATTCGTGGTAGTAGTTGCTAAAGTTTGTTCAGCGGCATTATACGCTGTAACGACTACACCCTGTGCCAGTGGTTCGGTATACCCGGCTCCGCTCTGGCGGGTACCATTACCATTATAATCGCGGAAAACGATACCCGAAACCTGTGCCTTAACCGTACTGAAAAGACATAACATTCCCAGGAGGGTAAGCAATAGTTTGGTTTTTGCCATAAATAGAAGACTTAATTTTTAAAAGTATGCACTTACTATCAGATAAGTGTAAAAATAGATTAAATCTTAAAAATCATGACAATTCATACATTTTAAATTTAAAAATGTATGCAAACGGTCGTTAGTAAATATAAATTATTGCCTGACCCAGGTACTGGTTGAAGCATCGAAGAGAAATTTATAAGCGGTTTCCTTTTTCTCCCGCTGGGGAATCAAATTATAATTAAACTCCATACCCTGGATAATAAGATTTCCAAGTTTATCAGTACGGATACGCCGGACTTTATCATCCCCACCCGGTCCCAGTCCGGCAATACTCAGTTCCTTTTCCGGAGAACCGGAAAAGCGACCCTTGTTATCCAGGTTTACAGCATAGATATCACTGCTCCGCCCTGTCCCAAAATACAGTTTCCGCTTACCAGTGATATACGAAATACCCATGCCCATGGCATCGGTAGCCTTAATCTGGTCAATAATCTTACTGGTTGCGAGATCGATGGCATAGATGGCACCACGCTCATGGTAACGGTCACTCCCGGCAAGGGTGGACACATACAATGTTCCCGTCTCACAGAGCAATACCATCCCGATAATTCCGAATGGATTATTTTCCGAAAGCGAGTCCGGTAACGGAAGCTCCAGAAACTTATCCATGATCCCGGTAACAGCATCCACTTTCCAGATGGTATTCTGTCCCTTGGCCGGATTATGAAGTACATTAATAAACGGGGCGGGCGCGGTATAAATATTCCCCTGACGATCCAGCTGAATCGGCGCCAGCCAACCCGCTTTATTCCAGGAAGGATGCTGATGCGATTTTACAATACCGGTACCCGGACTGCCTCCCGGGCCTGCCTGAAGTAATACCAGTCCCATGACCCGTATTTCTGATGTACTGAAATATGCATACCGTGGATCAAATCCCAACTGACCGACGAATGCGGGATTGGTGGCACAAACGTTATTGGAAAACGGCACTTCCTGCTCCTTACAGGAAAAACAGGTTCCTGACAAGAGCAGCATCAGCAATGTATAAAATGATATTTTACTTTTTGGCATCAGGAATCAGTTTTTAACCGGAACAAACATAGGACCCGCAAAGCAAGGATAAGCCTTCGTGCGCCACACCCCGTCTTCGAGTACATTTTCCGCCCAGCAATATTCATTTCCTTTACGATCATCATTTCGCATTTGCGCCACATACCATACCACCAGGGATGATTGCATAATATCTTCCGGTCCGGGTTCAATAAACTTATCCGGTCCCTGATGATAATCGGTATTGCAACAGGGGCCGATGGTAACCAGATCATTCTCCCCTTCATCCCTGCCTGCCTGGTGCCGGGTCACATAAACCCAGGAGAAATCACCGCGGCCTCCATCGCCAAACTGACCACGACCGGGTTCAATAAAATACCCTTTACCACCGGACCCGATTTTATACTGAAATCCTTCCGGGGTATAACTGGTCAGACTGCCCTGTTGCTGCCACTGCTCCTGCTGCCATTGTTGCCAGTTGTTTTCCTTATACTCATAAAAACTATTTTGCTCTCCGGAAAAAGCAATCCTGAAAACTGGTCGATAAGTACCTGTATTACCACAACCTCTTCCGATACTGGCACAAGCTACACGGAACCTCCCGTCATTATAAAATTCATACCGCTGCCGGTAGTTGTAATTACAAGGCGTTGGCCAGCCTTCGCTGCGGTAGGTCTGCTCCAGCACAAAACCAATGACCCGTTGCTGATCATCCCTGAGTTCTGCCACTTTAGGTATTTCCCACGCTACTACCGCTGCCTGGCTGAAGTAAGGACAACCCACCGCATCACTATACCCAAAGCCATCCGTACCACTATAACTCACATGCCAATCTACCAGTTTGGCACTGCGCAATACCGGTTGTCCGTTAAACTGTACGTCGCTGATCCGCAAACCATCACTGCTGGTCAGCATATACTTCATCTCCCAACTGTTCTTCTTCAGCGGCTGTTCCACTTCACAATAGCAGGAAGTAATCTTATCATCCTGCAGCTTTTTTTCGGTTAACAAGGGAACGGCCGTTCCGGGTTCACCAACTGTAGTCCAGCGAATGCCCACCAGCCGGTGATCGGTCAGATCAATGATCGCCCACAGTGCTTTATCTCCCTTTACAAAAGTAGGTGCCACACAAAGGTGCCGGCTACGTTCACAGCGGCTCCGGTTAAGGGCGGTCTTGGTGCTGGCCATCAGCGCTTCTTTTTCGGAGGGCTTAATGCCAAGCGCCTGCTGCACTTCAGGCGCCTCCACAGCAATCTTAACCGCCAGGTCTTTCAGGTAACCGGATACATCCGGCTGAACATCTTCTATAATATAACTGGTCAGTACCTGCTGCCGGTCCACGTCCACCATGGCCACGGAAGTCATGTTCAGCGCGTAATTATACATTTCTACCCGGTAAGTTGATTGCAAGGTGTAAGGCAACTTCACCGTAACCAAATCACTTTGCCTGGCAGGGTATACGCCAAATATTTCATTCCGGTAAGGTTTACCCGAAGCCGGATTTTTAAGATGACGGGCAAAACCCGTATCACGCAATGCCAGCATCTGGGCCATTTGTTGGGGTCCACCCAGACTGTCGTTGCACAACAATACGGGAATGGGAAGTGTAAGCGCCTGACGGATTTCGGCTACACGTTGCTGTATCAACGGTGTATTCGTAAAACTGTCCAGGGGCAGAAGCACCGCATTGCGTGCCTGCTCATCATAGGAGGGCAACTTTTTTTCCGCATTACCTGTTTCCTGGCAGGCATATAATAAAGCAGACAGGACCAATAGCCATGGCCAGGTCGTCCGCAGCCCGGAAAAAATCCTGTATTTACCTGTAAGGGTTTGCATAGTTCTTATTATTAATGAGCACCGAATCTGAAAGACTGTATAAAAACGAGATCAGGTCCCGGCGCTCTGTATCGGTCAATGAAAATCCGCTCACTAAAGGACTTTTAAAAGGATTTATTCGTCCATCACCGGCAAAAGGTCCGTTCTTCACGATTCTTCCTCCCTGCTCATAGCCCAGGATCACTTCTTCAAGCGTTAGTGCACTGCCATCATGATAATACGGCGCCGTAAAAACAAGATTACGCAAAACCGGAACACGATATTTTCCTTCATCCGTTTTTTCTCCGGTCAGGTCAATCAGCCCCCGGTCATAAGAGGGATATCCGCCTTTCCCGTCAATATTATACAATCCTGTATTAAAATAAAAATCCGGTTGTCTTTGCTGCACGGTTTGTAATGGAGTTGAAAAATCATTCCCTCCATGGCATTGATAACATTTCAGTTTATCGGAAAAAAACAACTGCCTGCCCCGGGTGGCTGGAGCCGGTAACGGGTATTGAATACTATCCCGCCGGTAGCGGTCATACGGTGCATCGGTTGAAATGATCGTTTTGATAAATGTAGCAATGGCCAGCTTACTGTTTTTCCAGTTCACCGGATCCTTCTCACCCGGATAGGCTTTTGCATACAAAGCGATGTAGATGCTATCGTTTTTCAACCGGTCCATTATCTGCTGTTTATGTCCCCCGGCACCCATTTCCGGCGGATGTTCATTAAACAGGGGGCCATCCATTTGTGATTCCGGAAAATGAATGGTTGAATCGGCCGCCGTCAGGTACCGGTTATATACCAGGTTGATCAATGGCCGGCTGTTACGCTGGTGCAGATCACCCATGGCACCGGAAGAACGGGTATAACTATCAGTAAAGGAAAAAGTTTGTGCATGGCAACTGGAACAGGAACGGGTATTGTTTACAGACAAACGGTTATCATAAAAAAGATAACGGCCCAGTTCCCGTTTATGACGGGTATATACATTGGAAAGATCCAGGTAAACAGTATCCGGAATCGAGGCCGGCAACCATTTTGTAAAATCATCTGGTCCGGTTGTAATGCCTGTACATCGGTTCAACATAATTACAACGGACATACAGGCGACCAGTATGCCTGCCTGTTGACAGCAGCTTTTAAACCTGCTTTCTGTATGAAACCGGAATTTCATTTTTAGTTTACCTATTAAAAAAGGGGCTTTACCGGCAGGTAAGCCCCTTCTATAAACCAATCAGATCTATTTATTTATACTGAGGAATCAATCCATTGGCCATTTCGACCATTTTCTTGATGCCCTCATCGGGTAAATTACCTTTTTTGAATTCAGCCAGCACATCCGGTAATTTGTTTTCCATTTCCATGAGGAAATGTTCTTCAAATTCCTTCACGCGCTTCACCGATACTTCTTTCAGCAATCCGTTTGTACCCAGGTAAATAATAGCTACCTGCTTTTCTACAGAGAACGGAGAGTATTGGGGTTGTTTCAGCACTTCCACGTTACGGGCACCTTTATCGATTACATTCTTGGTAGCCGCGTCGAGGTCACCACCGAATTTAGAGAAGGCTTCCAGCTCACGGTAGAGGGCCTGGTCCAGTTTCAGGGTACCGGCCACTTTCTTCATGGATTTGATCTGTGCGTTACCACCCACACGGCTTACAGAGATACCCACGTTGATCGCCGGACGGATACCGGAGAGGAACAGGTTCGTCTCGAGGAAGATCTGTCCGTCGGTAATCGAGATTACGTTGGTCGGGATATACGCAGATACGTCACCCGCCTGTGTTTCGATGATCGGCAGGGCGGTCAGGGAACCACCACCTTTGATCAGGTGACGGATACTGTCCGGAACGTCATTCATGTTTTTAGCTACATTATCATCACTGATCACTTTCGCCGCTCTTTCCAGCAGACGACTGTGCAGGTAGAATACGTCACCAGGATAAGCTTCACGACCTGGAGGACGACGCAGCAGCAGGGATACCTCACGGTAAGCCACGGCTTGTTTAGAAAGGTCATCATAGATGATCAGGGCCGGACGTCCGGTATCGCGGAAGAACTCACCAATCGCCGCACCGGCAAAGGGAGCATAGAACTGTAAAGGGGCGGGATCAGAAGCAGAGGCCGCTACGATTACAGTGTAATCCATTGCGCCATTGTCCTGCAGGGTCTTCATCACACCAGCAATGGTGGATGCTTTCTGTCCGATCGCTACATAGATACAATATACAGGCTTACCTGCTTTGTAAAATTCTTTCTGATTGATAATGGTATCGATACAGATGGCGGTTTTACCGGTCTGACGGTCACCGATTACCAGCTCACGTTGTCCGCGGCCGATCGGGATCATCGCATCGATCGCCTTGATACCTGTTTGCAGGGGCTCTTTTACCGGCTCACGGAAGATAACACCGGGGGCTTTACGCTCCAGCGGCATTTCATAACGCTCACCGGTGATGGGGCCTTTACCGTCGATCGGGTGACCGAGGGTATTCACCACACGACCTACCATACCTTCACCTACTTTGATAGAAGCGATCTGGCCGGTACGCTTTACTTTAGCTCCTTCCTGGATACCACCGGTTTCTCCCATCAGTACCACACCCACATTGTCTTCTTCCAGGTTCAGGGCGATGGCACGCACGCCTGTTTCAAACTCCACCAGTTCACCATAACGCACATTACCCAGACCATATACACGGGCAATACCGTCTCCAATTTGTAATACCGTACCAACTTCTTCCAGGTCGGCGTTGGCGTTAAAGTTGCTCAGCTGCTGGCGCAGGATGGCACTTATTTCATCTGGTTTAATTTCTGGCATATCTGTCTCTTTTTATTCTTTAAAAATTAGCGGATCTTATAAATAAAATCGTTGTTCTCAAATTGTTTGGCAATGGCTTTCAGGTCATAGGCCACACTGGCATCCACCAGCTGATCGCCTACCTGCAGTACAAAACCACCGATCAGTTCCGGATTTACTTTTTCCTCGAGTTCCACTTTCTCAAAACCGGCTGATTTCTTTACCTGGTCCACAATGGCATTGCGCATGGTTTCAGTTACCGGTGTAGCGGTGGTCAGCTGGATAGTACGGATCTTATGGTGTGCTTTATAAGCGGCGATAAAAGCATTCACGATTTCGGGCAGGAAACGCTCCCGGTTCTTAATCACCAGCAGGCGGTTAAACCCGGCGGTCATCTCGCTGATATTACCGGTAACGGTAACGGCTTCAATGATCTTGCGCTTCACGTCATTCTTAATGATCGGACTGCGCAGCACATTCACAAAATCACGGTTGCTTTTGCAGACCGCCTGCAGCCATTGCATATCCGCATACACTTTCTCCAGCTCACCTCTTTCGATGGCAAGATCCAGGATTGATTTTGCGTATCTTGATGCTAAACGTGGGTTCTGCATATTTTTTTGAGTTGCGAGTTGCGAGATGTGAGTTGCGAGTACGTGCCTTTTTCTCGTAACTCGTAGCTCACTGCTCGTAGCTGTTTTTAATTCAATTTTACACCATCAACCAGCCCCTTAATATGGGCTTCCTGGGCTTCTTTATTCGCCAGTTCTTTTCTCAGCACTTTCTCACTTACTTCGATCACCAGTTTACCTACCTGGTTCTTCACTTCGGTCAGGGCCGCCATTTTCTGGGCGTTGATCGCCGCCTGGGCTTCCGCCACTACTTTGTTGGCTTCGGTCTTGGCCTGTTCTTTGGCTTCGCTGATGATTTTGTCTTTGGTCTCCCTGGCTTCTTTCAGCAACTGGGCTCTTTCCTCACGGGCTTTGGCCAGCAGGGCTTCGTTCTCACTTTTCATCAGGGCCATTTCCTCTT
>DAORKK010000061.1:0-16541 GCA_035439525.1 Chitinophagaceae bacterium
TGTGATAGCGTTTACCCGTACAGGCATCGGGTATTGGTTTGTAAGCTTCCAGTCTCCAGTTGTCTGGGTCGAATACCATTTTATATGGCGGGTGGAAATAAGTCCAGAATCCAAGGATGGCCAGCGAATCGGTTATATTGTTCCAGGATTTCTCACTAATACTAAAATGACGGGTCTCTGCAATATCGCCATCTTTTGTAAATTTTTTTACCGTTACGTTATAGGAGTCTGAAATATGTTCAATCCGGCAAACTTTTGATCCATTAAAAGCGCTGCTCCAGATAAAACGGTAGGTTTCGTGACGGGCTGAATATACGGGGGCTTCTTTATAACCACCGGCATTCCATGTACTATCACGTTCTCTTAGTGCCGGAACATTGACGAGGGAATCGAGTTTGGCTATATCTGCCAGGACAGATTCAGGGAGATTGCAGGGGTTCTTATTTTGTTTGCAACTCAAAAGGATAAGACAACAGAAAAGCGCAATCGGAACAAACCAGGAAAAATTAAAATGTCGGTGTAAATAGGTTTTCAGTGGCATTAGTTTTCGATTTATTTCCAATCCTGATTTTCTCTTAACTTAAACATCAGCTGGTGTACACGGTTGAGTCCGTATGTGCCAAGTAAGCCATAGTCAAGAATCGTTTTACTTTGGCCATTATCAAATGTGATCGTTAAGGTTGCTTGCTGGTCATCAGTCCATCTGACGGCGTAATCAAGTTGCAGCTTTTCAAAGTCTATATAGTTTAACAGGTTCGTCAGTTCTGCATATTTGTCTTCTGTGATTGTACAGGAATATGTTCCGGCTGATTTATGCGAACCAAATTGGTTATAACGAATGGCCTCCCATACAGATGACCTGTCAGTCCTGATTGTCATCTTGAAAACCGGGCAGGTGCCAAAGCACCCCGTAGTATTGTATTCAATTTTTTCAATTTTGTGTTCAGCCGGCAACGGATTCTCTTCAATAAAATCACCGAATTTATAGACAAGGGTTATGGTTTCCAGGCTGGCAGGTAATACCTGGTAAATCTTGTCTGAATTGGTTTCAATAGTGTATCTGATCTTATTGTTATCAACAACCGGGAATGTGTGATCCTGGAAAGAGCGACGGGTGATCGGTATGATCTGATAATGGTCAACTTTGTTCAGGATGATCAGGATACTGGGGTCATTGTGCTGCCCGATAACCAGGAGATCAGTTAATCCGTTATGGTCAAAGTCCGCTTTAGACCATGGCCGGACACCTAAACTATCGGCGACTCTTTTATAGTTGAATGCTGCATACCGGCTTTCATAGTTTACAGGATCATTAATTATGAATTTTCTATAGTTGCTATCTATCTGGTGAATGAAAGCCGTGATTTGTTTTGCGTTATGGAGACTATCAATAGACCCTGGCTTTTTCAGCACTGTATTATCAGCTCCTACATGGCAGGTGGAGAAGAGGAGGAGGGATAAGGTAAGTATGAATAGAAGTCTGAACATGCGTGGTTTTCGGGAAGCCGGCATTTCCCGAGTTCAATTTATATAGCTAAAGTTAAGGCAAATAGCGCTTAAACTGCTCCAGCAACACTTCATACCTGATCTTTGCCGCAGTCGATGTAGAGTTTAAAATGACACACTCAATTTCACGGTCTTCAACATATATCTTAAATGACGCTTCTGCTTTGATGGGCGGAATATCCGATGAACGTATTCCATTTTGTTCGATGTACTTTAAAAATGACCGGGTGGTACTATGTTCCGCTGAATAACCAGGCAGCATGATCTGCTTCAGTTCCGGGTGGGTTGTAATTATGGAGAGTATATCGTGGTATTTGGTAATCCTGATATCGGTATCCAGTGCACTTGTGCCCTTTCGTTCAATTTCGTAACCGATATTCTGTACCCCGGTTTCCAGTTTTTGCATAATCGCATAGCGTTCCTCCACGGCTTTGACCGGATCTTTCCTGGTCCACTCCAGCGGCATACCTGCTATATCGGCCAATATCTTCCAGAACCGGTTGCGGCCATTGGGGTAGAAAAAGGGATAGATCCGTTTGGATGGGTGGGGCGGGAAGCTGCCGAGGATGAGCTTGCGAAGTGTGGGGAGGTCGCGGTACCAGGAGGGGTGAGTTTCTATTCCCATATAGTATGCAGCGTTTCGCCATGAGCGTAAAGCCAGGCATTTAAGAATCAGCTTTTGTTATTACAAAGTAAATCTAACAGGTTTTCGTTTTATATGCATGCTCTTATTTTCCGTTAAACAACCGATACCCCACACTCAGCTCCGGATACAAAAAAGGGCTGGCAAAAACGGTGGGGTTGTCCCAGCAATAGCCGAGTTTCATTCCCGCCAACAGCTTTTTCTTTTGCCAGCCAAAGCCGGTACTGAGAAAGGGGAACAGAAAGTTTTTACGGGTTTCTTTTTCAGTGTAGCTGGTAGGGGATTGGTAAAAGCGGCGGGTTTCCTGGAAACCGGTGTTGAGGCCATTCAATCCGGCACCCAGGGATACGAGGAGTACCGATTTCCTGCGCGGGAAACGGTGGCTCAGCTCAGCCTCAAGATCTATGATCCACTTCCGCTTTATACTGTAACTGAAGTCGGGCGGTAAAACCAGGTCCATAGGCATTCGTTGATAAAGAAAATCATAACGGATCACCTGATGCAGGGAAAATTCCAGTTTACGGCCCAGGGCTTTCTTTTCACTAATCAGTAAACCTGGTCCGGATAAATGGTAATCGGGTTGCTCCATGTTATTGGGGAATCCTATTTCAAAACCTTCATGCAGCCGTTTTAAATAGATAGGGGTGACTCTTGTTTTGGCACCCAGATAGACTGTAACCGGATTTTTCTTTGCCGTGGCCTGCTGTCCATGTACATCCGCAAACAAGCCGGGCAATAAAAGCAATAGCAGTATTTTCATGATAAGCGTTTAATGGTGTTGGCGGGCAGGGGGTTGCTGTGAAACGGGAGGGGCGGGGTGGTTATTGTGGGCTCGGGAAGTTGACGGGTTGAAAGGTTAATAAGGAAGTTTTCTTAGCTGTTTTGGGTTTCAACGCAGGGGCATTTTCAGTACAGGACACCCCTTAGCGACTTTACTCATCTTCTACCTTTCTTCGGGACTTGTTCGACTCTTCTTCGCAAAATCTACAAGTATAGTCAATGAAAACACGAAGGATTTGCGAAGGAAACCAGATTCAGTTAAGGCAATGGGTTGAAAAAGAGAGGGTTAGAGAGTGTTGACTGTTAAAAGTGAGCGTGGGTTAGTTGTAAGGCAAAGAGTTGCAATGATTTATGTGGGGCTGAGCCGAGTTTTTTCCAGACCTGGTATTGGTTTTGTTCGGGGCTTGGATAGGGATAAAGCGCATGATGCGCTTTTAGTTTAGAGATGGTTCGGATGAGGTATAGGGTAGGTGTATGTCAGTCTGGTTATTTTATCGTAGCAAAGGGTATCTCCAAAGAACCCTTGTCACCCCGAAGCGCAGCGAGGGGTGGTGGCATTGATCGTGGACGTGCATATAGATTCCGACGATTGGAGGAATTGTCCCGTACTAAAATTAGTTGACGGAATTCAGCAAGCATATCAGCTCACTAAATTTTACCGGTAATCTTTGTCAACCCGCTTAAAAAGTTCAGAGAAATATTTTTCAACTTCAACAGATGTAAAAGGCAATTTGTCTTTTTTGAACTTATTATCCATTAGTTTAATCAATTCCTTTGCCTTGTCATATTTTGCCTGTGTCAATAAATGATATATGTTGTTGAAGTAAGCCCAGCGAAAGGAATTTAAAACACTCACCGCATCATCTGACTTAGTTATATCTTCTTTTTTCAGCTTGTCGATATTGTAGTCGTAAAGGTTTTTTGACACAGTAATTACGTCCTTTTTATAATCAATCAACTTTGTCATTACCCGGCTAACCAATCCTTCGTCAGCCAAATAAGGCGTTAGAAATAGATTGAAAGAAGAATCGGATTCATTGTAAAAATACATGGGTCTGCTGAAGAAATTTTGTTGAAAAATATCCAGTAGAATCCTGTCTCCTTTAAGTATGTATTTGTCCAAATAGGTTGGCCGTAATTCCCAACTGAAAACCTGTGTGGTGTCAACAGTATTGGTGATGGTAACTTGCTGAGGTTGCCATTGTATATAGTCGATGGTATCAATAACCGCATCTGAAAAGCTGATTTTCAGCTTTCTCTCAGACTTAAGAAATTTCGGATACCAATCTGTATGAATCAGGTTTGCATCTACCACCGTAATATCTGTCCGGTAATTTTCAATTGTCTGTAAGTACCAGGCCGGAACTGTAATATTGTCTCCGTAAGTAACAAGAATGGCGTTTTTGTCGCAACTGTTTAAAAGCTGCCTGTTAAATTCTAAAATCGGGTCTATAAATCCGCCCCTTTTCCTGCCTTCAGTAAAAGCCCAAACTGCAGAATCAACGAGTTTTCTATTTAAATAGGAGGCTGCGAGGCTTCCCCATATAGAAGCCAGTTTTGCATAGGGCCCTAGAATAAAAATCTCGCCTTTGTAAGTCGGTTCTAGTCTATTGACCTCTTCAAATTGTTCGCTGGCTTTAATGGTCATTTCTTTTTTAAGATTGATCATGTCCTTGCCGTATTCAGCATTGAGCCGGTCAATTGCGTACCCTAAAAAATACCGGCACTCGGCATTTAATGGATTTTGTTTTACCTGGTTAGATAATATTCTAAAGGCTTTCGAATAGTCTGCAGCGTCCTTTTTTGCCTGTAGTTTGAATTCATATATTCCACTATCCACTCTTACCGATTCAACAGTTATCACCTGTGTAAAACAAGTAACCGAAACAAGAATTGATAAAATTGTAAAGAAAGGTCTCATAAAATTATTGCTATCTGTTTGTCCTGGTGCTATGACGACAGCTGAAAGCCCGCCGGTCAGCACGAAGAAATATTTATAATTATATATAATACTACCTGAAATTCACCTTTACCGGGTTTGCCCTTGAAGCTGTATCGACCGTGTAATCAGCCTTACTGGCCGCGTTTTTTGAAACGGTGTATTCGTGGTTCTTGTCAAAAATAAACAAATCGTCAATCTTGTAAGTAGCTGAATAGTCCGCTAAAATATGCTTTGTCAGCAGCAACAATTTTTCTTTCTCATCAAATACACGGGCATTATCCATATAAACAGTTGCATAACTAAACACGTTATTCACCTGGACTACGGAAAGAATACAATTGGTCAGGTCCGTTCCTCCGATCGCCTGCTCGTAGGTTTTCAGCTCAATACCAAAACCCTTTGTTACCACTTGTCCGTCAGGGCCATATTGAAAAAACGGGCCAATCATTTTCCCGTCTTTATAGCTCTGCAGTTCAATCATTTTACCACCCGATTTGCGGACCACTTTGCCATCCACTAATTTGTTTGTACCCTTTATATACGATAAACCGTGTGCCCGCTGTTCCGTATTTTCTACATCAATATGGTTTTTACAGGAGGCAAACAATAAAAGGGATATGACCAGCATGAATTTCATGGTTTACAGCTTTTTAAACATGACTGCAATGTCAGCAGGATCATCCATCGCGTTTTCTATATTTAATCGCAACGCAAACATTTCTGTCGGTTTCAATCCGGCATAATTCAGGTCTGTTTTTTCCCAATACAATGCTGAATCAAACTCCTTTACCACTTTTAAAACCGTGTAATCCTTGTCAATAATACAGAGCGAGTAGCGTAGGTTAAGTAATGGTGGATTGGGCAGGTAAATAAAAAGTTCGTTTAACGGATCCGGGCTGGTAGTGGTTGTATACTTGTTTATACTCCAGAAAAAATAACTGTTGTTGTTGATTTTTTCGATCTTTTTTGGTTTATCATAATCGAGCGTAAACAATATTTCATTGTCCAGGGAGTAAAATGCATAGTTGCCTATTTTACCATTTTTGAAACTTTGAGAAGGGCCGGTTACTAAATCATAGTAATAGTTTTGCTTTTCAGTGATCTTTCCGGTCGTATCGTAAACGATTAACTCTCCGTTTATTTTTCCGTTTTCATATTTTATTTTCGTTTCCGGTCGTCCATTTTTATAATAATCTGTCCGCGGACCATCCAGCACACCTTTTTTGTAGCTGGCCACCATCACCAGCCGGTTATGTGTAGTATCGTAAAACCGGATCAGCCCGTTGAAAACGGTATCTTTTGAAATATCCCCTTCTGCATAAACATCTTCAACCAATACTCTTCTTTTGTTGGTTTTGCTGCAGGAGCAGATCAGCGATAGTATTAAAATAGCCGAAAGTATAAAAGGTATAGTACACCGTCTCATTCAGCTAACTATTTTGTTATGCCCGTAATTGGTCATACAGTAAATTTAATTCATATCCATCAGTCTCTTCCAGCTGCGGTTCTTCAAGGATCAGCTTTTCGATGGCTTCCACAAAGGCCTTTTTCACGTCCTCCTGTTGCAGCCATTTCCTGAGCAGATCAGCCAGTTCTATTTCGCCAAATGAGTTTGAAAGTTTTGACGGATTATTTTGGGTAAAACCATGCAGGTAAAGATCCCGGAAATGAAATACACTCTCCTTACCTGTAACATTTTGCCAACAGGTTAATAAGTTACTGATGTCAAATCCGCTATTCCAAAACATGATGAGCATACAGTCAATACGTTCATTAAATGCGGGAATCGGATAAACCTTAAGGCAATGGTTGAAAAAATCGATGGAGAATTGTTTCAGGAGATCCTGTTCCTGGACCGTCCATTCGCTTTTATCAAAAGGAGCCAGTCTTGAAAAGGATAATTCCGCTGAATGGGAAGGAAACCTGAATTGTCCGATTAAATCGAAGTACCGGGGCAGAAAATACTTTACCTCATCAATGCTTGTTTTGGCGGGTTTGGCACTGTCGTTATATTTTGCCAAAAATTCTGCTGTAATTTCTTTCAAGGGCAGGGTAGCCAGGGTATTTTCTTCATCCGGGGTCATACAGCAATCCGTACAAACGTCAAGCGGCCTTTCGGGTTTATATTTTGCAAAGACTTTGTATGATCTGTCAATGGTTTCCTGCAACACGGGTATAAGTTATAAAAGAGAGAATCATAATTTGAAGGTAAGAAAAAATTTACCGTATGCTTCGGCATCCTTCGACCAACGTGTTTGCCGGTCAGTAACGCTCGTCGTTAGAACGGAAGAGTACTAAGAACCCTTGTCACCCCGAAGCGAAGCGAGGGGTGATAGATGTGTGTAATAGAAGTATATGCAGGTTCCAAAGTTTACCCTGAGTTTGTCGAAGGGCAGGAGGAATCCTGTATTGAACGAAATCTCCAAGAACAGCCAGATCCCTCCTTCGCAAAAGCTTCGGAGGACTCACCATCCCTTCGGTCGGGATTTAAGCAAGTGGTAGACTCAGACTGGGTTGATCCCTCCTTCGTCGGGATGACAAAACAGCCTGTTACTTCACCACTTCCCGGTCAAACACCCATACACTATGATGATCACGGGGACGACCGGTGAATACCTCATCGGCGATGAGTTCGTTCTCGTTGGCGCCGAATTTGTAATTCACAATATTGAGGAAGTTCTTCCGCCACATGGTGGCGATCAGACTGTTCTCTTTTTGCTCGAGCTTTCCTTTAAAAATCAGTTTGACCTTACGAGTCCTGCCATCGGCCTTCATCTTGAAACCGATCTTCTTTTCTTTTTCACCATAGATATGATAGATCTTGATGCGGAATTTGTTGCCCTCTTGTTTGATCCTGAAAATACTTCCGGTCATGCCCTCAGACGGATCTTCTATTTTACTTTTTTCTTTATTCATTACCCAGGTGCCGGTGAAGTTGGGGGCTTGGGCGATCGCGTTGGATTGAATGGCAAGGACAAGCAGGATTGTCCAAAGCAGGATGGAGATTTTTGGCATGGCAGTGGTTTGTCACTAAAGTTCGGATTGCAATGTATTGACGGCACACAAGGAACTGTTAAAAAAGGCTGGTTGATAAACTTAATTACAATGAGCCTGCATCGGGCCAATTTTTCCAATGTGAAGTTGGCGCTAATGTTGGCTTGTAATGGGAAGGGTCACCGGTCACAATAACTTTAGCTATAAATTGCCAGGTTTCATAACTCCCAGGTCTGTTATTTTCTAATTCTTTTTTATTCTGCTCGAGCCTTATTTCATTTTGTTCTGTCAGGTTAAAAGAGTTTAACAATGTTTCTTTCGTAATGTTAAGTTCATTTAATTTTTCAATTTGATCTTCTATCGCTCTACATAACTCCTCGGGTCCGGGAAATGTGAAAGGTAAGTCGTCAATGGGGTTAAAATCATTTTGATAGAAATCTCTGTGATGCCATTCGTCAATAACTAATATTTTATCTAAGTCTTTTGGAATAGATTTATATAACTCTTCGTCAGTGGCTCTGAACAGATCCCGGTGTCTCGTAACTAAAAGCCGTGCTACTTCTTCTGCAGAAATAGTATTTGTTTCATATTCCTTTAATACTATTCCGGCATTTAAATATTCTTCTTTTTTATGGGGTAGTTGAATTTGATTATTTCTGACAATCCAAAATCCGGCATCTGGTTTTAGGTTTTCAAGTTCAATAGCGTTTTTGAAACTTTCTTCATCTATGGGAAAAACAGTATAGGAATTGGAAAAGTAGGTTTCACTGTAATCGAGGTTAATTAAACAATTTCCGTAATAAGTAATTTCAAGTCCTATAGGTTCAGAGCGAGGGTCATAGCCTAATTTTTCAATAGCTATTGCCCATTTTCCCTGGGTGTTTCTGAATACATTAATTCGTGAGTCAATAGGAAACACATAAGGGTGTCCTAGTTGAACAAATGCAGGGTCGTGTCCATTACGATAATTGTCCAACGTTTGTAGTATTTCTTCTTCTGTCAGCATTAAAAGCGAATTTTTAAAAATACAAAACGAACAGGTACAGCTTCGTTAAAACTGCGATGGGCGAAGCGGGCTCAGGGTGACAAGAACATCGTCATTCTTCTACAAACTAATCACCAGCTTCTTTCCCTCATACTCCACCTTATGTGCATCCCCGCCCGCAGGCTGATCGCCGGCTCCTTGCTTTTCGTTTACAAGTACCATCCGGAAACTGCGTTTTTCCAACATACCGGGAAACTGGCCCGTACGATCGGCGATAGTCAGTTGTTTCTTTTTATCATTCCAGGAAAAGCGAATCTGACTGTAGCTGCCTCTTTCATAATTGTAGTTGTCGTTCTCATCTTCATACAATACAAACTCGCCATCGGCACCCGGATAAATGCGGAGCTCGAGGTAATCCCATTTCTTTTCGGTGGCATATTGTACATCAGGACCCATGGGCAGGATGCTGCCGGCCTTTACATAGAGCGGTACTATATTCAGCGGGGTTTCTTTAGCAATGGTTTGTCCGCCAGTATGAGAGGTGCCGGTCCAGAAATCAATCCAGTTGGTGCCGGCGGGCAGGTACACTTGCTTTGAACGGGTAACCGTATAATCAGGCGTGTAGATCGTGTCTTTGCCATTCACACCCGTTGCTTTGGCATACTGGCGTTCTGTTACCGGGGCTACCAGCAGGGAGCGGCCAAACATAAACTGATCGTTGATGTCGAGTGCTTTTTTATCATTGGCAAAATCCATCACCAGGGCCCGCATCATGGAGGAGTGATCATGGGTCACTTGCCAGGACGTGGAATAGATATAGGGCAGTAAGCGGTAACGGAGACGGATATACTTTTCTATGGCATCATACACGGGTTCGCCCTTGCTGCCGAACTGGTAGATCTCCCGGGGGGCATCAGTACCGTGTGAGCGCATCATAGGACAAAAGGTACCGAACTGTAACCAGCGGGTATAGAGCTCGCGGTAATCGGCATTGGCGAGGGGTTTGCGGAACTGACCGAGAAAGAAGCCCCCGATATCACTGTTCCAGTACGGAATACCCGTGAGGGAGAAATTGAGTCCGGCGGAAATCTGGTTGCGCAGCGCATTCCAGGAAGCCGTCACATCACCCGACCAGGTATTAGCCCCATAGCGTTGTTGTCCGGCAAAAGCGGAACGCGTAAGAATGAAGATCCTCTTGGATGAATCCACCTGTCTTTGATGACTAAACACCCCGCCCACCGTCATCAGCGGAAAGGCATTGCGTACTTTGCGGAAGGAACCGAGATATGTTTTGTTGTTGAGGTCTTCGTCTTTGAAGTCCAGATGATCGGGTTCGGAGGAATCCATCCACCAGGCATCGAGACCGAAGGCATGCATTTTACTTAGATATTTCCAGTAGATATCCCTGGCCTGCGGATTGTAGGGGTCATAGACTTTTACGCCGGAAGGATACTCCCGCAACGGCGGCCATTTGTCCACCCCCGAGAGCGGCCAGGTACCGAAGTTCATCAGGGCCTTGATGGAATCCAGTTCACGGTATTGTTTGGTCTCGGGACCAAAAGAGTTCCAGATGGAAATGGCTATGTGCGCATGGAGGCCATGAATATCGCTGAGCATTTTCTTGGGGTTACCGAAGTCAGGATTGAGAAATTCCATCGCATTCCACAAATAATTACTGCTCCAGTACTGCCAGTCCTGGATGATGCCATCGATCGGCACGCCTAATTGACGATAACGACGCACTACTTCCACCGGTTCATCCTGTGTTTTGTAGCGTTCCTTGCTCTGCCAGAAACCAAAGGTCCAGAGCGGGAGCATGGGCGAAGCCCCGGTGAGGGTACGCATCCCCGCAATCACGGCATCGGCGTTTGTTCCTTTGATAAAATAGTAGTCGATCCCTTCGCCCACTTCAGAACTGAAGGAAGTGGCGGAAGGATCATCGCTGAAGACCGTGGGCGAATAATTATCCCAGAAGATCCCGTATCCTTTGGCGGAGAGAACAAAGGGCACATAGTCATCAGTATTGTCCTGGATCATTTTCAGCGTGAGGTTACGCTGGATCATTTTTCCTTTTTGTTGCTGCCCGAGTCCATAGATCGCTTCGTCTGTATCCAGCAGATAGGTTTGTTGGACACTCAGGGTTGGTGTACCGGCGTCATTAAAGGAGGTGAAGCGGGTACCATCGGGCTGTTCACGCAGGAGCACCGTACCATTCAGGGAAGTAAAAGTAAGCGCACCGGTATTCAGGTCCAGTATGGCATTCAACTCTGTTGTTTTGAGGGTTACCATCGTGCCCTTTGTTTTAATACTGTATGGCGTGCTCACCGGGCCTGCGGTAACAGAGAGACTCTGCGGGTTGAATGTCTTCTCTTTCGGATATTTTTTCACACGGATGTTGCCGGGGCTGTATACCTGCAGTTCGGTCAGGTAATCTTTGCAGGCGACGGTGAAGCCGGTGGGGGTTTTACTGATAGGGGTGGGCTGGCTGTGAGAGATCAGGGTGAAGGCGAATGAGAAGAAGAGAATAATTAATTTAAGAAGCGTGTTCATGACAGATTGGTTTGGGTGGAACAGCGGTATAGGGAATAGACCTGAAAGGCTATTTCAATCTAAGATAATCATAGTTTTCCTTTCGGTTGATTTCTCGAATGGCAATGCAATCCTCCCCCGTCATGATGCAAAGGCATACAATCTATCTGTACTATTTTTCTTCCGGGGAATGCCTTTTCTAAAATACTTTTTGCGAGCTTATCTCTTTCTTGAAATTCGAATGGCAGTCCCTCCTTCCAGCATTTTCCAGCAACTACTACCTGATTGGCGATGATAAAATTCATATAGCCTGTGGCTAAATAGAATTCGACCGAATCAGTGGTAACCTGGTCAAACCAGGATTGTTCGTCTTTACTTAAGTTTTTATAAGCCACATTCTTTGACATCAGCGGACCGGCAGGTAACCGTATAATGTCCAATGGTTTTCCATCCTGATCCGTACTTTGAAGGAGTATTTTATAATTTTCCTCCATCCGGCGATAGGTTTCTTTTGATATTTCGTTTCCAATGGTATCCGCAGGAGCGACAGCTGCCAAAAGAACCGTGCTGTCATTTACAAACCGGCAAAATTCATCCACATGTCCACTCGTACCGATTCCGTATTTCCCATTTTCTAATTTCCCCCATTCTTCCTCTTTGGCTCCTTTTTTAAGCCAGATGAATTTTGTTACGCCAAGGACCCGCTTGTATTCCTCTTCAATCTGTTTTTTTGTCATGGATTTATTCCGGTCCAGTTCAACCGATTCAACCAGCAACATAGTCCCCCTGCCGTTTGTTTGCCAGGCCCCTCCTTCAGAAATCATGGTTGAAGAAATAACGGGGAGATTAAAATGTGCAGCCACATTTTTGTCGATGGACGCGGTGCGATTATCCGGGTGCAGGAAATTAAAATCGGCTATGGCAAACCGGCCCTCTGTATTTCTAAGAAAAACAGGCCCGGAATCCTGAATAGCACCACAATACACCTCATTATAAAAAAGGGTAATCCTTGACGTGTCAATATTATTTGCGATCAACGATTCATATATCCTGCTTTTCAATTGTGCTGAGTCATAGCCCATCTGCGGGCCATAAAACAATCTTACTTTCACATACGGGGTAATTTCTTTCATGGCGCTCATAGCAGTTACCTTAAAAGGTTCGCCTCCAAGAAAGCCCGATTCAACCCAGGTCAGCCAGATATATTCCTGTTCTTCAAATTCGGAAGGGATCGTGTAAGATTCTTTCTTTGTATCAGTACATCCGGACAGGAAAATACATGTTACAACAAACAGGAATTGTGGAATATACCGGTTCATATTGTATTATTGACTGTTAAACACTTTTATATTAAAGTTGGGCAACCCGGTAATAGCTTTTTATCAGGAATCAAATTTCGAGCCATCCCACTCCACTCCCGGGGGAAATAATTCCGTCTTTCTTTTCTTCATTTCCGCGGCGATCAATGCGCCTGCTCCGCCCTTTTCTTCCAGTTTTGAAATAATATTCAGGTAACTCGTCTCATCCCTGTTCTGGCTTAGCTTAAATACATTATCGATTTTATCGGCTTTAATCTCAAAACCGGCAATGGCTGGTAACATTTTATTGACGTAGGAAGCCGGCAGGTTGTCGATAATCGTTAATGACTCCCGGTTTCCCTTTTCAAATTTCAGGGTGAATTTTCGCATAAACTCAAGTAATTCATCAGCGGACATGAATTTTATCGGTCCGCTGATATGCACACTCATATAGTTCCAGGTGGAGCCGCCTTGCGGATTGCTGTACCAGGTGGCACTTACATAAGTACTGGGTCCGGTAAACACAACCAATGCGTTGGGGTTTTCCACTAAGGCTTTATGGTGGTCCGTATTCCGCATGATATGTCCCTGGATATATAATTCCTCCTCCCGTTCCTCTATCAAAACAGGAATCTGTGTGGCCACGGGTTTACCGGACAAACTACAGCCGGAGAGGAAGGCAAAGGGATGCGCTTCCATGAAGTTCAGTATGAGCTGTTTGTCTTTTTCTTTGAAGTATGAAAAGTGGTACATGTGTAGTCGTTGGGTTGTTTAAAGTTGAGTAATTAGATAAAGGGTTCCGGATCAGTCTTGCGGCAAACAGAACATGTTCAACTGACCCTCTTTCCCGATATCAGCACTACTTTCCATCTCTTATCTTAACCAGTTCGCTGACTTTTTTCTCAATATCAGCATTCAGTATTTCCAGGCTGTCGCTATACTGATCGGAGTTTTCGGAAACTGCTTTATAAAGCATATTATAGGAGCGGATACGCAGGTTGCAGTATTCTTTCAGTACCTGATTCTGTTGCTGCAGGTTGGCTGGCAATTTCAGGGTATTCAAACTTTCCAGCAGTTTAATATTATCGCCCCAGTATCCCAACCCCTTATTAATGGCAGTCAGTAAGGTATCGGTGGGGGTGTTCGACCCCATACTATACACGTTCAGTGCTTTTGACTCCAGTTCGGTAAAGGTGACAATTTTTTTATCATAGAGGCTGATATCGTTTGGTAGTTTGGTATAGACAAAAAAGGAAACGGCGAGGGCCAAAACGGTCAGCCCGGAAAGGGTGCCGTTAGTCAGTTTATTATTCCCCGGGTTTTTTAGTGAAGGTATTAATGCATAACCAATCACCAGTCCGCTGACGAGCCCCCCGATATGAGCCGCATTGTCAATACCTCCTTTCAGACCATAGAGCAAATTATATCCAACAAAGAGGCCGATACTTGAAAGCAGGGAAGTCCTTGCTGATTTTTCAATCAGGTTGGTAGTGAGCAAGGCCAGGAATACACCATACATTCCAAAGATGGCACCGGAGGCGCCGGCGCTGATGGTAAAATCGTGCCACCATAGGCTGGTTAAACTGGCCAGTAAGCCAGCGAGCAGGTATGCCACGATAAATCTTGTTTTACCAAGGAGTGGTTCCAGCAGCACCCCGATATACATCAGGGCATACATATTCATCAGCAGGTGTATAATGCCAATATGCAGGAAACAACAGGTGATAAGTCTCCACCATTCGCCATCCAGTGTGACCGGTCTGAAGTTAGCACCCCATTTCACCAGACTGGCGCCGTCCGGATCGAGTATACTTACCCCCGTGACCGCCATTAATACAAACACAAGAATATTCAGGATCAGCAACACCGGCGTGAAAAAGTACCCTTCGGCCGCTTTGAACAGGGAAATAAAATCATTAACGGGATTGGTTTTCACCGGGACAGCAGCCTGTTGTTCCTTTTCAGGTGTCGGAGAGGGGGAATCATTTTGTTCCGCTGGTTGTGGATGTTGGTCGGTGGACATATACGGGAGGGTTGAGTGTTTTGGTAACTGGTTTCGTATAGAATTTCTCCATTTCCTGAAGATGAAAATACTCCTTTTATATTTCTTGTATAAATGAATTTATGGTATTGTTGCTCTTCGATGATTGATGTTTATCCTTTGTATCATTATCAAGAACCATACCTCCGGCATTTTCATTTTGTTCTGTTTTCATAACTTGGCTGAATTGAAGGAACAGCGAATCCGGGTGGGATTGCTGAGTGAAGGAGGCTTGTGATTGCAATAGAGAGAGGAGCAGTCAATCCTCCAATATCTTAGTCGTATAACTGGTAATGTAACTACGGAGGAAAGAGTCGACAAACTCATCCGTGCTACCGTCTTTCTTCAGGTCTGTTTTTAGTTTCTGGTACTCTTCTGTCTTTCTGAAGGCCTCAAACTGACGGTCTTTAAACAGTTCGTATTTCTTGTAATTGTACTTCTTCTCTTTTTTCAGATCACCTTTGTCTATTTCCAGTAATATGTATTTTTCATATGTGGAGCCATACCCCATGTGTACGTAATTGACAAGCTTGCCGTATGGAATGACTAAAATACCGGTTACCCAATCGGTTTTGATTCGTTCATCGCCGGGAAATACTTCTTTCAGGACAGTTTTCCATTTGGTTTTATACAGTTCTTTACTGCTGCTGTCCATCACCTCAATCTGGATATCCTTCACGTATAGCTGACTGTCGATAAACTCAAAGCTGGCTACATATCCACGCCATAGCGCGGAGGACATCATTCCGCCTTTGGGTCTTTTGTCAGGGTATTTGTCAAAATAATCTTCCAGGGGATTGCTGTGCAGGGCATATTCTTTTCCTTTATAGATGAGTTTATCGGGATACTGGGCCGTGGCCATCAGGTTTACCGTATTGAGTATGGCAAAGGTTAAGACTAGAATGAGTTTCATCTGTTCAGGTTTAGGTGTATTTACATGATGCCGGCTGTTGTAAAATTACACAGGAAAAGGCTGTAGCCAGCACAACCCCGGGACGAGTTTTTTCTCTTCAGAATTGTTCCACGATCATTTTCTTACTCAGGCTTATCCCGGCCGCATTTCCCATCGCCACGGCATTGGCTACCGTACGCATTCTGGACGCATTGTCCCCAACAGCATATACACCCTCAATGCTTGTTTCGTGCCCGGGTCCTGTCTGGATATATCCTTCATCGGTCAACAAACATCCCAGTTGTTCCGGGAGTTTACAATGTTGTTCAAAGGGGCTGGGGGTATAAATGGCTTTTACGGAATAACGGGTTCCGTCTTTAAAAACAAGATGATCCAGCTGTCCCTGCTGATATGCAGCACCCAGTTGTCTTATGGGGATTTTTTTCATCCTGGCTGTTAACAGAGAATGAATTTAATAAAAAAGGGAGAATTGGATCCGGTCATTTTTGGCTATGCTCCCTGTCCACTGCATTGATCTCTCCGTCTTCCAGCATTTTTTTCAATTCCCCTTTTGTATAGACCAGTTCTTCTTCCGTTACAAAAAAATCAGATGGATCCATATCGGCGGGATAGCGGCGGTATTCGAAATTGCTGTGCCGGGTGTAAATAGAATCGCCGGAGATGTTGACTACACGTAAGAAATAATATAAAGTGCTGTCGTTCCGTTCAGCCCGGATGAGGTAAGTATCGCTGGTGAGGGGATTGGCGATATATTTCGCTTTCTGTTTCTGTGTTTCCAGGTTTACATACACCATAAAAAGGATCAGCGATGCTACAAGGATTAGCCCGGAATAAAGATAGATGGGGTTTTTGGTACGTTTCTCGTATTCGTCTTCCAGTTCAATATAATAACCCTCTTCCCGGACAGGAT
>DAORKK010000062.1:0-16347 GCA_035439525.1 Chitinophagaceae bacterium
ACTGAAGCAGACCTGCTTGCCGGAAACAGAACGGTGAATTACGCGGGCACCGAAAAGCCGGGTAGTCCTTACAGGAACGAAACGGATAATTATACGCAGTCTCATTACCAGCTCTTCTTTAACCAGGTACTCAATGACCGCCTCAGCCTGAATATAGCCGGTTTCCTGACCAGGGGGAAGGGGTATTATGAACAATATAAAGCCGATGAGGACTATGCCAAATACAACCTCCCCTACCCTGTGAACGGAAATGACACGACATTCAACTCAGACTTTATCCGCCAATTATGGCTGGACAATTATTTTTACGGTTCGGTCTTTTCCTTACAGTACAAGTCGGAAAAAACACAAATCACCGGTGGTGGCGGACTGACCCGTTATGATGGCAAACATTATGGAAAAATAAACTGGGCATCCAACGGGTTAACCGGGCTGGATACCTGGTATAACCTCGATGCATTCAAAACAGATTTTAATCTCTATGGCAAACAGCAGACGGCGATCACTTCCGGGGTTTATCTGTTTTATGACCTGCAATACCGCTATGTCAATTACGATATCAATGGTTTCCGGGATAATCCGGGGCTGGTGATAAATAATGACTGGCATTTCTTCAACCCCAAAGCCGGCATTACGTTAAAGAAGAATAACTGGAAGACCTACCTCTCCTATGGATTGGCAAATAAGGAGCCCAACCGGGATGATTTTGAAGCAGGCGCTGCCTTACAACCACGCCCTGAACAGTTACACGATATCGAAGCCGGCGTGGAGCGGACCGGAAAAAAATACAACTGGGGTGCCACCCTTTATTACATGCGTTACAAAGATCAGCTGGTACTCACCGGCCGGATCAATGATGTGGGTGCCTATACCCGTACCAATATTCCAAAAAGCTACCGGGCCGGTATAGAATTACAGGGGGCGGCTAATCTGCAAAGCTGGTTGAATCTGTCGGGCAATCTTACCATTAGCCGGAATAAAGTACTGGATATGGAAGAGTATATAGATGATTATGATAATGGCGGGCAAAAACTCAACCGCTATCCTTCCGCCGATATCGCGTATTCGCCGGCTATTACCGGTGGAGCAATGATTGAACTTGTTCCTTTAAAACAGATATCGATCAACCTGATCAGTAAATATGTGGGCCGGCAGTACCTCGACAATACCAGCAATACAGCCCGTTCACTGGATCCGTTTTTTGTACAGGACCTCCGGCTGAGCTATACCATTAAAGCTAAAAAAATAAAGGAGCTGAATATCATTGGCCAGTTGAACAATGTTTTTAATAACGCGTATGAACCCAACGGCTATACTTTCAGTTATATTTATGGCGGACAGCAGACCACGGAGAATTTTTATTTTCCGATGGCGGGGATCAATTATATGATCGGGGTAAATGTGAGACTTTAAACAATTAGCCAATGTGCCAATATGCCAATGTGCCAATTACTTAGAGGCCAACGAGTATAAACGACTCGAATATTCCGGCAGATCTGTCCATAAATTAATAATAAAAAAAGCCCAATGGGCTTTTTTTATTATTACGACTTCCATAATATAATGAAAATTCAACCTTTCAGACTTTTCCTAAATTGGCACATTGGCATATTGACTAATTATTTCCCTCCGAACTTCTCCTGCCAGGCCAGCACACCACCGGTTACATTAACGGTATTCTTAAAGCCCAATGAGTCGAGAAACATACAGGCCATCATGCTCCTTTTTCCACTGCGGCAATGAATAATCACTTCCTCTTCCCTGAGGTCATTGAGTTCATCGGCCTGCATTGTCTGTATCATGCCCAACGGAATCAGTTTGGCCCCGATATTGAACTCGGCAAATTCCGACGGTTCACGACAATCAATCAGGTTTAATTTTTCGCCGGCATCCATCCGGGATTTTAACGCTTCAACTGTAATATGCTCCATATTGGTTTTTGTTTTTTATTCCGGAATCTTCATTGTAGTATCGGCCACAGGACGATCCGTCTGCAGGAAAAGGTCAATGGTCTGGCCCGAACGGATCCGCAAAATCCGCTTCTCGTCATCGTAACGACCCGGAACCTGTTTGTAAATAAACGCATTACAGGTATCCGTAACCCCATCCAGGACGATTGCACCGATCGAAAGCCCCATTGATTCTAACTCCGCTTTGGCATCACAAAACGTCATGCCGGTAATTATGGGCACCGGGAATTCCTGATTGCCGATTCCATCACCCAGTACAAGTGAAATAACGGACCCTTTCCTGATTTTTGTTCCAGGCTTTATAATGGCACCATTGTACAACTGTTCCAGTACGGCATTCCGTGCAAAATCAGGTTTGAAAGTGGTATCTCCCACACGCAGATCCATGCCTTTCAACACCATCTCTGCATTACGGAAACTATAACCGGAGAGATTAGGCATTTCCACTTCGGGCGGAACGGCTCTGCGGATCACAAGGAAGACGGTACGATTGGACTTCACCACTTCATCCGCTTCCGGTATTTGTTTTATCACATGCAGGGCCGGCACCGAATCCACATAGATGGAATCCTGAATCTCCACATCAAATCCCGCTTTTTTCAATATTGCTTTTGCCTGTTCATACGTCTTTCCTGCAACGGAAGGTACCGTAGCTGACTGGCCATGGCCGGTGATCCAGTTCAATGACAAAAGGAAAAAGGCAAAAATGCCAATGGCCAGTAGTAAACCGACCAGCACATTTACCCATAAAGGACGACCTGTAATGATTTTTAACATCAGATGGTTTTTAAATTGGACAGGGGTTATTCACCAAAACACTCCATTACCAGTTTTGTGTAAAATTCTTTCAGGCTCCAGCCCATCGCACGAACCTGTTGCGGAATGATACTGGCATCACTTTGTCCGGGAATGGTATTCACTTCCAGCATATAAGGCCGGCCTTCTGCTTCATTGTAAATAAAATCAATCCGCACCACTCCCCGGCAATTGAAGGCAGAATAAACCCGCTTTGCAGTATCCCGGATCTTATCTGCTGTTACTTCATCAATTTCTGCCGGTGTCGTTTCGGAGGACTTCCCCTGATATTTGGCTTCAAAATCAAAGAAAGCCATATCTGCATCCGCTCTGACTTCAGTCAGCGGCAGGACTATTATATTTCCTTTTGAACGGAACACGCCCACAGTAAACTCTCTTCCCATTACCATCTCTTCCACCAATACCTGGCTGTCTTCCTGAAAGGCTTTTTCAATTGCTGTATTCAGCAGGCTGCTGTCTGGCTCATTTACCTTCGACATCCCGATACTTGAACCCCCATTATTCGGTTTTACAAAAACCGGGAATTTCAGCTGGTCCATAACCTGCTCAGCAGAACCCAGGAGGTTCCGGATCAGTAAGACAGATTTAGCAACAGGAATTCCGGAAGCCCCTGCTACAGCAGTCGCATACCGCTTATTAAATGTTATGGCAGAAGAAGCGGCATCGCATCCGGTATAAGGAATTTTCAGTGTATCAAAATAGCCCTGTAATTTTCCGTCTTCTCCGGGAGTGCCATGCATGCCAATAAAAACCGCGTCAAAATTTACTTTTTCGTTGTCGAGCTGAAGGGAAAAATCATTTTTATCCACTTCCACTTTACGTCCATCCACCAGTTCATAAAACCAGCCCTGGGAATTAATATCAATTTTATAAACAGTAAAAAGTGAACGGTCAAGGTGCGTATCAATGGTTCTGGCGGACCGGTAGGATATGACAGCCTCCCCGGAAAAACCGCCGGTAACCAGCGCTATATTTTTTTTCATTGTAAAGTCTTGATTAAGCCCGGTTTGAACAGATCCGGATATGCAAATATTGCGGAAAAAAATAAGATGCACAACGTCAATTCCTCCAAAGCGCCATCATTAACAAAATTTAATGGTCCGGAAGCAGATAATGATGGTCTATGTGGTTGAAAATAAGAAAGGTGAAGGTTGTTGCCCCTTCACCTTTTTACGACGGGAAATATCACCCGCCAATTGCAGAACAGCTCTCGCTGTTTATGAGTATACCTGAAAGTTACAGAAAAAAAATCCGTACCCGCCATACGGCAGCCGGATTTTTTGCACATTTCAGGCACTTTTTGGATTATAAATGCAGTTTGCTCTTCTTCTCCATTAATTGTTCCACGGTTTCCTCATACATTTCATCCGGAACACAACAATCAACCGGGCATACTGCGGCACACTGGGGTTCTTCATGGAAGCCCTGGCATTCCGTACACTTGTTGGGCGTGATGTAATAAGTGTCTGTGGCAACTGGTGCATTTTTCTGATCAGCATCCACTACAGATCCGTCCACTAACGTATAGGATCCTTTTACAGATGTGCCATCAGCCATGGCCCACTCCACACCACCTTCATAGATCGCATTGTTCGGACATTCGGGCTCGCAAGCGCCGCAATTGATACATTCTTCGGTAATCTTAATAGCCATAATAAACTAAATTAACGGGTTCAGGGTTACTTTTGCCTTACAAAATTAGTAGACAGGGATGAATTTACAACACAGAATTTATTTATTATCAAGGCTTGGTGAATATATTTTGGGCAATTCACCTGACTGGCGTCAGGTCGTTGAAAAAGCGGGCTACGAAAATGGCTGGTTTATACCCGAATTTGTGGATTCTGCGGTGGAAAACATTGCAAAATCCTATTTAAGCAGTGAAAAACTGGTTGCCTGGGCTGACGAAAATCATGTCCCTGAAAGTAGTAAATCCCCAAAAAAAGTGGGTTTAATTATGGCCGGCAATATCCCGCTTGTTGGTTTTCACGACTGGCTTTCTGTTTTTATCAGCGGGCATTATGTGGTGGTAAAACCTTCATCCCGGGATAGTGTGCTGATCAGGCACCTGGTCGCAAAACTGGAAGAATGGGAACCGGCCGCTGAGCGGTATACTGAATTTGCAGATATGCTTAAAGGATGTGATGCCTATATTGCTACTGGCAGTAATAACTCCTCCCGCTATTTTGAATATTACTTCAGCAGGTACCCACATATAATCCGGAAGAACAGGACTTCCGTTGCAATCCTGAACGGTAAGGAAACGGCAGACGAACTGGAAGGACTGGCAGATGATGTGTACCTGTATTTCGGCCTGGGTTGCCGGAACATCACAAAAATATACGTTCCCGAAGGGTATGATTTTGTGCCCTTGCTGGAAGCTTTCAGGAAATACAGTTTCCTTTCCGACCACCACAAGTACAAAAACAATTTTGACTACAACCTGGCCCTTCACCTGCTCAATAAGAAATACTACATGACCAATGGCTCCCTGCTGCTGGTGGAAGAACCCGCGCTTTTCTCCCCGATCAGCCAGCTGAATTACGAATATTATACGGAGGCCGACAAATTGACGGAATCGCTCAGGAATTCCGGGCAGGTTCAATCCATTACCGGCAGGGGTTTCGTACCTTTTGGACAAAGCCAGTATCCGGGATTGGCTGATTTCGCCGATGGCATCAATACCCTGGCTTTTCTGAACACAATCTGAATCTGAATTGTTTATATAAATTACAGCCGGATAGCCAAAGTACGAAGACTTTAGTAAAGATTTGTTAAACTAACCCAATGGTAAACAAAGAACTACTGACAGTTTGTTATTTTGTACGTCAAAGGCACAGGATTTGTAAAATTTAAACTGAAAAAAATAAAAAGCACTATGAAATTTAAACAGCTTCTATTGATCGTTGCAGTCAGTGCAGTTTCTGCTGTAGGCAGTGTGTGGATCTACAGTAAAGTGGTTGCCCGCCAATATACAGCCGCGTTTAACCAGTCTTCAGATGGAAAGGTCCCGGTCAATTATGCCGGTTTCCTCGACAATGCTGCACCGTTGGGCGAAGCCACGGATTTTACCAAGGCCGCCAATGCAGCCGTACCCGCCGTGGTACATATCAAAACAAAAACGCCCGCCAAAAAAATCACCAACCAATTGCCCCGCAGCCGTGGTAATGGAAATGGTTTTGAAGACCTGTTTGAGCAGTTTTTCAATATGGGGCCTCAGATCCAACCAGAGCAGCGTGCCTCCGGCAGCGGAGTCATAATCAGCGATGATGGATATATCGTCACAAACAATCACGTCATCTCTGATGGCGGACAAGGGGTAGCTGAAGAAATCACCGTAACCCTGAGTAATAAAAAAACGTACAAAGCACGGGTCATCGGCAAAGACGCCAGCAGCGACATTGCCGTGCTAAAAATTGATGGCACCGGCTTCCCCTTCCTGCTTTATGGCAACTCGGATAACATAAAACTGGGACAATGGGTACTGGCGATCGGCTATCCCCTGACCCTGGAAACCACTGTTACAGCCGGTATCATCAGTGCGAAGGGCCGTTCCATTGGAATCAATGGACGTCAGAGTGAAACCCCGATTGAATCCTTTATACAGACCGATGCCGCTGTAAACCAGGGAAACAGTGGTGGTGCGCTGATTACCACGGATGGACAACTGATCGGTATCAATTCGGCTATTTATGCCCCTACCGGGACTTATGCCGGCTATTCGTTTGCCATACCAGTCAACCTGGCCAAAAAGATCGTCAATGACCTGATCAAATTCGGCGATGTAAAAAGACCATATCTTGGTATTGCAGCTGATAATACCAAGGTCAATTCCACAGACGGAGCCTATGTAGGCACAGTTGCTCCTGATGGAGCAGCCGCTTCTGCCGGTCTGAAAAAAGGAGATATCATCCGCAAGATCAATGACGTGAATATCAGTTCCTGGACCGAACTGCAGGGCACCGTAGCCTCCCTGAATACGGGGGACAAAGTAGCCATCACATACAAGAGAGATGGAAAGGAATATACCACCAGTGCCACACTGAAAGCGGATCAGGGTACTTATGCTAACCTGGCAGCCAATAACCTGGGTGATATACTAGGGGCAGACCTTGAAAATCTGGATAAGAAAACCGCGATTAAAAATGAAGTGGAAGGTGGTGTACTGGTTAAGAAAATCAGACCAGGTGGTGCCTTCAGTAAAACCCGCATGCAGGATGAATTTATTATTACCAATGTGAACGGCGTGGAAGTTAAAAATATAGAAGAACTTGGCAGGGCTTTGGCACGCAGTCAAAGTGAAAGTGTGAACCTGGAAGGATTCTATGATGGATTTGACGGCATGTACCGCTACCCGGTTAAGCTGAGTGCCGGCGATGAATAAGAAAGAATGACTCACTCATAAATAAAAGGCGGCCTGAACTTCAGACCGCCTTTTTAATTTGTAATCACCTTTATTCCCGATTTCCTAATTCCCATTCCCCACTCACCACTCACCACTCACCACTCACCACTCACCACTCACTTCTCATACACCGCAAACTCCCAGTCCTGCAACTCAAAGCTTTTTTCATTGGTAAAATCATTGGCTGCTCCAGAGAACGCATTTTTATACAGGCCGGTAACTTCAGTACCGGTGATCTCGAAATGAAGGTCCTTTTGATCAGACAGGTTGAGTACAACCAATACTTCACGAGCTCCTTTTTTTCGTAAGAATGCCAGCACATGCCGGTCATCGGTCGTAGTCAGACGGTACGTGGTGACGGAAGGATCGCCCGCCTTCAATGCCGGGTGAGTCGATTTGAGCTTGATTAAAGACTGATAGAATCCAGTGAGCTCTGCTGCCCACGGGCCTGCCACGATAGTATCCTTGTCAAAGAAATCAATCCGTTTGGTATTCCCCAGTTCCTGGCCGGAGTACAATAAAGGAATACCATTCCAGGTAAAACTGAATACGGCCAGTGCTTTGAACATGGATCCGTATTTTTCAAATTCGGTACCGTTCCAGCAGTTCTCGTCATGATTGGTTGTAAACCAGGCGCGCATGGTGGTATCGCCCAGCGCGTCGTATTGATGAAGCAATCCCGTCAGTGTATCCAGTGGCAATTGCTGCTTAAAAAAATCTTCCGTCAGATGCATCCAGCCCCAGGAATAACTTGCGTCAAATGCTTTTCCGTATTCCGGTTTTTCCAGTTCATCATACTCACCCAGCCAGAAAAGGGGTTTAACCGCATCCACCTGTGGTCTGGCTTCCAGCCAGTAATCCAGTTCCACCCAGGAGGCCAGGTCGCACCGGTATCCATCGATATCACATTCCTTTACCCAGAATTGCATGGCAGCTGTCATTTCCTTTCGCAGGGCCGGGTTATTGAAATCCAGCTCAATGATATCGTCCATACCCGAGGCTTTCAGGAAATCATTGGTTGCAGGGTCTTTCAGGTAATAACCCGGATGATTCACCGTCCAGTGATGATCCCAGCCTGTATGATTGGCGACCCAGTCCAATATGACTTTAAATCCCAACTGGTGGGCCAGGCTGACCAGTGATTTAAAGTCCTCCATGGTTCCGAATTCCGGATTAATGGAGGTATAATCCGAACAGGCATAATAACTGCCCAGGCTTCCCTTTTTATTCTTTTGCGCTATGGGTGTAACCGGCATAAACCAGAGTGTTTCCACGCCCAGTTCTTTTAAACGGGGCAAGTGTTGTGCAAAAGCATTGAATGTGCCTTCCGGGGTATATTGGCGGATATTTACTTCATAAATCGTGGTGCCCCGCACCCAATCCGGTGGACTAAACCGATCTGTCATTGTTTTATTATTTTGGGGTTCCTTGCTTTTTTCCCGCATATCGCAGGCGGATAAAATAAACAGCAGCGAAACAACCGTTAACCAGCGCATGGTCTTGTTTTGGGCAAGATAAGAAGAACATTTGAGGAAGTTTACTGTTGTAGGAGCATCCGTTTTCCAATCATTAACTTTGTTCCATGAAGCAATTCGATGTACCGGATTTTTACCGCAGTCCCCTGATCTCAATCATTAAAAAAAAGCGGAAAGAGGCTGATAAAATGAAAAAGGATTTCAGCCCTACCCTGCTTGATTTCGGCCCGGTTCAGATTTCCCTGGCCCGCCATTTCGGGTTTTGTTATGGGGTCGAAAATGCCATTGATATTGCTTTCCGGACTGTTGCTGAAAATCCTGGCAAACGGATTTACCTGCTCAGCGAAATGATCCATAATCCGCAGGTCAATGCCGACCTGGTGAGCCATGGGATTCAATTTCTGCAGGATACACATGGCAAACAGCTGATCGCCTTTGAACAGGTAACAGCCGATGATATTGTGCTCATCCCGGCATTTGGCACCACACTCGCTATTGAAAAACAACTACAGGAGAAAGGTATTCCCACGGAGAAATATAATACCACCTGTCCCTTTGTGGAAAAGGTATGGAACCGCAGCGAGGTTATTGCGCAAAAAGAGTATACGATTGTCATACATGGCAAGCCGGGTCACGAGGAAACAAGGGCTACATTCTCACATGCCGCGGCGAATGGTCCGGCAGTGGTGGTAAAAGACATGGAGGAAGCCATATTACTGGCCAGCTTTATCACCGGAGAAAAGAAAGCGGATGAATTCTATACCGTATTCAAAGGTCAATATTCCACGGGATTTGACGTAACGCTTCACCTGAAACGTTTAGGCGTGGTGAATCAAACGACCATGCTGGCCAGCGATACCCAGGCCATTGCCGATTTTCTCAAAAAAATAATCGTGGCACACTCAGGGAATCCGGCCGGTTTTGCCGACACCCGGGATACGCTTTGTTATGCCACTAACGATAACCAGACAGCAGTCAGCACCATGCTGGAATCGAAAGCTGACCTGGCCATTGTTGTTGGTGGTTATAACTCATCCAATACTTCTCACCTGGCAGAACTATGCGAAATACAATTGCCAACTTTTTATATCAGCAGTGCCGAAAAGCTCATTTCCCGGGAGGAAGTCCTTCATTTTGATTTTCACCAGAAATTGGAAAAAAACAGCAAGGGGTATCTGCCGGATAATGAACCGGTACATATCCTTATCACCAGTGGCGCTTCCTGTCCCGATGCCATGGTGGAAGCGGTAATCAATAAATTACTCAGCTTCTTTCAGGGTGCGGCCTCAATTGAAACGGTGATGCGCCGTTTCGAATAAAAAAACCCCTGAAGACCAGGGGTTCTTAGCAGATCGGTTTATTTAATTCCTGTTATTTGTACAGGAGATCATAATATTCATGTGCCATCCGGTTACTGTCAAACTGGAAGCGTACATCCTGCATTCCGTTCTTCATCACCTGTCTCCAGGTACTGTAGTTTTCATAATAGAGTGGCAGCATTTCATTTTGCAGAATTTCGTAGAGTTTTGCCAGGTCATACTGATCCTGTTCGTAGACCGGCATATTATCATAATCCGCCATCGGAACCACAAACCCGTTATGGCCATGATTGATAAATTCCGGGATCCAGCCGTCATTGGTGGAGAAGTTCACTGCACCATTCATGGAAGCAGTCATACCGCTGGTACCGGATGCTTCGCGTGGTACACGTGGATTATTTAACCAGACATCCGCAGCCTGTTTCAGCCGCTTGGACAATCCGAGTTCGTATCCGATCAGTACGGCTACATTCTTATAACGTTTGCTCAGGTGAACCAGTTGATTAAATTCACTGATAGCCGGATGATCCACCGGGTAAGGTTTACCGGCCCAGATGATCTGCACCGGGTACTTTGAGTTGTGAATCATCTCTTCAAACTTTTCTTCAGCGGTGGTGATCAGTCCCGCTCTTTTGTATCCGGCAAAACGTCTGGCCCAAACAATGGTGAATACATCCGGATGGAAAATTTTACCCGTCTGATCGGCCACTATCTCAAACGCTCTTTTCTTCAGGTATTTTTTCCGGTCATCCATCCCGTAATCATCGCCCGCTTCCATAAAGCGGTACAATTGTTTGTCGGCCCAGTACCTCCAGTTCTGCGCATTGGTAATAGAGATGATGGGGCAAATAGCCTCATACTTGCTCCACATGGCACGCGATACATGTCCATGCAGCTGGGAGACACCATTGGCCAGGTGCGCAAAACGCAAAGCCGCCAGGGAGTGATTAAACTGATCGCTGTCATTCCCGTATAATTTCTTTACTTCATCAATGGTGAGTCCGCAGAAGTAGCTCATTTTATGACAAAGATGAATATCGTGCTTTTCGTTGCCGGCTTCCTCCGGTGTGTGAGTGGTAAATACAAGGCGTTTCTTTACTTCCTGTATACTGTGTCCGTACTTTTTATAAAGATAGAAGGCGGCAGAAATACCATGCGCTTCGTTCAGGTGATATAATTCAGGATTAAATCCCAACAGGTCAATCAATTTAGCACCACCCACTCCAAGCAGGATAAACTGGGCTACTTTAGTAGCCACATTCGCATCATATAACCTATGCGTGATGGTTTGGGAAACATAGTCGTTTTCCGGTAAATCGGTAGACAGCAGAAAGAGCGGAGCCGTTTTAAACGTTTCCGGATTCAGGTAAAGGGCTTTCACCCACACCGGATGTTCATGTATGTTGATCTGGAATTTGATCCCGGTGTCTTCCAGAAAACTGTATTGCTTTTCATTCCAGGAAACATCCAGGGTCTGGTCCTGATTGCGTTCCTGATCGTAATATCCATATTTCCAGAGAATCCCCACCCCGATTAAGTTCTGACGGAGTTCATATGCACTTCTTAAATGAGAACCGGCCAGGAAGCCCAGACCTCCGCTATAAATTTTAAGGGGTTGATGTGTGGCAAATTCCATGGAGAAATAGGCCACTCTTTTACTGTAACGTTCTTCGACCGGGTAAGGGACTGAATATTTATTAAAACTCATAATGTGTTCTTTTTACACGAAGGCGCAAGTTAGTGCTAAATTATGAAATAAACTAACAGGCTCATTCTCAGGTTAATTCATTAAAAAAATTGGGGCAATCGCGTAGGAAATACGGGCAAAATTTTACTTTTTACCTGTTTTACTCCCGGTATTTTTGGCAGCTGTTTTTACCGGTTTGGTATATTTTCTCCGGGCATAGGACCCGTTAAAGTTACAATTTAATCCATGTCTGGCACCACAACCGGTTTCGGAAAGTGTTACGCTATTGGAATGGAATGAAAAATTTAGCACACAGGGGTCTCCATCTTCCTGGTAAACGGCTTTTCCGGGACTGGTCCATTTTGCTTCGCCTTTCAGTTCACCCGTGCAGCCTCCGTTATCTTTTTCAAAATGAATAAAAAAACTGATCCGGTCGGCCTTTCTTCCGTCACGGACAGACACGAGATTCATTTTACCGGTACCGTAATCCGCCGCATACTTATGTTTCCGACCGAGGGTATCGATTGGATTTATCAGCTCCGTGATTTTCTCGTCCAGTGCTTCTGTCAGGATGAGCATAAACTGCCCGGTGGCTTCATTGAGAACAAAAACATCTTTTCCTTCACTTTGGGAACCATCCGCATTCCTTCGTTGAACCGCCCTGGTGATAGTATATCGTTTATCCAGTACAAATGACTGGCTTGTTTCTTTTTTATTATCTGGAATCAATGCGGGAATTGCGGTAATAAATTTATCCTTTTTATCAAATGCCAGTAACACCCATCCCTTTTTTGCCGAAGTTCCGGCCCTGATAAGTAAATAGGTTTCGCCATCCGGCACCTCGGCTTTCCCGATTGCCCAGATCCCGGGTTTATTGCCTTTTCCGAATACCTTAGTCAGTACCGTATCCGGTACAAACTGCGTAAATATTTTATAACTGATCCGGAGCGAATCTTTTTCCTTTTTATTAAGCATGGTATCCCCTGCCTGAAAACCAAGGGTAAGGGAGGGAAAGAAATCAATAAAGTCTGAAACGGCGACCGGTTCATCTCCGGATAAAACCGGCTTTTTCTTTGACTGGCAACCGGTCAACAGCAGAGGGCCCGCCATCAGCAGAAGGAATAATTTTATCAGGGACATAAGATCAGATATAACAGCCGGAAAGATAGTGGTTTCTCCGGTCAATGTCAACCTGTAATTTGGCCGTTACCTAAACTTAATTTAGATTTGTCTAAATTATTTTTTAGGCAATATGAACTACTCAGTCAGTGAGGAAAACTATATCAAAACCATTTTTCATCTGCAGAAGAAGGAAGGGACGGTCACCACGAATGAACTGGCCGGAGAACTGAAAACCCGTCCGGCATCAGTTACGGATATGATGAAAAAACTGAAAGCAAAAAAACTGCTTCATTATCAGCCTTACCAGGGATTCCGGCTGACAACAGATGGCAGTAAAGTGGCGCTTGGTATTATACGCCGTCACCGGTTGTGGGAGTATTTCCTCGCGGAAAAACTGAAATTCACCTGGGATGAAGTGCATGAAGTAGCAGAAGAACTGGAGCATGTGAGTAATAAAAAACTCATTGACAAACTGGATGCCTACCTGGGATTTCCCAAAAAAGATCCGCACGGGGATCCGATTCCGGACGCCCATGGTAAAATTGAAAATGGGAAAAAAATCAGGTTGCCGGAAGTCCCACTGAATATAAGCTGCCTGGTGTCCGGTGTCAGTAACCAATCGGGGGAAATACTCGAGTTGCTGAAACATAAAAAAATCAGCATCGGCACGGTGGTTGAAGTGCGCAAACGGTTTGAATTTGATCAGTCACTAGAAATCAGGACTGGCAAACAGACCATCATAAATATCAGTCGTGAACTGGCCGAAAATATTCTGATTTCCTATGAAGCATGAAAAGGAACCTTACCAGTCATTGAGTGAAGTGCACGGCACCGTGGATACAACCCAGGCTACCGGCAAAGGTTGGAGGAAACTGCTTGCCTTTTTCGGGCCGGCCTATCTGGTCAGCGTCGGGTATATGGATCCGGGCAACTGGGCTACTGATCTGGCCGGGGGCAGTCAGTTTCATTACAAACTGATCTGGGTGCTGCTTATGAGTAACCTGATGGCCCTCTTGCTGCAGAGTTTATCCGCAAGACTGGGAATTGTCAGGGGACGTGACCTGGCACAGGCCAACAGGGAAACCTATCCCAGGTATATCAACTATGCATTATACGGCCTGGCGGAAATTGCAATTGCGGCAACCGACCTGGCGGAAATTCTGGGTATGGCGATAGGTATTCAGTTACTCACCGGGCTGCCCCTGATCTGGGGTGTATTGATAACGGTACTGGACACCTTTCTTTTCCTGTTATTACAGCGGATGGGCATGCGGAAAATGGAGGCTTTTATCATTGCCCTGATTGCTATCATTGGCCTTTCGTTCCTTACAGAAATCATACTCGCCAAACCGGATCTTCGGGAAGTGGCTAAAGGATTTGTTCCCCGCATACCTAACGATACGGCCCTTTATATTGCCATTGGTATCATTGGCGCTACGGTCATGCCGCATAACCTGTACCTGCATTCCGCACTGGTACAGACACGTAAAATAAGGCGGGATGAAAAGGGTATTAAGCGAGCCCTCCGGATGAATTTTATTGATAGTGCCATCGCATTAAATCTCGCGTTTTTTGTCAATGCGGCCATTCTTGTCCTGGCGGGAAAAGTTTTCTTTGAATCCGGCCGGACCGATGTCGGAGAAATCAGGACAGCGCATGAATTGCTGAAGCCAATGCTGGGCAGTGAACTGGCGCCGGTGTTGTTTGCAGTAGCCCTGATTGCCGCCGGACAAAGCTCCACAATCACCGGTACCCTCGCGGGGCAGATTGTTATGGAAGGTTATTTGCATTTACGGATTGCTCCCTGGATGCGGCGGCTCCTGACCCGACTGATTGCCGTGATCCCGGCTGTAATTGTAATATTGATCAATGGGGAAGAAAATATTGACAGTCTCCTGATTTTAAGTCAGGTGATCCTGAGTCTGCAACTCGGATTTGCCATCATTCCCCTGATTCACTTTACCAGTGATAAAAAAAAGATGGGCACGTTCGCCATCAAACCCTTTACCATTGTACTGGCTTCTCTGATCACTGCTGTAATTGTATACCTGAATATCCGCATGGTGATAGAACAGGCCGGTGGCTTTTTCAGTGATTCAGGTAGCCTGTTATGGAAAGCCGTGATTATTATTGCGGCGCTGTTATATCTTTTATTATTGGTGGTGGCAGTAGTGTATCCGTTACTAAGTAAAAAACAAGCAGCCCCGCTCCGCATTCACCCACAGGCCACTCCCCTTTCGCTGCAGCAGATACCCGAGTATAACCAGATTGCAGTGGCCCTGGATTTCAGCGAGAATGATCAAAAGCTGATGCTGCATGCCATAGGGCAGGGAAACAAAAAAACCCGCTACATCCTGATCCATGTGGTGGAAAGTGCGGCTACCCGGATCATCGGTAATGAAGCTGATGACCTGGAAACCCGTAAAGACCAGGAACACCTGGATGAGTATGTCCGGCAATTGAAAGAAAAAGGAATACCGGCTATCGGTTTGCTTGGTTTCAATGACAGGGCAAAAGAAATAGCCCGGTTAGTGAAAGAAAACCAGGGAGATATGCTGGTCATCGGGGCGCATGGTCATAGCGGGCTGAAGGACCTTATTTATGGTCAGACGGTGGATGCTGTAAGACATGAACTGGATATTCCCGTATTAGTGGTCAGTCGTTGAAAGCTGTAGTCATTCCACTGACACCTGGTGATTCCTGATCAGGTGTTTGAAACGGCTGAACGTTTCCGGTTTGATATTGAGATAAGAAGCAAGGTATTTCTGAGGGACCCGCTGCATCAGTTCAGGATTCTTAGTCACAAAACTGACAAACCGTTCCCTGGGCGTCATTTTGATGAGCTGCGTCTGCCATTTATCCTTAATCACCATGGAATACGTGACGATGATCCGGCCAAGATGTTCCATCCGCTGGGAAGAAGCAAACATCGTTTCCGCATCCTCATAGGAAATAGAAACAAGCGTGGTTGGTTCAATCGCTTCAATGGTATATTCTGATGGCTGACGGCTGTGAAAGGACTCCTGGCAAAGCATCATATGCCCTTCCATCGAAATCTGTACATTGATTTCCTGATGCCCTTTTTTATAAAATTTCCGGGCCATCCCTTTTACAATAAAATTGAAATGATTCTCCATTTCACCTGCCCGGGTAATTACTTCCTTCTTGGCAAAACGACGCACTTTACAAACAGGTAACAAGTGTTTGTTAAACTCCTCTTCCGTGATATCGGAAAGCTTCTGGAGGTAGATCATAAAAGCCCGTACTGTATCCATATTTGAGCTATGTGACATAAAAGGTACGCTTTTTAATTGATTTGAATCAATTCGACTGAATACAATTCAACGGTAAAACTAAGGGGTCAACAATCATGTACCTATGACATTAGTCACATGTGATAAAATAGTAAGTTTGTAGCTGCCTGATAACGATCAGGTTTTCAATGTAAACCCAAACCAAACTTGTATGACACAAAAGATCAAAGTTGCGAACCCGGTCGTAGAGCTGGATGGCGATGAAATGACCCGGATTATCTGGAAATTCATTAAAGACA
>DAORKK010000063.1:0-16299 GCA_035439525.1 Chitinophagaceae bacterium
ATCCACCACGTCATCGTGCACAAGTGTCGCAGTATGAAGGATTTCCACCAAAGAAGCGGCCCGGTAGGCCGGATCGGAAATGGGGCCGCAGAGTTTGGCGGAAAGCAGCACAAACATTGGCCGGAGCTGTTTTCCCTTGCGTTTTACCACATACCGCATGATCCGGTCCAGGAGGGGCGCATTACTGCGTACGGCCTCTTTGAATCGTTGCTCAAAAATGCTTAATTCGTCCTGGATGAGATCGGTGGGTAGTTGCATGCCAAAAAAAGGCAATTTACGGGCAAAAAAATAATTGTTTGCGAATGCATCAAAAAAGGGTCAGAAATTGACTAAGTTATTGAAAAATAAAGGGCAAAAGGGTAAATAAATGAGTTAAAAATTTGGTATTTAATGCTCATTTAATATTTTTGCGTATTATTTAGGACATTGTTCACAAATCTTAATCCTTAGTTATGGCAAGCAAAAAGTACTTATTTCTGGCAGTCAGTTTCTGTCTGCTGGCGTCTTATGGTTTTTCACAAAGGGTGGGAACCAGTTATGACGTTAAAGATTCTTCCCTTGTACCCGGGAAAAGGATGCCGCAGCATACCGAATTCCTGAATGGTCAGTATAATTTCCCTTCAAAACCCCGCAATCAGTGGGAGATTGGTGTGAAAGGTGGTTTATTCCAGGTGAGCGGTGATATCCCCGCACAGTTTGTATCTCCGGGTTTCGGAGCACATGTAAGAAAAGCATTTGGATATATTTTCTCGCTGCGTCTTGAGTATCTGTATGGTATCGGTAAAGGCTACAGTTTCAGAGAAGCTGAGAACTATGCTAAAAACCCGGCCTGGGGAGCAAACATTGCTGATCCCAACCAACGTTATTCTGCTCCCAAAGCAATAACTGCCGTTGGTGGAAACCGTCAGATTGTTTCATCTACTACAGGTCTGGCTAACACTCCGTTTGAGCATGTTTTCTACAACTACAAAACAAAAGTGCAGGACCTGAGTCTGCAAGCTGTTTTCACGTTGAACAATGTGCGTTTCCACAAATCCAAAACCGGATTCAACATCTATGGTTTTGCCGGTGTGGGCGGATCTGTTTATGACACGAAAGTGAATGCACTGGATGAGGACAACAACAACCAGAATTACAACTTCGGTTCTATCGCACAGGCTTCTTACAAGAACCGTCGTGATTTCATCAAGGACATGAAGAAAAACATCCTGGATGGCAGCTTCGAAACAGATGCTGAAAATCAGGGTGAGCGTCGTCCGAAATTATTCGGCAACACCTTCAAACCTTCCGGAACTGTAGGTATGGGAATTGCTTTCAAACTGAGCAATCGCGTAAACCTGGCCCTGGAAGATCGTTGGACCATTGTGAAAGATGATCTGCTGGATGGACAGCGCTGGCAGGAACAAGCATGGGGTGATGCCGTGCTGACCCGTGATTTTGATTCTTACAACTACATGACCGTAGGTTTGAATATCAATCTGGGTGCTAAATCTGTTGAACCATTGTGGTGGCTGAATCCCCTGGATTATGCATACAGCGAAATCCGCAATCCCCGCCTGATGCGTCTGCCCAAGCCTGTATTACCTGATGTGGATCAGGATGGCGTAACTGACCAGTTCGACCGCGAGCAAACTCCTGCAGGTTGCCCGGTTGATTCTCATGGTGTGAGCCTGGATACAGATGGTGATGGCGTACCTGATTGTAAGGATAAAGAACTGATCACACCTACTTATTGCCAGCCGGTTGATGCGGATGGTGTTGGTAAATGCCCGGTTCCTTGCCCTGATGAAAAATGTTTCGAAGGGTTTATTAAAAAAGGATCTGACTGTGCTGCATTAATGGGTGCCTTACCCAGCGTTTCTTTCAAAGCCGGTTCTAACAAACTGACTGATGATGCAAAAGCTGTACTGGCAACTGTTGCTTCCAAACTGCGTAACAACCCCGGTTGTAAAGTAGTTGTGGTAGGTTACTGCTCTTCTAACAAGAAAGAACAGCAGCTGAGCTGGGATCACGTAAATGCAGTGATCAACTATTTTGTGGATAAAGAAGGTGTTAGCCAGGATCGCTTTATCTTCAACTACGGCCAGGAAGGCGGCGACTGTAATACAGTTGACCTGCGTGCTGCTGCTGAAGGCGAAGATGGACCGAACAGGGTTGAACCTCCTCACCCCGCTCTCCGTAAGAACTAATTGATCCTACTTTTTGCTTATATATACCCTCCCGGATTTTTCCGGGAGGGTTCTTTTTGGGGCCTGGTAGCTAATCGGCTCAGTTACAGCTTTATATTAACCTTAACGTGCCGGTTTTGGCCAGTCATCTTTTTTACGTAAGTTTTGCCGTTAAACGTTAACTTTGCACTCCTTTATGATATACTCCGAAAACCGTGTCAGCAGCCGTAAAGGGCTATTTTCCATCATGGTAGCCGCGATGGCTGCATTGCTGCTCCTCGCCAGTTGTGGTAAAAGCATGACCAAGCTGCTGAAGAATCCGGATCCGGCTTACAAACTCCGGATGGCGGAACAGTTCTTTGTAAAAAAGCAATATGTAAAAGCCCAGCAGGTGTATGAGGATATCATGCCTTATTATAAAACGACTCCGGAATTCCAGGATATCTATTATAAGTATGCCTATTGCGCTTATAACCTCGAGGATTATATGAATGCGGAGAACCTGTTTAAGAGTTTTCTCGAGATTTTTCCGAACAGCCCCATGGCAGAAGAAATGGACTATATGCGGGCCTATTCGTTTTATAAGCAATCGCCAAAAGCCGAACTGGACCAGACCAATACAATAAGGGCCATGGGGATGCTGCAGACCTTTATCAATACACACCCGGGGTCAGCACGGAATAAAGAGGCCAATGATATCATTGACCTTTGCCGGGCAAAACTCGAAATAAAGGATTTTAAAAGCGCCCAGTTATACTATGATCTCGGACAGTTCAGGGCCGCCGGTGTGGCCTTCAGCGCCTTGCTGAATGATTACCCGGAGTCAATGAAAGGCGATGAGTATAAACTGATGATCATTAAGTCGTATTTTAAGTACGCCGAAATGAGTGTGGAGGAAAAGAAAACAGAGCGTTTTGAACAGGTGATCAGTCATTGCTATGAGTTTACGGACAGATTTCCCGACAGTAAGCTGAAGCAGGAAGCCGATAATTACTTAAATTTATCACAGTCAAATATTAAAAATCTGAATAATGAGCAAATTAAGACGCCAGCTTAGCGCAGGTATCACCAACAATGTGGAGACCCGCAATCTTGATGACATCAAAGCCAAGACCGGCAATCTCTATGAATCTATTGCCATTATTGGTAAAAGATCCAGCCAGATCAATATCTCGCTGAAAGAAGAATTGCACAACAAACTCGAAGAGTTTGCCAGCCATACCGACAGCCTGGAAGAGATCCATGAAAACAAAGAACAGATCGAGATCTCCCGTGCGTATGAAAGAATGCCGAATCCGGCCCTGCTGGCAACCCAGGAATTCATGGAAGACAAAGTGTATTTCCGTAAAGGAGAAGATGAGCTCTTCAGCTGATCTGATAAAAAGAATAGATAAGAGGCCGTCTCCTATGAGGCGGCCTCTTTTTTTGGACAACGGCCATCTGCTTTGCGTATGTTTTTATGCAAACAGATAATTTCTTACACTATGTGTATCCTATGTCCCTATGTTGCTATGTGATAAAAAAAAGCGGCGAAGCCGTCTTTTACCCCCCTTATTTTATTTAACAGCTATTTACCGCCCTTGTTATGTCCTTTTCTCAGGAAATGGTATTTTTGATCAGCTATGCTGAAAGCAAAGAAAATCATGTTGGGTATTACAGGCAGTATCGCCGCCTATAAAGCGGTGCTGCTGGTACGTGAACTGGTCAAAGCCGGTGCGGAAGTGCGGGTAATCATGACTCCTTCGGCAGCAGATTTTGTGACCCCTTTGACCCTTTCCACACTTAGCCGGAACCCCGTTCTTACTGAATTATTTGATGAACAAAGCTGGTCCAATCACGTGATGCTGGGCCGTTGGGCCGATGTTTTCCTGATCGCCCCATTGAGTTGTAATACACTGTCAAAAATGGCCAATGGCAACTGTGATAACCTGCTCATGGCCGTCTATCTTTCAGCTACCTGTCCGGTGGTTTGTGCGCCTGCCATGGACGAAGATATGTGGCAGCATCCCTCTACCCGCGCCAATATAAAGCGGCTGGAAGAATTTGGAAACCGGATCATTCCGGTCGGAAACGGTGCACTGGCCAGTGGCCTTACCGGGGAAGGCCGGATGGCAGAACCGGCTGAAATAATCAGCTACCTGGAAGAACAGGTTTTTTCTAACGGAGCTTTATATGGTAAAAAAGTACTGGTTACCGCAGGGCCCACATACGAACCCATTGACCCGGTTCGTTTTATCGGAAATCATTCCTCCGGAAAAATGGGCATTGCCCTTGCCCTTGAAATGCAGGCTCGGGGCGCTGAAGTAACCCTGGTATTGGGACCAGTAACCGGAGAATCAACTTTGCCGGGTATCCGGGCTATTCCCGTGGTTACGGCCGCTCAGATGTATGAGGTCTGTATGAACGAATTTCCAGGATCAGCGATTGCGGTGATGGCAGCGGCAGTGGCCGATTATACACCGGCACAGACAGCTACGGAGAAGATCAAGAAAACCGGTGAAATACTTCCCCTGGAGCTGAAGAAAACAAGGGATATATTGAAAAGCCTCGGGGAGATAAAAAGAACGGACCAGGTTTTGGTGGGCTTTGCCCTCGAAACAAATGATGAAAAGAAACATGCGCTGGCTAAACTTGAAAATAAGAACGCGGATATGATTGTACTGAATTCACTGAATGATGCAGGCGCCGGTTTTGGAAAAGATACCAATAAAGTAACCTTGTTTACCCGTGACGGTAAAGAATTTCCTTTCGGCACCAAACCCAAGCAGGCCGTGGCTGCTGATATTACTGACACTATAATCCAATTGTACTATGCGTAAGCGTTTTCTGATTGCCTTTTTCCTTTTTTTCCTGGCGGGTTCCATTACTGCCCAGGAGATTCAGGCAAGGCTGACGGTGATTGCCAGTAAAGTAAGCACGCAGATCGACCGGAAAATTTTCAATACCCTGCAGACGGGACTGACCAATTTTCTGAATGCCCGTAAGTGGACCAATGATGTATTTCAGCCCTCTGAAAAAATTCAATGCAGTTTCCTGATCACCATCGAAAAGGACCTGGGCAATAATGTCTTTGAGGGAAAGATGACCATACAGGCGGCCCGCCCGGCTTATAATACCACGTATGATTGTCCCTTACTGAATTTTCAGGATGATAATTTCATCTTCAAATACCAGGAATTTCAACCCATTGAATTCAATGAGAACCGGGTACAGGGGAATGACCCCCTGGTCGGCAACCTGACTGCCGTCCTGGCTTATTATGTCAACATTATCCTGGGATTTGATTATGATTCGTATTCACTGCGTGGCGGGGATGTCTACTTTCAAAAAGCGTGGAATATTGTCAATAATGCACCGGAGGGTCGTGAGATCACCGGCTGGAAATCCTTTGAAAGTCTGCGTAACCGGTACTGGCTGGCCGAAAATATGAATAACAGCCGCTTTGCCCTGATGCATGATGTGTTATATTCCTATTACCGCTCGGGTATTGATGTGTTTTTTGAAAATGAGGAAGCCGGTCGCAGCGGTATTATCAACGCGCTCAATTTTCTGAATACCCTGAATACAGAGAATCCAAACTCCATGGTCATGCAGCTTTTTTTCCAGGGAAGAGCGAATGAACTTGTGAAAATATTCAGTAAGGCTGGTGGAGAACAGAAAAGCCGTGCGAAAGAACTCCTCACCCGGCTGGATGTAACCAATGCAAACCAGTATAAAACCTTGTAATGAAAAAGGCACTGCTACTGCTGGGCTTCGGTATCCTTGTTTTTTCCTGTAACAACAAATCGGAAACGCCGGAAAAACTGTTGTCGCGTGACAAAATGGAGGATATTCTCTGGGACCTGATGCGGGCGGATCTTTTTATTAATAACTATATGCTGGTCAAAGACACCGGGCTTGATAAAAAGAAACAAGGGATTGAATTATACAGCCAGATTTTAAAATTGCATAAGGTCAGCCAGGATCAGTTCAGGGAGAGTTTTCTTTACTACCGTTCTCAGCCGGACGAACTGAAAGTGCTTATGGATTCCCTGAGTCATCATAGTGACAGTTCGCAGTTAAAGCAAGCCGCCAAAGTCCCAAAGTCCGATAGTATGGCTGAACAGGTGATAGTCCCTGAAAAGAAAGATACCCAACGCCGGACCGGGATACCCCGGAGCAAAGCAGAATGAACGTTCGGTTGAATTTCCTTGCAAGTCCTTATTTTTACTACCTAATCACGATTACATGAATAAAGTTGTCAGCGGGGCTGAGGAAGCCATCCGGGATATTGCTGATGGGAACACCCTGATGCTGGGTGGATTTGGCTTATGCGGTATACCGGAGAATTGTATTGATGCCCTGGTAAAAAAAGGGGTCAGCGGCCTCACCTGTATTTCCAATAATGCCGGGGTGGATGATTTTGGGATCGGATTGATGCTGAAGCAAAAGCAGGTGAAGAAAATGATCGCCTCTTATGTGGGGGAGAATGCAGAGTTTGAGCGGCAATTGCTGAGCGGGGAACTGGAAGTGGAACTGATACCCCAGGGTACATTGGCCACCCGATGCCTGGCAGCAGGCTATGGTATGCCGGCGGTCTTTACGCCCGCAGGAGTAGGTACGGAAGTCGCGGATGGAAAAGAAAGCCGGGTATTTAATAACAAGGAATATTTAATGGAAATGGCCTTTGACGCTGATTTTGCCATCGTAAAAGCCTGGAAAGGGGATACACAGGGCAACCTCGTTTATAAGGAAACGGCCCGCAATTTCAATCCCCTGATGGCGATGGCTGGTCGCGTCACGATTGCTGAAGTGGAGGAACTGGTGCCGGCCGGTGAACTGGATCCGGATCATATTCATACTCCCGGTATTTATGTACACCGTATTTTCCAGGGCCGTGCGTATGAGAAGCGGATTGAACAACGGACGGTGCGGACAAGGGAGTAACAGTAAATGGCCTATTTCATTCAACAAACAAAAGGGTATGGCATTAAATAAAGAACAGATTGCAAAACGGATCGCCCGTGAACTGAAGGATGGGTATTATGTCAACCTGGGTATCGGTATCCCGACCCTGGTAGCCAACTATATTCCGGCCGGAATGGATGTGGTATTGCAAAGCGAAAACGGATTATTGGGGATGGGGCCCTTCCCGTTTGAAGGGGAGGAGGATCCGGACCTGATCAATGCGGGCAAGCAAACCATCACCACGGTACCCGGTTCGGTCTTCTTTGACTCAGCAATGAGTTTCGGTATGATCCGGGCGGGCAAAGTAGACCTGACCGTATTGGGGGCCATGGAAGTCAGTGAGCGGGGGGATATCGCCAATTGGAAAATTCCGGGGAAGATGGTAAAAGGTATGGGAGGAGCGATGGACCTGGTGGCCAGTGCGCGGAATATCATTGTGGCCATGATGCATACCAATCCAAAGGGGGAGTCCAAATTATTACCGGCCTGCAGCCTGCCGCTGACCGGGGTAGGGTGTGTCAAAAAAATCGTATCGGACCTGGCGGTGCTGGATATTACCCCGCAGGGATTTCAATTACTGGAACGGGCACCGGGAGTATCGGTGGAAGAAATAAAAGCTAAAACTGCGGGTAAACTGATGGTGGAGGGGGAGATTCCGGAAATCGTTTTTTAAGCCATTCTGCGCTTATTCTATCAGGTTGTTTTTTACCGCGAAGAAGACCAGGCCGGCGGTATTCTTGCTCCCGAATCGCTCCATAAGCCGGTCCTTGATGGCTTCTACCGTACGGGGGCTGATCTCCATCTTCTGGGCGATCTCGGCGGCCGTAAACTCCATACAAATAAACCGGAGCACATCTTTTTCTTTATCGCTGAGGGTGATCTCACTGTTGAGGGAGGGGACCACTTTCTGCCGGGAATGGGATTTCTTCAGCAGGATGCGGTTGACGAAATTATTCAGGTAATAGCCTTTTTCATGGACTTCCATAATGGCCCGGCGTATTTCCTGCGGTTCGGCGCTTTTCAGGAGGTAGCCATTGGCCCCGTTTTCCATGAGATGGTAAACAAAGCGCTCATCTTCATACATACTCAGGATCAGTACTTTTATCTGGGGGTATTGTTTGCTGACCGCCTTGGTGGCTTCAATCCCGTCTTTTCCCGGCATTCGCAGGTCCATCAGGATCACATCCGGCTCAGAAGCGGGCAGTCCGTTGAGCAGGTCTTCCCCGTTCTCGGCCTCCTGTACAAATTTAATATTGGAATATGGGCGCAGGGAGAGTATGACTCCTTTCCGGAAGATCTTATGATCGTCAGCTATCGCTACCTTGATGGTTCCCATATATCAGATAATGCGTAAAAATAACAAATAGTTACCTATAAACCATAGGACTGTGCTTATTCGTAGGGTTCATCTTTGGGGAGTTCAATGGTGACTTTGTAATAGGTCTGCGAAATATCCTTTTCGAAATTGATATTCCCGTCCACTACCCGTAAACGGCTGGTGATATTCTTTAGTCCCAGGCCTACATTACTCTTGTTGAGTTTTTCAAAATCGGCCTGCACCAGACCGCGGCCATCGTGGTGGATGCGCAGGTAGAACTTGCCGGCATGTACGTTCTGGGTCAGGTGGATAAAACTGGAATTACTGTGTTTCAGAATATTATTGATCAGTTCCTGCACCACGCGGAAGATGATCAGTTCCTTTTCTTCTTTCAGCCGGTCTTTGTATTCGTGGAAACGGCTGCTGGCATTGATGGTGCCGGAACCGCTGATCTTCTGGAAGAGGTCATTGATGGCCGATTCGAGACCAAAGTTCTTGAGGGTGGGGGGCATCAGGCTATGGCTGATATTCCGGACCAGCTGGATGGTATCATCTATGATCTGGCGGGCCTGGAAGATGGACTGGAGCTGGGTGGCTTTGTCCTGGTTCACCAGGTTCTCATTCAGGTAAAGGCGGGCGGTGGCGAGCAGGGGACCGGCATCATCATGCAGATCGGCGGCCAGCCGCTGTCGTTCTTCTTCCTGCAGTTTGATGGAGGCATTCAGGAGAAGACGTTGCTGCGCTTTCTCCATATCCTGAATCTTCTCATTAAAGCGTTTGACCCTTTTCTGGTGAAGGATGATGAATATGATAAGGCCCACCGTAAGCACCAACATCCCCAGGGTGCCTAATAAGAGCACGAAGGAGTAACCGGAACTGGAAGTGGTTTGCAATAAGAACATAGTGGTGGGTTAGTGGTGGTGGGGTTATATCATGTCTAATTTTGGAATTGATGCTACATTCGGATGAGAATCTTTTGAGGCAAAGAAAATAGCAATAGCAAAAAGGATATTTTTCAGAATATCACCTAAATAAGTATAATAGTAGTATTTAAAGAAAAACTGAGGACTTACAACGTTGGCTAAAATGTTAAAGAAAAAAGTAAAACCAATATATATCATGACACCTAGAACAATCCAAAATGAAGAAAATTCATAGATACTTTTATTAGTGACATTCTTTAATTGAAAGTAGAAAAAATAAATAATGAATGTCATAAGTACTATTGACTCAATGCCAATTGGAATTGAGTCAAGTCGTTCAATTTTGAAAAAGGAATAAACTAAGACAAGAAAAATTGTGAAAGCACAGCTTGAAATGTAATATATATATTGAAAACGCTTTTCAGGGATACTAAATAAGAATAAAGTTGCAAATGAGTAATATTCAAGAATCGTATAGAAGAAGTAGTAATTTTTCCTTCCTAGAAGTGCTTTAGATTCTTCAAAGAAAAAGTTGAATGTAAAAAAGATGGCTAGATATGCAAGTAAGACATAAACGCTCTTGTCAAAAATTAATTTTTTTGATAGGATGAATACTACGGAAATAGGTAGTAAAAAAGAATAACTTAATATATGTGATAAAAGCTCTTCTATCATATTGGAAATTACTCCAAATATAGAAAAGCTTTTATACAATAAAAAGTTCGGAGCAATAAATGCTTATTCCTCCCAAATTAGACCGAATACATCGTCTGGAGATACTTTCCTTTTCATAACAGTAACATTTTAAGCCTTTTCCTCTAATAAATTGACAGTGCGAATATTGTAATACCTGTGTTCCGGTACAATCCTTAGGCAAATGGATAAATACTCTTAAATTCAGTTAAAACCCGCTACAGACAAGGCTTTTGGCCGATTTGAAACGTATCTTTTCGCTTAAAAATATGGTAGTATTACCAGGTAAAATTAGTAAAAATACGGTTGCAAAAATCGTAAGTTTACCGGGGATTTTTCCGGTTATCAACAGCTGTGGATAAACTGGGGTGAAAAAACCGGCCGATAGAAGGGGTCGTGGCGTGAACGGGGCCGGGGAAAATCAGACTGGAAAAAAGGAGTTGATTGACATTGGACTTCGCATGGACTTCAAAGGATTTGGAAATTTCATTCAGGACGGTCTCAAGGGACATTGGACGAAAAATAGGGGCTCCATCTTCTGTCAATCAACTGCTCAAAAGTATATCCACATCCGGATGTGTACAAGAGGAAATCCCCGGCTTTTGAAAATTTCGGGATTTACGGAACCGCCCGTAAGCTTACAACCGTGACAGGGATTTATACGATGTGTATAATGAAAATATACGTATTAACCGATAGCTTGTGTTGTTTTAGGTCATTTTCCGGCCCAATAACCGTTTTTGGATATTTTCAGAAGGTCACCACCCCCTGTCGCAGAGCCACCAGGGCCAGTCCCACCCGGCTCTTCACATCCAGTTTGACAAAAAGCTGATCCCGCAACGTATCCACGGCCCGGGGGTTCAGTCCCATCCGCTGGGCAATTTCCTTATACGTAAGGTCGCTGCAGGCCAGTTTAAGAAACTGAATCTCCTGGTCGTTCAGTACCGAACGCTGGATCAGGCTGTTGCCGTCGGAATGCTGGCGAAACAGGTTGACCAGTTTGCCGGTGGTATGATTGGAATAGTAGTACCCGTTCTGCACCACTGACTGGATGGCGAATTTCAGTTCGGAGGGATGGATATCTTTTTTCAGAAAGCCCTTGACTCCCGCCTGGAGCAGCCGGATCAGGGAGAGTTCCGAATCATACATGGTCAGCATCAGCACCAGGATATCCGGATAATGCTGCTGCAGCCAGCCGGCGGCCTCAAAACCATCCATCTCCGGCATATTCAGGTCCAGGATCACTACCTGGGGCGAAACGCCTTTCCGGATGGCTTCCGTCAATTCTTTACCGGTACCGGCCTGCAGGATCACCTGGCAGTCTTCAAAGCTGTCAATCAGGGAAGCCAGGGCATTGCGCAACAATACATGGTCATCGGCCATGGCGATTTTTATCTTGTTTGTGTCTTTCATGTTTATTCGATGGGTATAGTAAATATTAGGGTGGTGCCGGTTTCGGCCGAACTGAAGACCTGCATTTCTCCTTTAAGAATACTGGCCCGGGTCTCCATATTTTTCAGTCCGGCATTCCCCCCGCTTTTATTCCGATCCGGGTCAAAGCCCCGGCCATTATCGGTAACCAGGATCTGTAGCTGTTCCGGGCAATAGTCCAGCTGCAACTGTACGACAGAAGCGTTGGCATGTTTGATCACATTGTTAAAAGCTTCCTGAATGATCCGGAAAATGATAAGTTCCTTATTGCTGTCCATAAATACCGGGCTGCCCTTTACTTCATATACTAATTCAAATTGATCGGCCTGACGGATTCTTTGCATTTCCTCTTCCAGCGCCTGTAAGAGTCCTTGTTGTATAATGATATCGGCATTCAGACTTTTGGATATATCACTGAGTTGGGCAATTGATTTGCCCAATAGTTGGATGGAAGACTCCATCTTGATAACAGATTTTTCACGGTCATCCCAGTCAAAAGTATTGAGTTGGAGTTTAGCCAGGGTTAGCGATAAGCTAATGTTGTCATGAATTTCTCTTGAGATTTGTTGGAAAGTTTGTTCTTGGATTTCTAATTGAGATGAGATTAAATTATTTTCATATTGGGCATGTGCATTTTTTAAGTTTTCCAAAAAAACCATTTGCCTATTCCTGTAAAATATCATTAATGTGAAAATAAAGCCAGCAAGTATGAGTATTAAAAATGTGGTTGTTAATATTACTGTATTCATTGTGTAATACTATTTTGTTTTTTTTGAACAAATATCAGTGTAGCTAAAATGTTTATTATTGATAGGTAATGTAATATGATCATACATTTATGAGTCCATTTTGGCAAGTTGATCATGGATGGTCCCATGCTTAAAAATGGAAGAGCGATTGATATGTAAAGGAATAACGAATTAACAATTAATAGTTCATTTAAATTTATAGTTTTTTTGATATTTCTAATGTTAATAATGTTGGAGTAATAGGAGAGGCATATAAAGAAAAGTAAAAAGAATTCAACGATGTTAATAACAAATGACAAATTGTAAAGCGCTCTATATGCATCAGAACTTTGAAAAATTAAAAAAGCACAGAAACAAAGAAATGCTAAAAATACACTTCCTGATATGTTAATAAGCGTTTGTGTTTTTTTGCTTAATGATAAATTTTTAAAATAAAAGTAAAAGGTAAATGCTTCGATAATTGAGAATGTAATATTTCCAATTTCAAGAATAAGTTTTTTTTGAAAATAATTTTCTTGAAATATTACTGAAAGAGAAATGTCTGATCCGAAGGTGAAAAGATAAACAAGTGATGCAGAGTAAACTAAAAAAAGCGCCTCAATTTTATTTTTTTTGAACCCATTGAGTAGTCGAAAAAATAGATAAAATGATACAATTAAAACAATTATTTCTAGGAATAAATCATTTTTTAACCTACTAATAATATAACTATAACCTCTTTCATTCATGGGTCAAAATTTGAAAAAATTCTCTAAACGCTAATATTTTGGTTGACAGAAAAAAAACATTTTTTCCGTTTTTTTTCCCCTCCAAATCTGATAGGATCCTCCCATATTTGTTCCCGATAGTTCTTTAAGGCGGGGATAGCCGGTCATATTTCGTTGAACCGGCCACAGGAGATTTTCAGTAAAGTACTTCATAAACAGGTTGGTTTTCCCAAGGTAACGGCCACTGCTGAAAGTAGTTTTGGCGTAGCAGCGCGTGCTACGGGAATGCCGAAAACCGGGTTTTGAACAGAGTAGGCAGTTATAATTATTTTATGAAAAAAGTACTGATCTTATTTTTTGTCTCCCTTTTTATGGTTGAGGGCCGGGCGGCTGTATATCCTGGAAAAACCGCTAACCCTGTACCCGGCCGGAAAGAAGCCTTCCTGGCGCTGGAACAGTTTTTTAAATCCTATGATACGGCCATTCTGCGGCGATTGAAAAGGCCGGTGGCTGTTTTGGAAGAGGATAATGCGGCAAGAGCTGGTTCAACGGATCTTGTTTACATGCAGCAAAAAAACACACAGTTGATTTCGCTGCTCAGTGTAATTAATCCGCAGGTCTATAATCCTGCACTGATGAACCCTGCGGATGAAATGGTGGTTTTTGCAGGCGTCTTTGAATTGTATAAGGAAATGCAGATCCAGGGAAAGCAGGTGACAGGACGCATGAGAATACCCTGGGAGTGTATAAAGGATGTGATTGTAGGGGCCTTTAATGTCGCCACCATTATAATCGAATTTCAAACGATGGTTGAATCCAGTGCAACCTGGTCAACCATCCGGCCATTCCTTTGGAGAAGCCTCCGCCGGTATGGGGGTTGGTTTATGGTGGCCGGGGTAATATGGGATATCGCCACTGAATGTTTTAAACTATAAAGCCTATGCGTTTTCTTATGCTGACCAGTATACTGGTCCTGTTGATCCAGTTGGTAAAACTGGTTTGGTTATGGTTCAGACCCGCTTTTTTAAAAAAGGCGGGGTTTGACCGGCCAGAATCAAAACTGATGTTGTCCGCTTATTACTTGCTCGCCATCCTGGTGCTGACAGCATTTGTGGCCGATCAGTTAGGGTACATTAAGTTTATTACCCCCCGTTGATTGGGAGAACAGGCAACTTGTCACCGGTTGCCTGTTCCTTTTTTACCTTCATTGCAGTTTACAAAGGCGGCCTCCATTTCTGCGTACCACAAGTACTTTTGGCTGCTCAAAACAAGCCTAAAAGAAATATCCCCATTTTGCGGTTTCTACTAAAATTTGCGTAGTTTTACTCGTGTCGGTATCAAATCAGCCATTTTCTTAACCCAATACCTCATGACGGCTCAGCAAATAAAAGTAGCGATTGCAGACGACCATAAGATCTTCCGCGATGGAATCCGGATGGCGTTAAAAGAAAAAGATTACCTGAAAATAATCTGGGAAGCCGAAGACGGCAAGGACCTCATGCACAAACTGGTGCTCAAACAACCGGATGTGATTCTCATGGATATCCGGATGCCCCATGTGGACGGGATCAATGCCATCGGTCTGATCCGGAAAGAGTATGAATCCATTAAGATTATTGTCCTGACCATGTATGATGACCAGGAGATGATCACCCGCATGATGGAAATGGGCGCCAATGCCTACCTCACCAAGACCACTGACCCCGAAGAGATCTACCAGGCCATCCTGACCTGTATGAATGATGATTTCTATTTTAATGAACTCGTCAATAAAGCCGTACTGCTGAAACTCCAGCATAAAAAAACAGTACGCCAGTTTTACCCCAACCCGGTCAAGCTCTCCGAAAAGGAACTCCGGATCCTGAAACTGATCGCGGATGACAAGACCACCGAAGAAATTTCGAAAGAAGTGTTCCTGAGTCCCCGGACCATCGAAACCATCCGGCAAAACATGAAACAGAAAGTGGGGGCCAAGACCATCGCCGGCCTGGTGATGTATGCCACCCGGAACAAATTATTGGAATAAATAAATGACCGGGTTGTCCCGGTTTTTTTATCTCAACGCTTTTCGTATGAGCAATATCAATGATGATTTTTTTGATGGCCACTATAAGGATATCTGGAAGACCCTGATACCGGCCGAACTGACTGTAAAGGAAGTGGACTTTATGGTCCCTCATTTTAACCTTCAGCCCGGGAGCCGGGTGCTGGATCTGATGTGCGGCTATGGCCGGCATGCCCTGGCACTGGGACGAAAAGGCATTGCCGTCACCGCCGTGGATAATCTGCCTGCCTATATTGATGAGGTCAGAAGGACCGTGGAGACCGAGCAATTACCGGTAGAAGCCGTTTGTGCACCGGTAATAGGGTATCAGCCCGAAGGCTCCTTTGACCTGGCTATTTGTATGGGGAACAGCCTTAATTTTTTTACCCGGGAAGAAACAATTCAATTGCTGACTAAGGTGGCCGCCTCCCTGAAATCAGGAGGTGAATTGCTGATCAACAGCTGGTCTGTAGCCGAAATCATGTTCAGTAAAAAGCAGTTCAATAGCTGGGAAAGGATTGGTGACTTTTTGTTCCTCAACGATGCCCGCATGGAATTCAGTCCAACCCGGATGGAATTTGATTCCGTCATCATTGCTCCGGATGGAAAGCAGGAACAGAAAAAGGGGGTGGACTATATTTATTCCCTGAACGAAATGGAATCCATGTTACAGGAAGCGGGTTTTCAATTAAAGGAAGTGTATAGTATTCCGGGCCGGAAGAAATTTACCCTTGGCGAACCCCGCGTTTACCTGGTAGCTCAGAAATCCTGAAACAGTACTTGCTACAAAGGCTAAGCCCCGGCGTTATGAGGACCGGGGCTTTTTTGTTACTGTTATGAAAAGAAAAGCTTTTTTAAGCAGCGCTTCATCAGGAAAGGTTTAATGGCGCTCTGGTTTCGGTTTTTTCTAAAGGGTTGGATCGGAAAAACGGGACCAATATTTTAAAAGTGAAAGTTGATTGCCGGGAAGTGTATCCCGATGGAAATCGGGGTCGGTTTTTCAAGGGAATTGGAAAAGACTTTCTGGACGGTTATGGACACTGGATGAGATAATACAGTTCATCCGCTCAATCAACTTTCTGACACAAAAGTATATCCACACATCCATGTGAACAAGAGAAGAACTTCCCTATTTCCCATCATCGGTATTTACCGTCGTATAGGTAAATACACTGAGTCGGACTCGTAAAGCTACGTTCGGGCATTTCCTTTTCGGTAGTTTCCGCAATTTTTAAATCAAGTACTTTCACTATGGTATATGTTACAGGAATTCTCCAACTTGCACTCAGAATAAATACTTTAATCCAATAATTGTTTTA
>DAORKK010000064.1:0-16229 GCA_035439525.1 Chitinophagaceae bacterium
CCACCCCCGAGACAAGAGGGCATGTCTGCCATGCTTACGCAATTTCATCACCCCACAAAGTTTAAAGAACTGTCAAACCGTTTTGCTGTTTGATGACACAAATATAGAGCAGAATCACTTTTCATTCCAAATTTTCTAACAAATATTTTAAAAGTATAGATATTATTCAAATAATAAGTATATTTATTGAATAATATTAAAAATAGTATCAAAATATGGCAGCGAAATTGAATCTGGACAAACTCGACCTGCAGATCATTCACCATATGATGGAGAATGCGGAGATCTCTTATGCGGATCTGGGTAAAAAACTATTCGTTTCCGGGGGTACCATTCATGTTCGTATCAAAAAACTCCAGGAAGCAGGCGTGGTCAAAGGTACACGTTTGAGCGCCGATCTCAAACAACTCGGCTATGACGTGATCGCCTTTATCGGCATCTACCTCAAAGAAAGCGGGCTATACGATACCGTGGCCCGTGACCTCCAGAAAATCCCGGAAATCGTGCGTCTGAATTATACAACCGGGAACTACAGTATGTTCGCCGAAATTGCCTGTAAGGATATCAGTCAGCTGCGCTCTGTCCTGCACGACCAGCTCCAGAAGATCAAAGGAATAGAACGTACCGAAACCTTTATCTCCCTGGAAGAGAGTTTCAGCCGGAATGTAAAAGTGATCTGATCTTTTTCATTGATCATCATGAAAACCACTGCCAGATTTTACTCATCCCTCGGTCTCCTCCTGGTATTGAATGTACTGGTTAAGCCGCTATGGATCTTTGGCATCGACCGCCCGGTGCAGAATCTGGCTGGTACGGCTGTCTATGGGGCCTACTTCGCCCTGTTCAATCTGGCATTCATGCTTAATTTTCTGCTGGATTGGGGACTCAGCACATTTCTCAACCGGGAACTGGCCGCTGACCCTGCAGCCTACAGCCGTAAAACCGGTTTTTTTCTACGGCTTAAGTTGTTAATGCTATTGCTCTATGGCGCAATAGTGTTTTTCATTGCCCGGGCCAGCGGCATCGAAAATCAGCGTTGGCTTTGGTTACTCATCGGGATACAATCCCTGACCTCTCTCTTCCTTTTTGCCAGGGCCATTATCAGTGCGCATCAATGGTTCAGGACCGATGCTTTGTTTTCCGTACTGGATAAAATCCTGATGATACTTTTATGCGGCGGCTTTCTTCTATTCCCAACCTGGGGCCATTTAAGCATTGACCGGTTTTTATGGATACAACTGATCTGTACCGGTATTGCACTTTTTGCCGCCCTGATCATGCTCTGGCAAAAAGGTATCCGGTTTTCGATCACAAATACACATGAAAAAATCCGCCCGCTTTTCCGGACAACACTGCCTTATGCATTGATCGTACTCCTGATGTCGGCCCATTACCGGCTCGATGGCTTCTTACTCGAACGACTGCATCCGCAAGGGGCCTATGAAGCAGGAGTCTATGCAGGGGCTTACCGCTTACTGGATGCGGCGAATATGGCCGGCTACCTGCTGGTCTCCTTCCTGCTTCCCTTTATTGCCAGGCATCAGCCCGAAAAATCCCTGGTGAATGAAGCCGTTTTATTCATCCGCCATTTCTTATTATTACTCGCATTCGGTGTCACAGCATTGGCCCTGCTGCTGGCGCCCTGGATGCAATCCTTATTATATCATAACGACTCACCTGCGGCCATCACCGTATTGCAATACTGCCTGCCGGCCCTTATTGGCTATTCATTGGTACAGGTATATGGAACCGTGCTTACAGCCACCGGACATATATGGACCCTTAGCGGAATTGTTTTGGTTGCCTTATTGCTGAATACCGGTCTCAACATCTACTGGATCCCAACCCATGGCGCCCTGGGTGCCTGTTATGCCGCCCTGATCAGTCAGACGGCCTGCGGGATGGCCTGCATGCTGATGGCCCGGCACAAAACCGGATTGTTCATTCAGTGGCAATCCTTGTTTACAACGATATTAATCGGGGCCATGCTGTTTTGTTTTCTTTACTTTGGCCAGTCATTTATTTCAAATAGGACAGTACTGATTTCCGCTGGTATTGTATTCGTGTTTGGGCTGGCGGTAATGACCCGGTTAGTTGACCTGCGGAAATGGAAGCAGCTTTTTATAAATCATTAAATACAGAACATGCCCGATCTTTTTACCTTAATCAGAAACTGGTGGAAACCCATCCTGCTGTTGTTGCTCTTATCGCTGACTACCGTGGGTGTGATTGTGTTTACCCAACGACCGGAATACCGTTCCGTAGCAACTGCTGTTCCGGCGAGTACCTACAGTTCGGATAAAGCAAGGCTCTTCAACAATAATATTGAGCAACTCTATACAGCCCTCGGTACACCGGATGACCTGGACCTGGTAGTGGGTACCGGTAAACTGGATACCGTTTATCTCGCGGTGACCCGCAAGTTCAACCTGCAGGATCATTATAAAATGGAAGAAAAAGGAGACGCGGCCATATACAAAGCGGCCATCCTGCTGAAGAAAAACAGCCATGTGGCCAAAAGCGAATACGGAGAACTGAAAGCCAGTGTATGGGATACGGATAAAAACCTCGCCCCCCAACTGGCCAATGCGGTGATGAAACAACTGCAAACCATGCACCAGCATCTGCAACAGGCCGGAAACGAAGCCAGTTTACAATCGCTGTTGGCTATGAAAGAAAAATTAATAATAGAAAAGGAACTAACTAAAATGGATGAGGCAAAAGCAACCATTTCGGCAAGATTGGCGGAATATGATAAGCTGATCGGTCAGTATGAGTTAATCCAGAGTAATCCATCTCTCGCCCTGATTGTGGTGGAAAATGCAAGGGCCAATGATTGGCCTGATCGTCCGAAACGGGTACAATGGATGCTGGGTACCGCTGTACTGGCCCTGCTGTTTTCTTTATTGCTGGCGGCTTTCCTGGAGAGCCGTAAAAAAAGGAATGCTTGAAAACGGTAGTGACCAATAGAACTAACCTGCTCTTCGGCTTGTTTGCCGGACTCTTTCTGCTGGCCCTGGTGGCGGCCTTCCTGCTGGACAGTTATTATGTACTAGCAATTCCATTCGGAGCGCTCCTGCTGAATGCCGGCTGGCGAAATCCTTCACTGGTCTTTTATGGATTGCTGTTCAGTCTGCCTCTTTCCTTTGAATACAGTTTCAGTGCCACACTCGGTACCGATATTCCGGATGAATTATTGATGCTGCTCACGGCCGGACTTTTTCTGATCTATGGAATTTACAACCGCCAGGCAATCAGCCGGGAGATAAAGACACATCCGCTCATTTTTTTACTAACAATTCTTTGCGGCTGGATGCTGGTCGCTATCCTTTTTTCCACGCATCCGCTGATCTCGGTCAAATACGGACTGGCCAAAACCTGGTACCTGGGTGCTTTTGTACTGGCCCCGTTGCTGGTCTTTACGAATAAAGCCTCCATCCGTACAGCTGCCCTGCTACTTGCTGGTTCCATGTTACTGATCACGTTGATTGCGTTGGTTGGTCATGGATTGACCGGATTCAGTTTTGCCAGTGTGAATGAAGCCGTGAGTCCTTTCTTCCGCAATCATGTAAATTACTCAGCCATGCTGGTCTGCCTGCTGCCGGTCTGGTTCGCCTTTTATCACTTAACAAAGAATAAAGTACATCGCTGGTTTATACTCGCGGTGATCGGACTTTCGCTGGCCGCCCTGTTTTTCTCCTATGCCCGTGGCGCCTGGCTGGCTTTATTGGCAGGGGGAATCGCTTTTCTTTTAATCCGGAAACGAAAATTAGTAACCGCCTATCTTCTTTTTATCCTGCTTGCAATAGCTGCCGTATTCTGGCTGCGTCATCAAAACATCTACCTGCGCTTTGCCCATAATTATCAACGCACGATCTTTCACAAAGACTTTGGAGAGCACCTGGTGGCCACTTATAAACTGAAAGATGTATCTACCGCGGAGCGTTTTTATCGCTGGATCGCTGGGGTGCGGATGATCAAGGATCAGCCCCTTACCGGTTTTGGTCCCAATACATTTTATGAAAATTACAAACCCTATGGGGTACCGGCTTTCAAAACCTGGGTGAGTGATAATCCGGAACATTCCACCGTACATAATTATTTTCTGCTGACAGTGATTGAACAGGGATACCCGGGACTGTTTTTCTTTTTACTCTTACTGGGAGCCATGCTCTGGTATGCCCAGCATCTCTGGCACCGGACAATGGATCCGTTTTATAAAACCACATCGATGGTTACAGGGGTAATGTTGGTGATGATCATTACGGTGAACTGCCTGAGTGATCTGATTGAGACGGATAAAGTCGGGAGTCTTTTCTTTTTGTGTTTATCACTGCTGATCACAGTGGATCTGCAGACACGAAAGAATAAAACAGTAGATGCCCCTTAATTAAACACGCCCTCTTACATTCAGGGCATCTCTCAGCCCGTTTCCAAAAAGATTAAAGGCCAGTACGAGCAGCATGATAGCAAACCCCGGGGCCAGGGCCAGCATTGGATTCTGCGTAATGATGAAATTATAATTCTCTTTGATCATGAGTCCCCAGCTGGGCATGGGGGGTTGTACGCCTACACCGAGGAAACTCAACCCCGCTTCAATCACAATCGCAGAGGCAAAATTGGAAGCGGCAATCACCATCACAGGTCCCATGATATTGGGCCATACGTGACGAACGATGGTTCTTATATCGGAAAAGCCGAGGGCCCTGGTCGCTTCAATATATTCTTTCTCCCGTTCGGCCAACACCTGGCCACGGACTAGGCGGGCCACATTCACCCACATGGTCAGACCAACGGCAATGAATACCTGCCAGAATCCTTTTCCCAGGGCGAGGGTAATGGCAAAGACCAGTAATAAAGTGGGAATACTCCAGATCACATTGATAAACCACATAATGACCTCATCCGTTTTGCCCCGGTAGAAGCCGGCCAGTGATCCCAGCAGTAAACCGATACTGAGGGAAATGATGACGGTGATCAGTCCCACACTTAAACTCACTCTGGTGCCAACAATGATCCGGCTCAGAATATCACGACCGTATTTATCTGTGCCGGTGATGAATTTCATTTTGACTACAGGCGCCGGCGCCGTTTGAGAAAGTGGATAGGCGATGCGTTCGGTTAAACCTTCATCGATATATTTCTGAACAATGATGCTATCTCCTTTTATTTCATGTGCGGTGATGGGGACATAATAATATTTGTCCTCCTTTCCACCTGCGAGTTGGGAGAAGAAGCCTTTTGCTTCCACCTCTTTCTCTTTTTTCACTTTGACAAATTCACGGGAACTGCCGGGTTTTTCACCACCGATCTCCAGGATGATTCTATTAGCATAGGGAGAGGAATCCGGGGCAATGAAATAGGCAAAAACGGCAACCAGTACGGACAATACAATCACCACCAGTCCCAGGACGGCGCCTTTGTTTTTTTTCAGTCGCCGCCAGGCGGCTTGTTGGAAAGTGGGAGAGGAATCCATACCGGTGAAAGATACTTATTTTACTTTTCTCCCCTTCCATTCATACGTTCCGAATTGACCCAGCAAACCGGAACTGATTGTATAGAGAATATGAAGGGGTTGAAAAAGAAAGAACCAGTTGAGCAGGGATCGTTTACCATAGAAGCCGGCCACGCCATAGACAAAGGGGAGTTCCACCAGGGTCTTGCCGATCCAGGCGGCGGCAAGGAGTAACCAGTATCGGGGTTCCCAAAAACCGGCGATGAATGAAACAGCGAAGCTGAGATTAAAGAGATACACTAGCAGGAGCACCGCAAAGATTCGTTTATCCGAATAACTCCTGGCCTTGCTGGCCCAGCGGATCCGTTGATTAAAAAAGGCGGACCAGCTTTGCATGGGTGCCGTGCTGATGATGGCGTCTTGAGACTGGAGGTAATGTGTTTTCCCGGGGAAAGCAGTACTGATCTTATGCATCAGCAGCATATCGTCCCCGGAAGCGAGCTGATCGATTCCTTTAAATCCATCTACTGCCATAAATGCGTCTTTGGTATACGCCATATTTGCCCCATTGCACATACTTAAGGAACGGCTGTGTACGCCAGCTGCGGTGATTCCCTGAAGTACGAGAAAATCGAGCGCCTGAAATCCTTGAAGGATAGACTGATTATGGCTGAATACTACGGGTGCGGCAATAAATACGGCTTGTTTTTCTTCTTTAAAGGCCGCCATGGTGCTTAACCAGTCCCGCCCGGGTATACAATCCGCATCGGTGGTTACGATCAGTTCACCGGTGGCGGCGGTAATCCCTTTTTCAATCGCTTTCTTTTTATAGGAATTGATGCCTTCTTCCTGTAACCGGATCAGGATCACTGCCGGGAAGGATTGAACGATTTCTGCGGTACGGTCAGTGGAATGATCGTCCACCACTATGATTTCAGTCAGGGAGGCCGGATAGCTTTGTTGCTGTAAGGCGCTGAGCAAGGGACCGATATTGGTCTCTTCGTTACGGGCAGGGATAATCAAACTGATCCGGGTGGAGGCGGTATGATTGGGTTGATATAATGCCAATTGTTTCCAGGATTGGCGGAAACGGAACAGCAGGAGGCTGTACCCAATGAATAATATACAAGTGAGAATAAGCAGGATCATGCGGCTGGGACAAAACTAATCATTGCTGAATAGCGTTCAGGATTTCTTTACTATGTTTTTCATGCAGCACCTGGTGACCGCAATTGATTTCCCGGAGGGTACAGCAGGACTCAATTCCGGCCCTGAATTTATGGCCTACTGATGTTACAATGATGCGGTCGTGTTTGCCATATAAGAGACGGACAGGCGTATGGTGCTCGCAAATCTGTTTTTTAATCAGGGATAAATCAGGTTTTAATTTTCTTAATTGTGTCCAGCGCAGATACAGGGAATGCCTGACTGAGTCATCACTGATATAATGATTTACGAATTTAAAAATACTGTGGTTAACCAGGTTGAGTTTCTTCATGAGTTTTAACAGGCCAAAGAACCAGTAAGGCTTTTTCATCGTTAAAGCGAAAAGTTGGTTCCCGGCCCATGTTTGGGTGGCAAACCAGTACCAGCCATTCACTTTTAAGCCATCGGGGGCAATCAGTACCAGTTTTTCGATTCGTTCGGGGGCTGATTGATAACAGGAAAGGGCCAGCCGGCCGCCGAGGCTGAAACCTGTAAGCATATACGGTATATGGTTGCTGCCTGAGGTAACCTGTATAATGCTTTCGATAATAGAGTTGAGATCATCGGCGTACAGGGGCTCTTTTTCCCGCCATTCTGTTTGTCCATGAAAGGGAAGATCAATCGCAATAATGGTAAAAGAGAGGTTGTCTGCATAGTGCTGCAGGAATTCAAAATTTTTCGCGGATTCTCCATACCCGTGCAGGCAAACCATTGTTTTTTCGCCTTGCCCTTCTACGGTGAAATGAATGGAAGAAGACCTGTACGTTATTACCTGTTGTTTCATTGTATCAGGTATTGAAGATACAGGTCTTCTTTCAGTCTTACGGTTATGCTGTCAGAAAATCAACGGAAAAAAGCCTTTGAACAGGACTTTCCATTTTCGTCTGTCACCGTAATAAAGTATAAACCTGAACTGGTAAGTGTTAAAGGAATTTTCAGGGTCGTATAGAGAGCTGTTATAGTATACGTGAATTGGTCTGTAATCACACCGAGGGTGTTACGTATACTGATCTGTGTTTTTTGTGATTTCCGGCAATGTATTTCCATAACCAATGCGTTAAAACCGGTATTCAGGTAAAGTTTATCAATTGTAATTTCCCTTTCCTCAAAAATTACAGCCATAACCGGGGAATAACGTACCCTATTGTTTTCAGTTATTTTAATCCGGTACAGGTTTTTTCCGATAGCCGGTTGTTCATCGGTCCAGGTATAACTTACCTGGCCACTGCCTGCCTGTGCCTGCCTGGTATGGAGAGTAGAAAAATGTTGTCCGTCCGTACTTCGTTCAACCTGGTAAATGGTAAATGCTTCTTCTGCGTCCACCTGCCAGCTGAGCCGGCTTTGTGTACCATGCTTTTGTGCCAGAAAGGTTTTAAAAATCACGGGGAGCAGTATGTTGGGGCTAAATATGTTTTTGTCCCGTGCTTCCTGGAAAATCACCTGGTGTCCCTGATTGTTGAGGTGGTAGTCGGCATCCGGAAAACCGATATGCCGGACTTCATCTTTAAGTAAATACTGGCCGTCATTGGTTACCAGGTCATCCCAGAAATTAATGGCATAATTTCCAAAATTTAAAAGAATTGAATCCTTTAGTGTCCGCAGTGAATCCCGCTGGGCAAAGGGGAGGTCATTCCGGGGTTGTGAGGTGCAGATATAACACTGGATGCCGGTTGTGCCATTGGACAAAATGTATGAATACAGGTATCGAAGGTTGTCCATGACTTCTTTTTTTGTAAATCCGGATGCCACATCATTGTTTGGTAAATTAATGATGACAATATCAGGGGCCAGACTTAATGCCTGGTCCACATTGTATCCTGGAATATGCGGTGGCCGCCCGGGGGGAGGGGTAAAGCTGCCGGGCATCTGATTATAGGTAACATAACCATAACCCCCAACCAGGAGAAAGCTGGTATCCACCCCATCGGTTGCATTGTTCTGGTAATGCGTCCGCATCCGGCCAACCCAGCTTAATGCAGAAGAAGTGGCTGCTGAACCCATGGCGGTGGATGAACCCATTACGACCACCTTTTTCTGCGCTGAGAGAGGTGATTGCAGGGACGTGCAGAATAATACCAGTAACAGGCAGAAACATGTTTTATTCATATAACAATTTTTGGGTAGTATTCAGGGACGGAGAAAGCCAGCAATCAGAGTCTGCCCCGGGCGGGACACATTAAAATTAAAAGGTATGGATTTAAGAAATTTAAGTACATATACTTAGTTGTTCACAAAAAAGAAACAGTTAAGGTTTTTCCGGAATGAGGATTTTTCATATATTTGAATAGTTGCACAAACAACTATATGCCAAACAACCAATTTAAACGAGGCGAGCTGTACAGCTTTATCACTGGTAAAGCGTCAACCGCCATCGCCCGCAGACTGCAGAAAAAATTTAATACGGCCGGACTGAATATCACGATCGAGCAATGGAGTCTATTGTATCATTTATGGAAACAGGAGGGGATCAGTCAGCAGGAATTATGTAATGCCACTTTCCGGGATAAGCCAAGTATCACCCGCCTGGTGGACAACCTGGAAAAGCTGAACCTCGTAAAAAGGGTGGCTTCGGAAAGTGACCGCCGGATCAATATGATTTACCTGACCAAACAGGCCCAAAAACTTCAGGAAGATACCATGGCACTGGCTGAAGAAACACTGAATGAAGCCCTGGAGACTGTTCCGGCCGACAAAGTGGATATCTGTAAGGAAGTATTGCAGATCGTGTATGATAATCTGAAATAAGCCCAACCATTTTAAACATATAACTTCTAAAACGCCTCATTATGAGTACCGCAACAGAAACCAGGAAAGCACTGAAAGGTGGAGAATGGCTGATCAAGGAATCTACACCCGCAGAAACATTCACCGCAGAAGGATTCACCGAAGAACAACTGATGATCCGGGATATGTGTAATCAGTTCCTGGATGCAGAAGTGTATCCCAATCTCGACCGTATTGATTCACTGGAACCGGGTTTGATGAAATCGCTGGTAACCAAGGCTGGTGAACAGGGATTGCTGGCGACCTCTTTTCCGGAAGAGTACGGCGGACTCGGGAAGGATTTTGTCACCTCAACGATTATCAATGAGTACCTCGGTGCGGGTCACTCTTTTTCCGTTGCCATCGCCGCGCATACGGGAATTGGTACCTTACCAATTCTCTACTTTGGAACGCCGGAACAAAAAGAAAAATACATCCCCAAACTGATTACTGGCGAATGGGCCGGAGCTTATGGACTGACCGAACCCAATAGTGGTAGTGATGCTCTGGGTGCCAAGACCACGGCCAAACTGAGTGAGGATGGAAAATATTATATCCTCAACGGCCAGAAATGCTGGATCACCAATGGCGGTTTTGCCCAGGTGTATACGGTGTTTGCCAAAGTGGATGGTGATAAGTTTACTGGTTTTATCGTTGATCGCGGTACGGAAGGATTTACCCAGGGACCCGAAGAAAAAAAGATGGGGATCAAAGGATCTTCTACAGTACAGTTATACTTCCAGGACTGTAAAGTTCCCGCAGAGAACCTGCTTGGTGAAGTGGGAAAAGGACACCGGATTGCTTTTAATATTCTGAATATCGGTCGTCTGAAACTTTGTGCTGCGGCGATCGGTGGTGCCCGCAAATCACTCAGCGGAACCGTTGAGTATGCAAAAACCAGGGAACAGTTTAAACAGCCTATTTCCAATTTCGGTGCCATTAAACATAAACTGGCTGAAATGGCCATTCGTATTTATGTGGCCGAGTCGGCACTGTATCGTACCGCCAAGTGGATTGATGAGAAAGAACATGAATTGCTGGCATCCGGCAAACCTTTCAGCGAAGCCCTGCTCGGTGGTGCCGAAGAATATGCCATTGAATGTGCCATGCTGAAAGTATATGGCAGCGAAGTACTCGATTATGTAGTGGACGAAGGCGTACAGGTACATGGAGGTAATGGATTCAGCGCCGAGTATAATGCTTCCCGCGCTTATCGCGACAGCCGGATCAACCGGATCTATGAAGGTACCAATGAGATCAATCGTCTCCTTATTCTTGATATGACCCTGAAAAGAGCCATGGGTGGTCGTCTGGATCTGATGGGTCCGGCCATGGGGGTACAGAAGGAACTGATGAGTATTCCTGATTTCAGCGAGGATGATACCCCATTTGCCGCCGAGCGCAAACTGATTGCCAACCTGAAGAAGGCAATTCTGATGGCATCTGGAGCTGCTGTACAGAAACTGATGATGAAGATTGAAAATGAACAGGAAATCCTGATGAATATTTCCGATATGGCCATTGAAACCTTCAATGCGGAAAGTGTGCTGCTGCGGGTGATGAAGATGGTGGAAGAGAAAGGAGAGGCAAACAGCCAGGTCTACCTGGATATGATGCGCACTTATCTGTATGATGCGGCCGACCGCGTGAACAAATCAGGGAAAGACGCGATTAATTCATTTTCAGACGGGGATGAGCAGAAGATGATCCTGATCGGATTGAAAAGGTTTACTAAAGCAGAACCCTTTAATACAAAGGATGCCCGTCGCCGGATCGCTGATCAGATGATTGCTGCAGGGAAATACTGCTTCTAATTCCACTGTTCCCGGTCGAAATCCAACATGGCTGTTCTTAACGGGACAGCCCTTTTTGTTTCTTTATAGAGACTGGATAATTCCCTACGGGTCACCATCAGTTCCTTTAGTTTGCGGATTCTTTTTTGTTCTACTACCAGCCCGAAGCACATCAGGAAGGCAGAAAGGGAAGTAGAGATAAAGAATACCAGGAATGTATCATTCACATATTGCTCGTTGGGCACACCATTGGCATCGTTTTGTGCTTTAAATACATAGTACATCAGGTATATAAAGAAATAACAGCCATATCCAAACAGCAGGGAAGTAACGATTAACGCTTTCCCCGTGGCTTTCCGGTTTTCAATGGCCTGTTTGGTATGACGGATAAAGAAAAACAAACAAAGCCCGCATACAATCAACAGACCTGGTCCGATAATGATCGTGATCGCATCCAGGTTAAAGCCAACGATACTGATTACAATGGCTTCAAACAGGATGAAGCTGACAGCCACCAGTTTTAACCGCTGGGTAAATATTTTTGAAGGACTGAAATAGGAAAGAAACAGGATCAGCATGGGTGCATCGGCCAGGTTGTTGATAAAACCCCAGTTCTGTTCAACGGTGAAACTGACCGGAATATACTTTTCGGTAATCAGGTTATAGGCCAGTACGGAGCAGTAATATAACAGCAGTATGGGGAAGCTCCGGTAACGGGCGAGTCCCAGGGTAAGGATTAATAATATCGGGCCAGCTAATACAAAGGATGAAACAAGGCCCATGATTGAATACCAGTTCATGTCAATAGGTTTTTCCAGGATAAGGTCAACGATACCGGTTCAGGTATTGAATTATTCTGCAATATTAACGGCCAATTGATATATATAGTGCTTAAATAGAAGAGTTTACATGAAAATTCAGTAAAACTGTGTTACCCGTCCGTATTAATACGGCGCACCTGGAAAAAGGGTTTTTATCCTATCTTTCTGGTATGTTACGATTTTTCCGTTTAAGCCTGGTCTTATTCACTCTTTCCGCTCATGCACAGTCCCCTTTACCTGATTTTATGGTTGGCCGTACCAATGGCGTACTTCCTTATCTCGAATACGGACTGGGATCCGACCGCCTGGGTGGGGCTAAAATGACTTATCTCGATACCGGCATCCTCGTAAAGGTGATCGACAGTACCATTATCAACTATAAAGTGCAGTTATCGGCTAATCACCTGGCGTATTTACCGAAGACCAGTTTTATACGATACGATAGTCTTATCACTGCTCCTTACTACCTGAGTAATAGCTGGAAAGTATGGGGTGATGACCGTTATGATTATGTGGTGTTGCCATTAGAAGAAAAACTGCCCTACCGGAGCATACAGCAGATCAGTCCATCCCGTATTGTAGTAGAGGTATTCGGGGTGACGAATAATACCAACTGGATCACCCAGCTCAGTTCGGCAAAGGAAATTAAAAACGTGTATCACGAACAACCCGAGGATGATCTGTTCCGGATCATCATTGAATTAAAACATCCGCAGCATTGGGGGTATCATATCTACTACGATAACAGGAAGCTCGTGATCCGGATAAAGCGGCAGCCAACTTATTTACAATTGCAGCATATGCGGGTGGCGGTGGATGCCGGACATGGCGGAGATAATAACGGGGCGTCCGGCAAACAAACAAAGATCCTGGAGAAAAATTATACATTACTGATTGCAAAAGAATTGCAGCAGGCCCTCCTTGAAGAAAAAGCAGCGGTGTTAATGACCCGCGAGAAAGACACTTCTTACAATATGCCCGACCGCATTATGATGCTGCAGCAGGAAGATCCGGATTTTCTGATCAGCATACATCTTAACTCTTCATCCAAAGACAGCATACGGGGTACGAGTACCTATTACCGGTATATTGGTTTCCGTCCCTTATCTCAATATATCTACAAAGAGATGCTGAAGCTTGGTCTTCCCGAATTCGGCAATATCGGCAGCTTTAATTTCGCCCTCAGCGGTCCTACCCAGTACCCTAACTGCCTGGTGGAAGTCGCCTTCTTAAGTAATAAGGAAGATGAACTGCTGATTAAAGATCCGGTGTTCCGTAAAGACGTGGCAAAAGCCATTGTGGCGGGGATCAAAGCGTGGCTGAAGAGCTGTGAGGATGATTGAAATCGGATGTTTTGTTTACGTTGGTATTCACAATACACCACCTACGGGGTGAAACGTCAATCCGGTACAGCCGATATTATTGCTACCAATAATGCACCCCTACGGGGTGAAAGAAGCGTTTCATTAAATCGTACAACAAGTAGAATTGCTTCTCAGGATTAAGGTTTAAATAGTGACCAATGTGTTCCACCCCGTAGGGGTGCATTGTCGGTAGCTTCATTGTGTAAGCAGATGCCCGTCTCACCCCGTAGGTGGTGCATTGTGATTTTCTTAAAAAAGCAATTTTCAGCCTGCCTGCATCTTATTCAGGAAGTTTAAAACTCAAACTGAGTAAAAATCCCTCTTTTACAGGAGCCGACACGATTCTTAATGTTTCATTTTTGTCTGGGTAACGATTTTACCCTCGTTTACAACCAAAATGAAAATCGGCACTTTATTTCTTTTACTACTCGGATGGCAGCTGCTGGCTGGCCAAAAATGTTCCGAAGAAGCCATGGCCGCAAAAACCGGTAAATGGAAATCGGGTATCCAGGGGACAATCCGGAATATTGCTAAAGCTGATCTGGTAAAAGAAAAAGCACACATGACCGGTATCCAGCAGAAAGTCAGCGGGCAGCATATACCCGCCGGGCTGGAAATCGTTTACAGTACTTCCTGGAATAAAGACCGTAGCAGCGGTTACGTGGCAGATCCTTTTAACCTCTCCATGTATCTCCTCCGCTATCTCTGTGATGATTCGCCAAAAGGCTACTATGTGGAATATTCCAGTGCGACCAATGTGGTGGTGGCTTTCAACCAATTGTTCACGATGGACCATCTGTATGCAGCTCCGTTGCCGGCTGATCATTTCCGGGGATACCTGCGGCTGTTTAAGAAACCGGAATTAAAGGACGGTGCCATTTATATGGGTACTGAAACATCGGATAACGGGAACATAAAAGAGGAAAACTGGTTGATTACCCGTGGTGATTCCCTGCCGTTCCGTTATCTCTCCCGTAAAGAATTTCTGCTGTTGGTCAAAACCCGGCTGGAAAATAGAATTCAGTCAGGCGAAGTTTTACACAAATACCTCGACAACGTGAAGGAGCAATTGCAGCAGCCGGAAAAGGACTTGTCGCAACGGGCGGTCTGTAACCGGAATGACGAAGAACGATTCACCGGTTTTCTGAAGGAGGGTGAACGTTCAGCCTTTTATCCGGTCGTACCTGATTTAAGCTATTATAAAAAGGGACTCCCGAAATCCACGGCACAGTTTATTTCCGTTAAGTATAAATACAGTGTGGGAAATAAGGTCTTTGAAAAAAATATTGAAGGACTAAGAAAAGCACTTTCTTTTGAATACCTGCGCAGTTTGCTGGCTAAATAATTAGTATATGAAAAAGTATCTGTTCGTTTTATTTGTTTTGGCAAGCTTCAGCTCTTTTGCTCAACCCGTGACATTTGATGTTTTTACAGTCACTGTTCCGGAAGGCTGGACGAAGGATGAAGCTGTTCAATCAAATATCAATTTCACAAAGATCAACCAGCAGCAGAAAACCTGGTGCCGGTTTTTTTTATATAAAAGTACAGTGGGAATCGGCAATCTCCGCGATGATTTCAATAAGGAATGGAATGACCTGATAGTAGCGGCGAATCCGGGAGCCGGGGTGCCGGTGATGACTGAACCTGTAACGGAGAACGGATGGTCTGTTGTTTCAGGAACCGGACAATTCATTTTTGATAACAAGAATATAACCGTCATACTGAAAACCTATTCAGAAGGGCAGCGTTGCGCCAGCCTGCTGGCGATGACCAATGATCCTGCCGGATTTGAATCGGTGATCAACGAGTTTCTGTCTTCGGCATCGATCACTCCCGTCAGCAACCCGGTGCAACCGCCGACACCGGTATCAGTTGTTCAACAAGTACAACTACCGGCACCGATGGTTACGGGCTTTCAGTTTAATACTTCCAATTTTGATGACGGCTGGACGAGTGTGGTGAAGGAGGACTGGGTGGAAGTGGTAAAAGGGGATATCCGGGTATTGCTGCATTACCCCCGGGAAGAAGAAAAGAAGAATATCTCGCAGCAGGATGAAAAAACCCGTTTATTCTGGAATCTCTTAGTGGCACCCCGGTACAGCAATCTCCGGAATTATGAAATGCTGAATTACAGCATGTCCTATGAGCCACCTCATTTTGCAGGAGGCCTTCTCCGGGATAATCAAACCGGCCAGGATGTTTGGGTGACGCTTTTTGAAAAGGCAAGAACCGGCTGGATTGAAATCATTACGAAGGATAAGCAAAGCTTTGTCAATGCCTTTGGTATCAATAACCCGGATAGCTATTTTTCCGAATGGGAACCACTGATGAAACTGGCTGCTTATAACAAGTTTGCAGTAGGGGAGCAAGACCTTCCAGGTAAGTGGTCCAACGATTTCTCCGGTTCTTCCAGTTACTATAATGTATATACAGGAATTTATACCGGCTCGACTACTTATGCTTCCCGTGTCACGTTTACATTCGACAAAAGTAAAAAGTACAAATGGCACCTGGTGGTAGCCAGTGGCGGCACGGGTATCCGGACGAGTGTGGAACAGGTCAATGCGAACGGTGCTTATAAACATATAAATAACTGGCAGCTGTGGTTTTCAGATATTGAGAAAAAGCCAAAGACGTATAATGCCTATTTCTCCTGTATAAAAGGGGGAAGAATCCTGTGGCTGCAGGATACAGGCTATGGGGATTATAGCTCTTTTGGCAGAATTGAATAATCCGGACATGCCCGACCCATTGATATTGAAGGAAATAGAAGGGGTATTTCGCCGGAATTTGTTCTTTAAAGAATAATTATTTTAAAATAATAGAT
>DAORKK010000065.1:0-16014 GCA_035439525.1 Chitinophagaceae bacterium
ATGGCCAGTCTCAATCCGGATACGCAACGTTATTTTGATATCCACCATGCCCGCAGCGATGTGTTTGAGGCGGTGAATAAAAGAGAACTGGAACTGGGTGCGGTGAATATGGCAGCGCTGATTTACCTGGTGGATAAGTACGGATTGTAAGAGAGGAGAAAAGCTAGAAGTAAGAAGCTAGAAGCGAGAAGGAAGGAAAAGGCGAGAAGCGAGAAGCTAGAGGCGAGAAGGAACGAAGACGCTGATAATTTGAAAAGGCAGAAAGATGAGTATGGCGTATTATATAAAAGAAAAGGGTGATTACAAGGTCAGTACTGATCCGGGGGAACTGGACTTGACAGTCATTCATAAATATCTGTCAGAAGAATCCTATTGGGCGGAAGGAATTCCATTGGAAACGGTTGAAAAGGCACTATCCAATTCACTCTGTTTTGGCTTGTATAAAAGCAACAAGCAGATTGGTTTTGCCCGGCTGGTAACGGATAAAGCCACGTTTGCCTATTTAGCTGATGTATTTGTACTGGAAGAATATCGTGGCCAGGGCTTATCCAAATGGCTGATGGAAGTGATCCAGTCGCACCCCGAATTACAAGGCCTTCGCCGCTGGATGCTGATGACCCGTGATGCACAGGGACTCTATGAACAGTTTGGCTGGACGGTGCTGGATGAGGATGCCCGTTTGCGGAGTATGCAGCGTCATTTTAAGGAGGTGTATAAGAGAGGCTAGAAGCAAGAAGCTAGAAGCGAGAAGGCCTTGGCTGACTGAACAGAAAGAAAACACAGAACCCTCCGGTTACCGGAAGGTTCTGTGTTTTAAGTATCTATTGCTTTAGTGAACCATTCACCACTCACTACTCACCACTCACCAATTTCCCCACTGCCTTCCTCACTTTCTCAAACGGAAACCCGCTCAGCACCTGATTCATCAAGGCTTTGATTTCTGCGGTACACAGGTTGCCGATGCTGCCTTCGTGGGTATGATTGACAGAAGTGTCATAGGTGAACTGTCCGGCTTCAATGTCCCGACCTACTTTCTTGTAAGCGTCACGGAACGGCATGCCCTGGTTCACCAGCTTATTGACTTCTTCCACACTGAAGAGGTATTTATATTTTTCATCCGCAAGGATCGCTTTATTTACTTCAATATTGCTCAGCATCAGTCCGGTCATTTCAATACAATCTTTCAGGGTTTTGAAAGCCGGGAACAGGTGTTCTTTCAGCAGCTGCAGGTCGCGGTGATAACCGGAGGGCAGGTTGGTGGTCATCATCGAAATCTCGTTGGGCAGGGCCTTGATCCGGTTGCAATGCGAGCGGATCAGTTCAAATACATCCGGATTCTTTTTATGTGGCATGATACTGCTTCCCGTGGTCAGTTCGGCCGGGAAAGAAATAAAACCGAAATTCTGATTGAGATAGAGGCAGGCATCCATACTCAGTCTGGCCAGCGTCTCGGCTACATTCGCCAGCGCCTGTGCAACAATGCGTTCAGCTTTACCTCTTCCCATCTGTGCATACACCACATTATAATTCATCGCTTCAAAGCCGAGTAACTCCGTGGTCAGGGTCCGGTTGATAGGGAAGGAAGAACCATAGCCGGCTGCAGAACCCAATGGATTTTTATTAACTACTTCGTAAGCTGCTTTAACCGTGACCAGGTCATCCACCAGGCTTTCGGCATAAGCGCCAAACCATAAACCAAAGGAAGAAGGCATGGCGAGTTGCAGGTGCGTATATCCGGGGAACAAGTGATCTTTAAATTTCTCGCTCTGAGTTTGTAATAATTCAAATAAGGGCTGGATATGATGGACCAGTCCTTCCAGTTCGTGACGCAGGAATAATTTCACATCCACCAGCACCTGGTCATTGCGGCTGCGGGCCGAGTGAATTTTTTTACCGGCATCGCCCAGTTTCTGGGTGAGCAGGAGTTCTACCTGGGAGTGAATGTCTTCGACGTCGGGGTGAATGGTGAGTGGTGAGTGGTGAGTGGGGGAAGTCGTTAAATAAATTTCTCTCAGTGCAGCAACGATGCTGTTTTTATCTTCCGGAGTCAGTAGCCCTACAGTTTCCAGCATAGTGACATGCGCGATACTGCCCAGGATATCGAAGGGAGCGAGCAGCAGATCGAATTCACGATCACGACCCACGGTAAATACTTCTACTTCCTTCAAGGAGGCGGTATCTTTTTGCCAGAGTTTCATAATACCTGATTTAGGAGATTAATATAGAGGGCGATCCCTTCCCTGATTTCTTCAATAAAGATATACTCATCGGCGGTATGGCTGCGGGCTGAATCACCAGGGCCCATCTTCAGTGCCGGGAACGGCATCAGGGCTTTGTCGGAAGTGGTGGGTGAACCATAGTAGGTTCTTCCCAGTGATGTGCCTGCTTTTACCAACGGATGATCCAGCGCAATGGAAGTGGAGCGTAACCGGGTACTGCGGGGTTTAACTTCGCAGTTCACATTGGCTTTGATGAGTTCAATCACTTCTTCAAAACTATAGAGTTCATTTACCCGTGTGTCGACCACAAATTTACAGACCGCTGGTACCACATTATGGGCTTTGTTCTCCGTTTCAATGACGGTCACGCTCATTTTGGAGGTACCGAGTAAGGGAGATATTTTATCCAACTGGTAGCTGTTGAACCAGCTGATATCCTTCAGTGCTTTATAGATCGCATTCTCTCCTTCGTTACGGGCAGCATGACCTGCTTTACCATGACTCACACAATCGAGTACCATCAGTCCGCGTTCAGCTACCGCCATCTGCATCTGGGTGGGTTCTCCTACAATGGCACTATCAATCTTGGGTAAATAAGGAAGTGTGTATTCGATCCCACCGGTGCCGCTGATCTCTTCTTCCGCAGTGGCGGCAAAGATCACGTTGTACTTGCCATTCTCTTGCTCATAAAAATGAAGGAACACCGCTAGCAGGGAAACCAGGCACCCTCCGGCATCATTACTGCCCAGGCCGAATAACTTACCATCTTCCATAATGGGGGAAAACGGATCCTTGGTATACTGTGGGTTGGGCTTTACGGTATCATGATGTGAGTTCAGTAAGATTGTTGGTTTTTGCTCATCATAGAATTTGTTAAGCGCAAAAACATTGTTCCCTACCCGCGTATGAACGATATCCCGTTCACCAATAAAACGGCAGAGAATGCCGGCGGTCTGGTCTTCCTGTTTACTGAAGGAAGGGGTGGCGATCAGCTCTTTCAGCAGATCAATGGCGTTGGTTTGTAATATGGTTAGTTCACTGTTCATGTAAAATACTTGTACCTGCCTTTCCTTGTAAAAGTTCGGACAGTTGTTCGGCTTTGCCGATGATTACCTTGCTTACGCCGCTGTTCAGGGCGGTAAAGGCATTGTCGAGTTTGGGGATCATTCCGGCAAATATTTTATTCTTTGCCTTCAGTTCCTGGTAATAGGAAGGTCTGATCTCCGGGATCACCGTGTTGTCGTCATTGGCATCCAGCAATACGCCGCTCTTTTCAAAGGAGTAGATCAGTTCCGTATCATAAAAGCCGCTCATTCCTTTGGCGATCTCCTGGGCAATGGTGTCGGCATTGGTATTGAGTAACTGTCCCTGCTGATCATGGGTGATAGGTGCAAATACAATGGAAATATTTTTATTCAGCAGGGTGCTGATCAGGTCGGTATTGATGCTATCCACATCCCCGACAAATCCATAATCCAATACAGGGTGCTGACGTTTATGCGCCAGGATTGCGTCGCCATCGGCTCCGCATAGTCCAATAGCATTGCATTGATTTGACTGAAGGGCAGCCACGATATTCTTATTGATAAAACCTGCATACACCATGGTCACGATCTTCAGGGTTTCAGCGTCGGTGATCCGGCGGCCATCCACCAGCTGTTGTTCAATGCCCATCTTTTCCGCCAGGCGGGTGGCCAGCTTGCCACCTCCGTGCACGAGTATCTTTTTCTCCTCAATGGCGGCAAAGTCGCGCAGGAAAGCCGCGAGCTTGGCATCATCATCAATGATGTTGCCCCCGATCTTTATGATATAGAGTTTATCCATTGGTGGTTAAAAGTTGTTCCAATACCGCCTGCGCCGCCCATACCCGGTTGCCGGCTTCAAGGGTCACAATGCTGTTGGGTCCGTCAAGGATCTCATCACTCAGTTCCACATTACGGCGCACCGGCAGACAATGCATGACTTTGGCGTTGTTGGTGGTCTCGAGTTTTTTATTGGTGAGCATCCATTTCGGATCGCTCTCATAGATTTTTCCGTAATCCGTATACGTACTCCAGTTCTTTACATAGACAAAGTCGGCATCTTTCAATGCATCTTCCTGGTTATGGGTAATCGTGGCTCCTTTGGTAAATTCCTCACTCAGTTCATAATCTTCCGGGTGCGTGATCACAAAGTCCGCCTGTCCCCAGGCATTCACCCATTGGGAAAAACTGTTGGCCACACATTGAGGAAGGGGCTTCACATGCGGAGCCCAGCTCAATACGATCTTCGGTTTGCGGTTCAGCGGTTTTTCCTGCAGCGTTTCGGTGATCGTGATGATATCGGTGAGTGACTGCAAGGGATGCAGGGTGGCACTTTCCAGGCTCAGTACCGGGATGCCTGCGTATTTGATAAATTGTTTGATATATAATTCGCTGTAATCGTCTTCCCGGTTCTTTAATGAGGGGAAGGTGCGGATGGCCAGGATATCGAAATACTTTCCAAAGACGGGGGCGGCATCTTTCACGTGTTCTACGGAAGTACCACTCATGATGGCTTCTTCTTCAAACTCAAGGGCCCAGCCTTCACTGCCTACATTGAAGACAATGGCTTCCATACCGAGGTTCTGTGCCGCGATCTGTGTACTCAGACGGGTGCGCATACTGGGGTTCAGGAACAAACACCCAATACGCTTATTGGCGCCAAGTGTTTTATTCGCCAACGGGTTGGCTTTATGGGCCAGGGCACATTGTACCAGGGCGTCAATATTGTTTACATCATGAACGGAAACGAAATTTTTCATATCAGCTGGCAGGGGTTGAAACGAGAAGATTGATCTCCTCTTTTATGGATTCGATAAATTGTTCGGCGTCTTTTTTCTTTAAACCAAGGGAAGGTAAGAGGCGGATCACATTGGGCTTGGCTTCCCCGGTAAAGATCTTTTGCTTCCAGAGCAGGTTCTTCTTCAGGTCCTTCAGTTCGTCCGGTACATCAAAACCAATCATGAGTCCGCGTCCTCTGACATTTTTCAGTTCAGGAATGGCATTCAGTTCGTCCCGCAGGTATTTGCCGATCATAACCGCATTGCCCATCAGTTTTTCTTCTTCAATGATCTCCAGTACCGCCAATGCGGCCGCACAAGCCAGGTGATTACCACCAAACGTAGTACCCAATTGGAAATGTTTGGGTTTGATATGGGGAGCAATGATGATTCCCGCTACCGGGAATCCATTGCCCATTCCTTTTGCCATGGTATAGATATCGGCACTTACGCCGGCAAAGTCATGACTGAAGAATTTGCCACTCCGTCCGTAACCGCACTGTACGCTATCGGCAATATACACGGCACCGTGTTTATCACAAAGTGAACGGATACTGCGCAGGAAAGCGTCATCCGCTACATTGATTCCTCCAACGCCCTGAATGCCTTCAATAATAACAGCCGCAATGTTCTTGCCCTCATTTTCAAAACAGGCTTCGAGCGCCTCTCCATTATTGAACGGCAGGAAAATCACATTGTCGGTTTCATTGACCGGGGCCGTATAGTTTTTATTATCCGTCACCGCCACGGCAAGGGAAGTACGTCCGTGGAAGGACTTGCTGAAGGCGACGATTTTTTTACGACCCGTATGAAATGAAGCCAGCTTCAGCGCATTTTCATTGGCTTCGGCACCGCTGTTACAGAGGAATAACTGGTAGTCTTCCTTACCGGATACTTTGCCCAGTTTTTCAGCCAGCTGCACCTGCAGGGGTATTTTAATGGAGTTGGAATAGAATGCAATTTTTTCCAGCTGCTCTTCAATCCGCTTCACCCAATGCGGATGGGTATGTCCGATGCTGATCACAGCATGTCCGCCGTAAAGATCGAGATACTGGTTGCCTTGATCGTCCCATACGTAGGAGCCTTTGGCTTTTACGATGGTGACTTCGTTTATCGGATATACATCGAATAGATTCATGAGAGTTGTAAGTTTTAAGTAATAAGTTATAAGTTATAAGTGACGGCTATGGGTTACAAGTTAATTTTTTTAGCGTTTGAACGGACTTTGGTTATTAATGAAATGAGCATGGCTTTGATTTCATTTATTGAGGAAGACAGTGTTTCAAAAACAGGCAATTCCAAGAATTTCAAGTCTTTTGCAAGAATCAGAAAATATTCGGATTCATTCGCTGAGCCGAGCGCTATGTTCAGGTAATGAGCGAAATCGTTCTGCGAATTTTTTCCGCAACCCTCTGCAATATTTGAGGGAATTGAAGATGCCGCTCTTTTTAGCTGGCTTGTAAGGCCGTAAACTTCTTCTTTAGGAAAGGCACGCGACACTTCATACACTTTCAATGTGAAGTGATGGGCTCGTTCCCAAACTACAAGGTCCTTGAAGTTCTGCATACTTATTACTTACAACTTATAACTTACCACTTTTCTTAAAAGTAGTTTGCTTTCAATTTCAATCCCGTTACCTCCGGCAATCCGCAAACCAGGTTCATATTCTGCACCGCTTGTCCGCTGGCGCCTTTCAATAAATTGTCGATGGCGGAATGCACTACCAGTTTAGTGCCGGCTTTTTCCAATTGGATCACCGCTTTATTGGTGTTCACCACCTGCTTGAGGAAAATGGGTTCACGGCTGACGGTGGTAAAGGGGTGACCATTGTAGTACTCCTCAAAGAGTTTATACATGTCTTCCAGGCTTTCGTCGCAATGCAGGGTTGAACTGATAAAGATGCCGCGGGTGAAATCGCCCCGCCAGGGGACAAAATGAACGTCCACATCATTTACCGGTTGTAACTGCAGGAGCGATTCACCGATCTCTCCCAGATGCTGGTGCGTAAGCGTCTTGTAAGCCTGGATATTATTGGCCCTCCAGCTGAAATGGGAAGTGGCGGCAAGGGACTGACCCGCACCCGTGGAACCCGTGATACCCGTGGTATAGATATCCGCCAGTAAACCAGCGTTGGCCAATGGCAATAAACCCAGCTGGATAGCGGTGGCAAAACAACCTGGATTGGCAATATTTTTCGCAGTCTTAATGATATCGCGATTGAGTTCGGGTAAACCATAGACAAACTGACGGTTACCGGCATTTGCATGAGCAGCTAACCGGAAATCGTTGGCCAGGTCGATGATCTTAATACTGTCTGCGATTATATTTTCTGCCAGGAACTTTTTGGATTCACCATGTCCAAGACAAAGGAACAATACATCAATACTTCCCTTTTCAAGTGGACTGCTGTCATCGGTAAAAGTAAGTGTGGTCTCCCCGATCAGGTCCTGGTGGATGGAGCTCACCGCTTTGCCGGCATTGCTGCGGCTGTGGATCATGCGGATATTCACTTCCGGATGATGGATCAGTAAACGGATCAGTTCACCCCCGGTGTACCCTGCGCCTCCTATGATGCCGATGTTGATGGACATAATTTATTGTTTTAAGAAAGACGAAAAAGCTCGATGATGAATAATGAATAATGAGTAATCAGTAATGAGTAGCTGACTGTTCTGAACTAAATGGTTGAATTTTCCGTTCAGGGAAATGTACCTGTACTTTAAAGACTTTTCCTCCCGTACTCATTACTCATTACTGATTACTCATTATACATTACTCATTTCTCGTTCACTGCATTCCATATACTCGTCTGATTCCCGAAGATCTTGCTGAAGCCGCGGACATCATCGCCGGTGAAGCCGGTATTCATTTCACCGTACTTGCCGAATTTGCTGTTCATCAGGTCGTACTTGGATTCAATTCCAATAACCTGGAAGCGGTAGGGCATCAGATGGATGAATACTTCGCCGGTCACGTTCTGCTGACTGTTGCTCAGGAAAGCTTCGATGTCCCGCATCACGGGATCAAGGATCTGTCCTTCATGCAGCCAGTTGCCATAAAAAGAAGCCAGCTGGTCTTTCCACTGCAGCTGCCATTTGGTGAGGACATGTTTTTCCAATGCATGGTGGCCTTTCAGAATCAGCATGGGGGCGGCGGCTTCAAAGCCCACACGGCCCTTAATGCCAATGATGGTATCGCCTACATGGATATCACGGCCAATGCCATAGGCACCGGCGATGGTTTGTAAGTATTGAATGGCTTCAGTGGGATGACCGAAAGACTGATCATTGACTGTAGTGAGTTCGCCTTTTACAAAGCCGAGTTTCACTTCTTCGGTACCTGTTTTTGTTACCTGGGTAGGCCAGGCTTCTTCCGGCAGCATGCCTTTGGAAGAAAGTGTTTCCTTGCCGCCAACACTGGTACCCCAGAGTCCTTTGTTGATGGAGTACATGGCTTTGGCAAAATTCATGTCCACGCCTTTTGTCTTCAGGTAGCTGATCTCTTCTTCGCGGCTCAGTTTCAGGTCGCGGATGGGCGTAATGATCTCCACACCGGGAATCATGATATGAAAGATCATATCGAACCGCACCTGGTCGTTGCCGGCACCTGTACTGCCATGCGCCACGGCATCGGCATTGAGGGCCTTTGCGTGTTCCGCTATATGCAGGGCCTGGCTCAGGCGTTCGGCGGATACAGAAAGGGGATAGGTGTTATTCTTCAGCACGTTGCCATAGACCAGGTATTTAATGATGCGGTCATAATAGCCTTTTACCGCATCAATGGTGGTATGGGTTTTTACGCCAAGGGCATAAGCATGTGCTTCGATTTTTTTTAATTCTTCTTCGCTGAAGCCGCCGGTATTCACAATGATACTGTGTACTTCATAGCCCTTGTCTTCACCCAGGTATTTAACGCAGTAAGTAGTATCTAAACCGCCGCTAAATCCGAGTACAACTTTTTTCGACATGGTATTGCAGAGTTATTAGTGAAAGAAATGATATAACAATGACTTGGGTTTGCTTCCCCCGTTGCCGTTTGGTTTATCCTTTTTCAGGAAGGGACGGAGCAGTTTCCATTGTTTGAATTTCAGGAGTCGTTCAAATCCTTTTTTATTCTCCTCGAAGTATTGAGTGGTTTCCGCCGGCTCATAATGATCTTTGGGGTCATAGAGCATGGCGGTACACATACAGTTCTTCCGGTCCTTGCTGATCAGGATATCATAATTCACACAGCTCTTACAGCCGGCCCAGAATGAATCGTCCTGGGTGAGTTCGGAGTAGGTAACCGGTTCGTAACCGAGTTCGCTGTTGATTTTCATCACGGCCAGGCCAGTGGTCAGGCCAAACAGCTTGGCTTCGGGATATTTTTCCCTGGAGAGGTTAAAGATTCTTTTCTTGATGGATTTGGCTACGCCGCTTTTACGGTAAGCAGGGGCGACGATCAGCCCACTATTCGCTACGTATTCACCATGGCTCCAGGTTTCGATATAACAGAAACCCACCCATTCATTTTGACTGGTGATGGCGATTACGGCCTTGCCTTCATCAATTTTTTGTTCAATATAATCAGGAGAACGCTTGGCGATACCCGTACCACGGGCAGCGGCAGAAGCGGCCATTTCGTCGGTAATTGTTTTAGAGTAGACCTTGTCGGAAGGTGTCGCTACCCTTATAATAATATGTTGATTGTCCACTATTGTAACGGTCTGGTTATGAGACGGGCCACCAATCCTGAATAATTTTCTCGGGGGAATTCTTCACTGACAGGGACCATGGTGAGCGGTTCGTCCTGTCAGTAAACAGGGCGACGTCGGGGCCGTGAAAAGGTAAACACATCAAATCCAACGGAATAGACCCCGCTGGTGATGGGTGCGTGGAACGCAAATTGCTTGGTATGTGTCAGAATATTCGCCATTGGGCTGAATAGGTTGTAACTTGGACGCAAATTTATAATAATAATTGGTTTTTAAGACCAAAAACTTTTGTTATAAAACACTAAGTATGAGCAACAACCCCATCAATACACCTGAACAATCGTTAGCCCAACCCACTGTAAAGAAAAAATCAGGTTTCCGTCGTTTTCTCCGGATCATCCTCCTCCTGCTACTGATTGGTCTGGCGCTGTTTTTTTACTTCCGGTATTTCTTTGTTTTCGGCGAAGGGAGTAAAGCAGGTGAACTGAATTTCTTTGTAAAAAAGGGATATGTTTTCAAGACCTATGAAGGCCGGGTGATCCAGACCGGCTATAATTCAAAAGTGCCGGGAAGTATTCAGTCCAATGAATTTGAATTTTCCGTGGTGAATGAAAGAGTGGCCCAGCAACTGATGTCTAACAGTGGTGCTTTTATGGAATTACATTACAAAGAATACCTGGGTGCGCTGCCCTGGAGAGGCATGAGTAAATATGTGGTGGATAGTGTGATTTCGGTGCAGAAAATTAATAAAGCCGAAACGCCCCTGCCTTAGTGATCATCGGGCATGTAATAAAAATATTGCTGGTCGTTTGTGCAGGTCTGTTTTTTCATTCAGCCATTGCCGCACTGATTTTGTTTTAATCCATTCGGCCGGACCGGTAATATCCACGGCTATACAGAAACGGGTATCGGGGTGACAATTCTTAAGTACAGCTTCAATCAGCTGGTTATTCCGGTACGGCGTTTCAATAAATAGCTGGGTACAGTCTTTCTTAGCGGATTCGGCTTCCAGTTCCTTCAGCGCTTTTATCCGCAATCCATTGTCAATAGGCAGGTAGCCGTTGAATTTAAACTGTTGACCGTTCATTCCACTGGCCATCAGCGCCAGCAGGATAGAGCTTGGGCCTACCAGTGGCTTTACGGGCGTATTCATGGCCTGGGCAATGGCAATCAGTGTTTGACCCGGATCTGCGACACCCGGACATCCGGCTTCACTTACGATCCCAATGATCTTGTCTTCATTTATTTTTTTTCGGAACAGATCTTCTGCGCCGGGTTCCGCCATATTCACCCATTCATAGTTGTCAATGATGATCTCCTGTCCGGGCAGGAACTGTTTCCATAATTGTTTGAAATAACGTCGGGTGCTTCGTTCGTTCTCTACAAAAAAAACCTGGCATGTTTTGATGGCATCGGTGATCGATGGTGGTATAGCACCAATGCCCTCTTCCTGTAAAATGGCGGGGATCAGATAAATGGTGGACATCAGTTCAGCTGTTTTTAACTTTATTAACACTCAGGGTAGCCGCAATGATAGCATAAGCCGGGGCAAGAATGATCAGGGCGTGCATCGCATAAAAGAGTAACCCATTGCCAATAGCCAGTCCTTTGTGACGACCGGTAAAAGCCATACTCTGTGACAGACTGAAATTATTCCGGGCAAAAGAATAATCAAGCATAGACACGCCGAAATAATAACACTCCAGGAACAGGGCGATGACCGGGGTAATCCAGCCCACTACGGGTACGAGGGATAGCAGGATCAGGGCTACCAGGTACACCATTTGCCAGCCTGCGTTTCGGATAGCCAGCCGTATACCACGTTTGGCATCTTTCCGGATGGAGGACCAGTTGAAGACATGTTCCTTTTCATCGATGATCGCTTCTGTTCTTTCACTCAGGTAAGTAAAAAGCGGGGAACCGATGATCAGGATCGCATATTTAAACAACGAAAAATAAAAAAGAACCAGTACCAGCCGTAACATCATGCCGGTCATTACAAAAAAGAAACTCAGCCATTCACTTCGCTCCTTCTGTAACCAGACTTCCACCCCCAGCTGATCGCTGATCCAGGAAATGACCTGATCAGATGATTGCCAGAAGAAGAGCATACCCGTTATAAACAACAGGGCGTATACAATTCCGGGAATGATGATCCATCGGAAAAGTTTATGCTGTTGAATAAAGCGGCGGGCTTCTTCCCAGGATTGGAATGCAATGACAATTTCTTTGAGCAAAGCCTTATTTTGAGGGTTAAATATAGACTTTTGCAGAGCGATACGGAAAGGATTTCCACCTTATTTTTAGCCTTTTATCATGCGGAATAAACTAAGTAAAGACTTTTACCTGCGGGATGATGTACTGGCAATAGCCCGTGATTTATTGGGGAAAGTACTGGTTACTGAACCGGATGGCATCCGTTGTGCGGGAAGGATTGTGGAGGTGGAGGCTTATAATGGGGTAGTGGATAGAGCATCCCATGCCTGGGGCGGACGACGCACGGCCAGAACGGAAGTGATGTATGCGGAAGGTGGCGTGGCCTATGTATATCTCTGTTATGGCATTCATCACTTATTCAATGTGGTGACCAATAGTTCCGGTATTCCGCATGCGATCCTGCTGAGGGCCCTCGAACCACTGAATGGGGTCGAACTGATGCTGCACAGGACCGGGAAAAAGAAAGTTGATTTCAGTCTGACCCGCGGTCCCGGAAATGCAGCCAAAGCAATGGGGATTACGACCCGGCTGACTGGTTGTTCCCTGTTTACAACCGGAATCTATATAGCGGATGATGGGTTCAACGTACCGGATACGGCCATCATTGCCGGGCCACGGATTGGTGTGGATTATGCCGGTGAAGATGCATTTTTGCCATACCGTTTTTTTATAAAGGGCAATCCATATGTAAGCGGCCGCAACAATTCATAAGCAACGATTGATATCTTTTTTTCAAATAACTTATCTTACCCCAAAATTTCAGGATTGTCGAAGATTCAAGTCAAAATAGTTTCCTTACTGGCCGGTGTACTGGTGGCCCTGTTTTTATATTTCGTGAATCCATTTCATGTTGCAGAGCCCGCTGCCCGCGTGTTGGCGGTGGCCGGATTGATGATCACCTGGTGGGTGTCGGAGGCATTGCCGATGCCGGTGGTGGCCTTGTTGCCATTGGTCTTGTTTCCGCTCTTAAAGATCAATACGATGAAATCCACTGCAGCTTCTTATGGGAATGAAGTGATCTTTTTGTTTATGGGCGGTTTTATGCTGGGACTGGCCATTGAAAAATGGAACCTCCACCGCCGGATTGCCCTGAATATTGTAAAAGCAACAGGCACAAGTGGCAACCGGATCATTCTTGGTTTCATTCTGGCTACTGGATTTCTCAGTATGTGGCTGAGCAATACGGCCACCACCATGATGATGTTCCCGATTGCACTTTCTGTTATAAAAGTGATGGGTGATAAACAGGAAGGAGGTAATTATGCGCATTTCAACCTGAGTATGATGCTGGCCATTGCCTGGTCTTCCAATTTCGGAGGCATCGCTACCATTATCGGTACTCCGCCGAACGTGCAGTTTGTCGGTTACTTTGAACGGAAGTATAATGTCAATATAGATTTTGTGGACTGGATGATCCTGTGCACTCCCCTGGCGCTGATCCTGATGGTCGCCTTGTATATACTGACTACAAAAGTCCTTTTCCCCAACCGTATCCGTTCAAGTGAAGCAGCTCGCAAACATATACATGGTGAAATTGCCCTGCTGGGTAAACTCAGTGGCCCGGAGAAAAGAGTACTGCTGGTGTTTTGTTGTACCGCCCTGCTGTGGATCCTGAAAGACCTGATCAATCTGAGTCAGCCCTGGTTCAAACTGGATGATAATATGATTGCGATTACGGGTGGTCTGGCCCTTTTCATTTTCCCCGCTGGTAAAGCAACTGTGACAGGTGAAGCCGATAAGGCGGAAGGTTTGCTGGAATGGAGTGATACCAAAGAGCTGGCCTGGGGTATTTTATTATTATTTGGGGGTGGAATTGCCCTGGCCGATGCCATGGAAAAAGCCGGGCTCATCACCCAGTTGGGTGCCTGGCTGGCTCAGTATGCAGGGGGTGGTATTTTCCTGCTATTTATGGTTACTTTTCTTTCCATTTTTATCAGTGAAGTAATGAGTAATGTGGCACAGGTAATCGTTTTCTCGCCGGTGGTTTGTTCATTAGCTGATTCTATCGGCATGAATCCCCTCCTGTTGGGTATCCCCATGACCCTGGCCGCCAGTTGCGCCAGTATGCTGCCCATGGGTACGCCACCCAATGCCATTGTATTTGCGAGTGGGCATATCCGTTTGAAACAAATGATCAAGGCCGGGCTGGTGATGAATATTGTTGCGCTGGTGCTGATTACGTTGTTTAGCTGGTATCTTTTGCCACTTCTTATGAAGAACTAAAAGCTTTATAGCTACGAGTTACGAGCTACATAGCCTTCGGCAATGGAGGTGGCCACGAATGGCCACAAAAGAGACACGAAAAGATTTGCCTTCGGCAAAAAAGGGAGCCACGGATGTCACTGATTTGCACGGATTGAGAAAAAAAGTTCCGAGATGTGAGCCTTCTTCATGGCTAAGGCAGCTTTCGAGTAGATTTCGAAAAACGAGTTTCAGTTATCTTTTATTTGGTAACTAATTGACGAAATGTTCTTGTCACCCTGAGTAGCCGTTTAGAAGTACTACAGGGATGAAGCAAAAAAAAATCGGCGTATCGAAGGGCTAACACCTAACAGCTAACACCGAACAACAGTTTTCTTAGAACCTGGGGCAATTCAGCTTCTTCGCATTCGGATCGGAATGTTTCTTAATATAGATCATGGAAATCTCCATGCCGCCGCGGGTATTAGATGCTGGTTTCAGTGCGGAAGTATTTGCATCATATGAAAATCCGAGTTGCAGTCCTTTAAATTCAAGACCAAAATAGGGGATTGCGGCGTCTTTCAGGCGATACCATGCACCGATATACACATTGACGGGATCGTCTTCATTGTTATTTACATTATAGGAGAAGGCACCACCAACAACGGTATTATATGCCTTGGCCTGCATACTGTGATTGGCCGCAATATGCAGATAGTTGTAAGAACCCATGGGGATCTTGCCACCGGCCTGGATCGTGGTACGTGTATTTAGGATATAATTACCACCCTGGAAACTTTCCTTAGGACGGTTGATATGGTACATGGAAGCACCGATATAGAAGTTGTTATAGCCATTCGTACTTCCGTTATAAAGCACACCGGCATTGAGGTCAAAATAGCTCAGGTTGAGCTGGTTGTTATTGAAGATCTCACTGGTTACCCCGGTAAATCCGAGAGGGGTGAGCTGATCAGCAAACTGTACTTTGGTTACATCCAGTCTTTTGTTGATATAGATTCCCTGAAAACCGGCACCCAATTGGTGAAATCCGTCTTCATCCAGTCCTTTATGGTAAGCCAGGGAAAGACCTGCATAGTTGGTCGTGAGTACCCCATCACCCGCACGGTCCGTAACACCCAGGATACCTATCCCCATCTGATCCAGTTCGGAAAGACGGTTTTTCATTACCCCGAAATCCAGAGATACAGTTTTGGTAACAAAGGCATTCATAATCGTGGGCCATTGGTTGCGGTAGTTACCAGCTACCCGAAAGTCGCCATCAAACTTACCGGTCAGTGCCGGGTTCAATGTAAGCGGGGACGCGAAAAACTGGGAAAAGTTAGGATCCTGCGCCTTTGACACAGTGGCCATGGACACACAAAACAGGAAGGTGGAAAAGATTTTTTTCATCTCTGCAATTAAGTTTTTTCGTTCTGATCAGCCAGGAAAAAGGATAAGTCAAACCGTGTAAAGTACTAAACGTACATTTTCTTCATTTGATTGCCCCGTCCTTCAATAATTCCGCCGGTACGAACCGGTAAAATACAACTTTTTAAAGACCTGAGAAATAGAATTAATGCTGCTTGGCCTGGTTTTGATATGAATCATGCTGTGTAACCGGATCTTTTGTCTAATTATCTGGTTATAAGATCTATACAAAATTAAAACCGGGACTTTCTACATCTGCATTTTCGGTCCGTAGGCCAGATCGCCGGCATCGCCCAATCCGGGAACGATATAACCTTTAGCCGTCAGTTCGTCATCAATATCCCCGCACCAGATCTTTACAGAAGGCTCTTCTCTTTTCACATATTCTATGCCAACGGTGCAGGCTATGGCCGCTACAATATGAATTTCACGGGGTTGTCCCTCCGCTTTTAAAAAACGGATGGTTTTTACGAGGG
>DAORKK010000066.1:0-13466 GCA_035439525.1 Chitinophagaceae bacterium
GCAACTTTATCCGGTCGCTTCCTGGGGACGTAAATATGTAACCGCTCCCAGTGTGAACAAGCCCTGGAACTATTACCGTATTCAACGTTGTTCGCCCACAGCCAATGTGTTCCTGAATGGTTCACTCATTCCCGCCGGTTCTTTTATTAATAACTATTTCGAATTCTTAAACAGTACGCCCAATATTATCGAAGCAGATACCCTGATCTCGGTAGCCCAGTACTTTACTTCCCAGAACTGCCCTTCCGGATTTGGCGGGAATGCCAGTCCATTTGACCCGGATATGATTATCCTGAATCCGGTAGAACAAAATATTAACAAAGTAACCCTGGTTAATTCTCCTTTAACGGTATCCGGCCCCCAGCAACATAATATCCATGCCGTGATGAGGGTAGGCGGGACCGGGCAGTCTTCTTTCCGCCTGGATGGTGCACCCATTCCGGTAACCAACTGGATTCCCCATCCTTCCGATCCCGGATTTGCTTATCTGTATATGGCAGGAGTCGCCCAGGGAAACCATACCATTTATTCAGATTCAGGTTTTAATGCAATCGCATATGGTTATGGAAGTGCTGAGACCTATGGCTATTCTGCCGGTACCAATGTGAAGGACATTTATCAGTATATGTCGGTACAAAACCAGGATGTAACAGTGAACATCCCTGCTACCTGCCGGAATACCACATTCTATTTTTCCATGACCTTCCCTTACCAGCCGACTTCATTACAATGGGTTTTCGGTGCTGCGCTGAATGGACAGGGACTGGCCGACGTAACCATCAACGCCCCGGTACCCACTTCCACCACCGTGGTGAATGGTAAAACACTTTATGTTTATAAATTAGCTACGCCCTATACCATTTCAACCATCGGTACGTATCCGATCAAAGTGATCGCCACTAACCCGACAGCGGATGGTTGCGGCGGGGTCCAGGAGATAGACTTTGATTTCCAGGTTTATAACACACCTACAGCAGATTTCAATTTTGCTACAGACGGTTGTATCAGCAACCCTGTTTTATTCACGGATAATTCCAACACCGACAGCCGTCCCGTATTATCCCGCTATTGGAATTTTGGCGATGCCACTACGTCCACCGCAAATAACCCGTCTCATACTTACGGAGCACCCGGTGCTTTTACAGTTAAATATGCCCTCGTAACTGATATTGGCTGCCGGAGTGATACAGCTATAAAACTGGTGACCATTAATAACCCGCCCGTAGCGCAGTTCAGCGTATCCACTCCTAATTGCCCCGACCGCGATATCACATTCACCGATCTTTCCGCACCTTCTGGTGGCGGAACATTGTCCCAATGGACCTGGGATTTTGGTGATGGCTCACCCGTCGTGATTCGTAACAACAGCACCAACGAAACACACCGCTTTGCCACACCGGGTACTTATACAGTAACCCTCCGCGTGGTAACCACGGCAGGATGTCAGAGCCTGTTATTCAGTCTGCCGGTAACGATCAACCCCAATCCTGTGGCTGACTTCAATCTGCCTGTGGCTTGTTTACCGGTAGGTGCAGCTCAGTTCAACGACCTCTCCACTGTTCCTGGCGGGGGATCCGTTACAGCCTGGAACTGGAATTTCGGGGATGCAGGCACTTCCGCCCTTCAGAATCCGCTGCACAATTACAGTGCTGCCGGTCCTTACACCGTTAGTCTGACCATTACTTCCGATAAAGGATGTACAGATACAAAAACACAACAGCTCAATTCCGTGTATGCAGAACCGGTAGCGGCTTTCAACACCTTACCTGATGTATGTATCGGCAGCCTGATCGGTTTCTCCGATGCCAGCACCGCCTCCGGCAGCATTATCAATGGCTGGACCTGGGATTTTGGCGATGGTACTCCTGTTTCCAATCAGCAGAACCCCACGCATATTTATGCTACATCAGGTTCCTTTATCGTAACCCTGCGCGTTAGCACACTGGCCGGTTGCCAGACGGTAAATAATGTGGCCACCCGGACCGTTGTGGTGAAGCCGCTTCCGACAGCTACCATGGTGGGCAATACCACCGTCTGTCTGAACGCACCTTCTCCTTCGGTGACTTTCACCGGTGCCAATGGAAGTGCTCCTTTCCATTTCAGTTATTCACTCAACGGGGGACCAACCCAGGTGGCCATCGCCAGTACCGGCAATACCGCTACTGTTGCCGTACCGACCACCGCCAGCGGTACCCTCACTTATACACTTCAATCTGTACAGGAAACAGCTATCACCGGATGTTTACAACCACAAAGCGGTACCGTAACGGTTGTAGTGAAACCGCTCCCCACCGCCGCATTCAGCAGTGGAAATGTGGTGGTTTGCCGCAATGCTCCGATGCCACAAATCACGTTTACAGCGGCCAACGGTACAGCGCCCTTTACGTTTGAATATAATATCAACGGGGGAGCCACCCAGACCGTTGTTGCCAATGCCGGCAACAGTGTGAACGTGGCCGCACCTACCGGAACGGCTGGTGCCTTTGTGTATAATCTGCTTTCAATAAAAGAAGGCAGTGTCAATGGTTGCAGTCAGAACGTGACCGGATCGATTGTAGTAACCGTAAATGAACTGCCCACCGCCAGCATTGCCGGAAATAATGAAGTATGTCTGAATGCGCCATCTCCTAACGTCACCTTCACCGGTGCACTCGGATCAGCACCATATACGTTCACTTATACAATCAATGGCGGGGCCAATCAGACAGGGATCAGTACGGGTAACACACTGACTATTCCGGTACCCACCGGTACAGCCGGTACCTTTGTTTATTCCCTGGTGGAAGTAAAGGATGCCAGTTCAGTGACCTGTAGTCAGGCACAGACCGGTACCGCAACCGTGATCGTTAATCCATTACCAACTGCTGCTTTCAATTTCGCTTTACCGGCCTGCGAAACCCGTACCATCAGTTTCAATGATGCGTCTGTGGCCAATGCCGGTACTTTAAATAACTGGCAATGGAGCTTTGGTGATCCGGCCAGTGGTGCAGCCAATACGGCCAGCACACAAAATGCAGCGCATACTTATGCTACAGCTGGTAATTATCTTGTTTCGCTGGTAACCACTTCCGATAAAGGTTGTGTGAGCCCGGTATTCTCCAACACTGTTTCAATCAACGCCAGACCGAAGGCCGGCTTTATTTCTCCCGAGGTTTGTCTGACTGACCCGAATGCGCCGTTTACAGATACCAGTTCAATTGCAAGCGGAAGTATCACCGGCTGGCAGTGGAATTTTGGTGATCCCAATGCCAATGCAGGTAACCCGAATACGTCTGTATTGCAAAACCCGACGCATAGCTATAGCGTGGTCGGCCCTTATACGGCTCAGCTGATCGTTACCAGCAACAACGGTTGTACCGATACCATTCAGCAGGCATTCACCGTTAACGGATCTGTACCGGTAGCCGGTTTCACCGTACAAAATGAGAATGCACTCTGCAGTAATAAAGAAGTAACCGTGAAAGACGGATCCACCGTAAACTTCGGTTCATTGGTAAAAGTGGAGATCTACTGGGATTACCTGAACAATCCGGGTGATAAAACAACCGATGACAATCCGGTTCCGGGTGCTGTATATACGCATACATATCCTGAGTTCGGTACTCCGCTCACCAGAACCTACCAGGTGAGGTATGTGGCTTATTCCGGTATTAATTGTGTGAATACAAGTATCAAAACCATTACAGTGCTGGCCACACCCACGATACAGTTTGACCCGATTCCTTTTGCCTGCTCCGCTCAGCCGGCCTTCCAGGTTACCCAGGCACAGTTACTGAATGCCTTACCGGGTGCAGGTGTATTTAGTGGTAATGGCGTATCGTCCACCGGACTCTTTGCACCATCTGCCGGTGCCGGTCAGTATACCATCCGTTATACCTATACCGGAACCAATGGGTGCAGTAATTTTAAAGAACAGGTGCTGGATATCTTTACCACACCAGCCGTTAATGCAGGTCCCGATAAGTTTGTACTCGAAGGCGGACAGGTAGCCCTGACTCCGGCCCTGAATGCCAACGTACCGGTTACCTATCAGTGGTCACCACCCACCGGGCTGGACAATGCTACCGCCTCTTTCCCGAATGCTTCACCCACCAGTGATATTACCTATACGCTCACGGTTACCAGCCCGCAGGGTTGTTCAGCCAGTGATGCCGTATTTGTAAAAGTGCTGAAAGCGCCTTCTGTACCGAATATTTTCAGCCCGAACGGGGATGGGGTACACGATCGCTGGGTTATTCCGTACCTTGAATCTTATCCTGGCTGTACCATCGATATCGTGAACCGTTATGGCCAGCCGGTCTTCCATTCTGTTGGATATGCCACCGCCTGGGATGGTAAAGTCAATGGCAGGGATGTTCCGGTGGGAACCTATTATTATGTGATTGATCCGAAAAACGGCCGCTCGAAACTGGCCGGTTATGTTGACATAATCAGGTAAGTCTATGAAACGTATTATCAGTTTATTCATGCTCATGGGAATGGCCGTACTGGTGCAGGCGCAGCAACGCCCGCATTATACCCAGTATGTCATCAACCCATTTATCATCAACCCGGCTATTGCAGGGATTGATAATTATGCCGATCTGAAAATGTCGGTACGTGATCAGTGGACCGGTCTCAACGGTGCACCGAAGACCACGTACCTGACCATTCACGGTCCGATCGGGAAAGATGATTACCGCACGTCATCTACCTCATTCCAGGTTCCCGGGGAGAATCCGAGAGGGAAGGCTTACTGGGAAAATTATACCGCAGCTGAACCGCACCATGGTGCCGGCTTTACTTTTATCAATGACCGGACCGGTAGTTTCAATTTCTCCACGGTCATGGCCAGCTATGCCTATCACCTGGGTTTAAGTCCTACTACTAATATCTCCGCCGGATTATCTGCCGGTATTACCAAAGTCGGGATTGATGTAAGCAAACAGGATTTCTCAGGTAACGGAGATCCCAGCGATCCGGCCAATGGTTCATTGAACACAGGACAACTGACTAAGACCAGACCACAGATGGCCGCCGGAATCTGGTTATATTCCCGTGATTACTTCATCGGGTTGTCTGCACAGAATGTATTACCCAGCACCCTGAACTTTGTGGATGATAATGCCTCCATCCTCACCAAGGGCCGCATGATTCCTCATATGTTCCTTACTGCCGGTTACCGCTTCCTCTTATCGGAGGATGTCAATGCCGTGCCTTCCCTGATGGTGAAATACATCAAGGGCAGTTCTTTCCGTCAGTTTCAGCCGGAAGCGAACCTCAAACTGCAATACCGTGATCAGTTGTGGGTAGGAGGGAGCTATCGTTACCAGGACGGATTTTCCGGTATGCTGGGGATGAATATCAGCAATACGTTCAACGTAAGTTACGCGTACGAAAAATCAGCGAATAATAATATTCTCCGCGATTTCAACAGCGGTACACACGAGATTGTTTTCGGCTTCCTGCTGGGCAATAAATACAGCCAGGCCTGTCCGAGATGTTATTGATGATTGAGTTGATTTTTTGAAGCAGAACCTGACAGTCGTTAAACCTCACCTCTAATTAACCTTCTTATCCTGGGGAAATCAAGCCTCCGGGTGCTTCATGCCCGCCGGTTAATGACGGTTCACTTATGAGAAAGCTAACAAGGCTGCTGATTATTCTTATCTGTCTGGCGGGAAGCATGCGGCTCCCTGCACAGGACTATTCCAACAAGGGCAAGGACTTCTGGGTGATCTATACGGGTCATATCAACGGGACGGTCTCCCGCATGGCGCTGTATATTACTTCTGAATTTAATGCTACCGGCACACTATCTGTCGGAGGTTCCACACTACCTTTTACGGTTACCGCCAACCAGGTAACCACACTCCGGCTAACAAATACATCCACCCCTTCCAATACGCTGGCGTATAACGGTCAGATCACCGGTATTGGGGTGAATAAAGGGATCCATATAGTATCAGATACACCGATTGTAGTCTATTCCCATATTCTGCATGCGGCCCGTTCTGGTTCCACACTTGTATTGCCTACCAAAGTGCTGGGCCGGGAATATTATGTCACCAGCTATCCATCCAGGCCTTCTTCCAATAATTCAAAATCAGAATTTGCAGTAGTGGCAACGGAAGACAACACACAGGTTGAAATAAAACCTTCACAAGCCGATGCCAACAATACCTATCCTGCCAATACAACATTTTCCATCAACCTGAACAAAGGAGATGTGTTTCAGTTTCAGTCCGCCAATTCAGGCGACCTGAGCGGCAGTTATATTAAATCCGTGGCCACCGCCGGAGCTCCCTGTAAACCGATTGCCGTCTATTCAGGAACTACCTGGTCGGCCTTTGGTTGTACCAATGCCAGTTCGGGGGATAACCTGTATCAGCAAATGTTTCCATTAGTCTCCTGGGGCCAACATTATATCACCGCTCCTTTCAAAGACCGGGCATTTGATATTTTCCGCGTTTTTGTAAAAGACCCTGCAACCGTAGTAACGGTGAATGGGGTCAGCCTGCCGCCTGGTTCGCTGGTAAACAACAGCTATTATGAGTTTAATACCAGTGGCAACAATACGCCCAGGATCATCAATGCGGACAAGCCCGTATGCGTAGCCCAGTATATGATCACCCAGGGTTGCGATGGGATCCAGTCTGACCCTGAAATGATCCTGCTGAACCCGATTGAACAAACCTTAAGCAGTATTACGGTGCTCTCGGCACGGAATGACCTGACACCGCCCAATACCAATATTAACCGGCACTTCCTGAACATCATTATCCCAACTGCCGGATTGGCCAGTCTGCGGATTGACGGACTGCCTTATACCGCTACACCGGTAGCTATTCCAACTACTACTTATTCCTATCTGCAACAGGAAGTCACCACCTCCACGCTGACGAACCCGACCCACCGCGCTGTATCCGACAGTGGTTTTGTGGCGATCGCGTATGGTTATGGTGATTTTGAATCGTATGGGTATAATGCAGGCACCAATGTCCGTGACCTTTATCAGTACGTCAGTGTGCAGAACCAGTATGCCACCGTTACTTTCCCGGCAGCCTGTAAGAGTTCGCCCTTTTATTTTTCCATGGTCTTTCCCTATCAGCCGACCTCCATCAGCTGGCGGTTCAACGGGCTTTTTGCGGATGTAACGATTCCCAACCCGGTATATGATAATACGTTTGTGGTAAATGGCAAACAGCTTTACGAATACAAACTGCCGAACCCTTATACCATCAACACCGCAGGTTCTTATCCCATCCGGGTAATAGCCAATAATCCAACACCGGATGGTTGCAGCGGGGAACAACAGATCGACTATACCTTACAGGTCTTTGATCCGCCGGTAGCCGACTTCTCATTTGCTCCGGTTTGTTTTCCCAATCCTGTCCAGTTTACAGAAAACAATACAACTGGTGGTCGTCCTGTTATAAGCCGTTACTGGAATTTCGGCGATGCAGCCATCGTAAATACCAGCAATCCCTCACATGCCTATGCGGCACCGGGTACTTATAATGTCCGCTATGCCCTGATCACGGACGTGGGTTGTTTGTCCGATACCACCAGTCATCCGGTTACGATCTCCCCGTTACCTGTGGCCGGCATCAGCGGGACAACCGTTGTCTGCCAGAACAGTACGGCACCGCAAATTACGTTTACCGGGAGCATCGGCACCGCTCCCTATACTTTTACCTATACGATCAACGGGGGCGCACCGCTAACGGTAACCAGTACCGGAAATACGGCTACCGTGTCCGCGCCTACAGCTATCCCTGGAACCTATACGTATTCACTGGTCAGCGTACAGGATGCCAGTCCGGCCAGCTGCAGCCAGCCACAAACCGGTTCGGCCATTGTCACCGTTAATCCATTGCCCACGGCTACGATCAGCGGCAGCACTACGGTCTGCGAAAATGCAACATCGCCCTTCATTACATTTACCGGTGCCGTAGGTGCCGCGCCATTTACTTTTTCTTATTCCATTAATGGAGGACCGGCACTAACGGTCACGACTACCTCCGGTAATACGGTTACTGTACCTGTACCTACCGGAACACCCGGCACATTTGTTTACACTTTACTAAATGTAACGGATGGTACCAGTACGGCCTGTACACAAAATCAATCCGGCTCGGCCACCATTACTATTAATCCATTGCCCACGGCCACAATCAGCGGGACAACGGAACAATGCGAAAACGGGACAGGTCCTGTTGTGACATTTACCGGTGCCACCGGTACTGCGCCTTACACTTTTTATTACCGGATCAATGGCGGGCCTTTGCTGAATGTAACGGGTACAGGCAATACCGCTACGGTTACCGCCCCGACGAATACTCCGGGTACTTATGTTTATACACTGGTGAGTGTCACCGATGCCAGCAACAGCACCTGCAGCAATTTGCAGAATGGCAGTGCCACGATCATTATTCATCCATTGCCCACTGCGGCCTTCACCAATTCCAATCCCCAATGTCCGGGTATTGCGGTTGACTTCACCGATCAGTCGGTACCTAATGTCGGTAGTCTCACTGGCTGGAACTGGAACTTCGGGGATCCGGCAAGCGGGACTGCTAACACATCGGCTTTACAAAATCCCACGCATATTTTTTACACAGCAGGTACCTATACGATCACCCTGACCGTAACGAATGATGAAGGTTGTGTGAGTAATGTACTTACCCGCCAGCTTATCATTCGGGCCAAACCGGAGGCTGGATTTATTTTACCGGATGTTTGTCTGAATGATACCTATGCCCAGTTCAATGATACCAGCAGGGTGGACGCACCTTCGGTGATCTCTGCCTGGCAATGGAATTTCGGAGATCCGGGCAGCGGGGTCAATAATAGTTCGGTATTGCAAAATCCGCAACACAGTTATACGGCAGTAGGTGCTTATCCGGTTGAACTCATCGCGACCAGCAGTCATGGTTGTAAGGATACGGTCCTGACCCAGCTATATGTAAATGGTAGTTTCCCGGTGGCCAATTTTACCGTGAGCAGTCCGGCCACACTCTGTGCCAATGACTCAGTGTCCATCATAGAAGCCTCTACCGTATTCCCGGGCAATATCACCAAAGTGGAAATCTATTGGGATAATACCGGTGTTCCCACCATATTTGATACTGATGATTTTCCAGTTACCGGAAAAGTGTACAAACACCTGTACCCGAATTTCCAGGCACCCCTGACCCGGGTCTTCAGTATCCGTTACCGCGCTTATTCCGGTGGAGTCTGTGTGAATGATGTCATTAAAAATATTACAGTCAATGCCGCACCGCGTGTGCAGTTTACCCCGGTTCCGGATATTTGTCTCGATGCCGTTCCTTACCAGTTCACCCAGGCTACCGAACAGGGTGGGGTACCGGGCAGTTTTGTCTATAGCGGACCGGGTGTATCAGCTGCTGGTTTATTTAGTCCGGCAGTAGCAGGACCCGGCACACATACCATCAAATACCTGTACACTTCATCAACCGGTGGTTGTTCGGATAGTACCACGCAGACCATTCATGTCTATGCGCCACCGGTAGCTTCGTTTAGTGTCAGTTCACCGCTTTGTGAAAAACGAACCCTCACGTTTACCAACAGTTCCACCAGCACCGAGGGCACCCTCGTGGGCTGGACCTGGGATTTCGGGGATGGATCTCCGTTAGTTCAGCAAAGCAATGGCAATCCCGTTACACATACCTATGCACAATGGGGAGATTATGAGGTGCGGTTAATCGTCAGCACCAGCAATGGTTGTATCAGTACCGCAGCGGTAATCCGTATTCATGTCAATCCGATCCCACGGCCCGATTTTACCATACCGGCTTCGGTTTGTCTGCCCAATGCCAATGCGGTATTCACCAATACCTCCACTATACCGGATAATACACAGAGCAACTTTACCTATTACTGGGATTTCGGCGATCCGCCCAGCGGCCTGGTGAATAATTCCACCGCCACTAATCCTTCGCATACCTATGTGAGTACCGGTCCCTTCAACGTAAACCTGCAGGTCACCAGTGCCGCCGGTTGTGTGCAGGATACCATGATTGTATTGAATACGATCCATGATCAGCCGATTGCGAGTTTCATTGTTGATAAGGACGAGGTTTGTCTCGGCGATGCCATCCGTTTTACCGATGGCAGCAACCAGATGGGTGGGGTAGCCACCGCCTGGAACTGGGATATGGCCAATGGCGATACGCGGAACACAGCCAGCTTAAGTTATACCTATCCGGCCGCCGGCACGTTTAGTGTAAACTTTTATACGATCAATAACTGGGGATGCCGCAGTACTACCTTCACCGACAGTGTGGTGATCGATGATTATCCCGTCATCAGTGCAGGACCTGACCGCTTAGTGCTTGAGGGTGGACAGATCACTTTGCAGCCAACCGCCACTGGTGTAAACCTCGTATATCTCTGGACGCCCAACCAATATTTCTCTGGTTCCAATACTATTCTTAATCCCATTGTACTCGGAGTGGAGGATATCACCTATACATTTACGGTTACTGGTAAGGGTAACTGTTCGGTGAGTGACCAGGTATTTGTTAAAGTATTAAAGCGTCCCGCTGTGCCCAATATCTTCAGTCCCAATGGCGATGGCATTCACGATAAATGGGAGATTCTCTACCTCGATTCCTATCCCGGTTGTACCGTCGATGTAGTCAACCGCTACGGCCAGCCCGTCTACCACTCAGTTGGCTACACCATTCCCTGGGATGGCAAGATCAATGGCAAGGACGCGCCGGTAGGTACGTACTATTATGTGATTGATCCGAAGAACGGGAGGGCACGAATTTCAGGTTACGTAGATATTATTAGGTAAAAAGGGTAAATGGCCGAAGGTTTTCTTGTAAAGCGAGAAGCAAGAAGCTAGAAGCGAGAAGGGAACAGCCGGATTCCGTAAAACGAGTAGCTGTCGTTTTTTTAGATTGAACCTACTTAGAAGGATACGCCAGTCGAATGGTGGGGTGTTCATTGTCCCCCGCTTCGTCACCCTTCGATACGTCCCGCGTGACAATTTTCAACATCCCTCTAGAATACATTTTGCGGGACTACTCAGGATGACACGAACATTATGTTTCCAAGGAGGCTCAGTTGAAGTGCTGTTTGAAACATTGAAACTTTACAACTTTTAATCCTACGGAGCAGAATGATCGTGTCATCCTGAGTAGACGCAAAAGCAATATTTCAGGGCTGGAGATTCAATTACTGTGTCGTATCGAAGGAGACCGCCCCGGCTGTTTCCTAACACCTAACAGCTAACAGCTATTTTTTACAGACTAACAATCTTCTTCTCCCTGATCGCCTTCAGCTTCTTCAAACTCTCCTGCAGATTCTTCTTTCTTTCATCAATGGTCTTCAGGGTGATATCCGTATCCGGAATGCTGCTGATCTTTCTCTCCACCATTTCTTTTTTCACTTCATTCAGGCGGATGGACACATCATTGTAAACGCGTTGCAGGCTGTCGATGCGGATCTGGTTGAGGGCCGTGTTCAGCTGGAGGTTTACCTGGTCCCAGTCAATCTGGGCGTAGGCCAGTTTCAGTTTATTTTCCAGTTGGGGCCAGTTGAATTTATTCAGCTCGCGTTCGTAGACTTCTTTGATCTCTTTCTTTTCCATTTCAGAAAAGGCATCGGCGATGCTCTTCTCTACTTCCTTCCATTGCACTTCTTCCATTACGCGGCGGGAAGCTTCGAGCGCTTCTTTCACCTGGGCTTCCTGGTAGCGCTTCAGTTCGGGGATCTCGGCTTCATTATAACCGGCCATCCGATAAGCCTGTGACACCAGGTCGGTATAACGGGGAGCTGCAGGTTGCGCAGGTTCAGGTGTGGTTACCGGGGCCGGTGCACAATCGGTATGCGGGGTTTTATTTATCTCGTTCGTGATCTGTACCGGATTCTCTGTATAGGCGACTTCCGTTAAAGGACTGTTGTCGGAAAAGGTCAGGTCCATCGGGTAAACAGAACTGTTGTAAGTGCTGTAGACCCGGCTGCCGGTGCTTCTTCCGGGCAGCAGCAGTACAAGGTTGAGGGCAATCACGCCAAAAAGTATCGTGAGCAAACCGGCAACTTTGCGGGTACTGAGGACTGGTTGGGCCGGTTGTCCCATAATATGTTCAATCCGGTGCAGCAGGTCGCCTTTCTTTCCACCAGCGGCCAGCACCAGGGTCTGCGGTTCACGGGTGGTTTGTTGTAAAGTGAGCAGGGCGGTTGCGTATTGGAAAGGGTTGTATTGGAATTGGAGCACCATTTCATCACAGCTCTTTTCGCGTTCCCGTTCCAGTGACTTCACCAGGGCAGATACAAAAGGATTGAAATATAAAATGGTCCTGATGATATTCACCAGCAGGTTCAGCAGGTAATCATAGCGGCGGATATGCGCCAGTTCGTGCAGCAGTACCGCCTCCAGTTGTTGCGGCGTAAGGTGATTGATCGCTGCGGCCGGCACCAGGATCATCGGTTTCAGGAAACCGACGGTCACGGGGGAAGCCACAAAATCAGAAACCCAGATCTGTACTTTTTTGCCGATGCCCATCAGTTCGGCATGCTGTTGCACATAAATCCGCCAGTCTACCGGAATCTTGCTCAGGCCATAGGTCCGGATGATCTGTACATAGCGGTAATTGCGGATAAAGCGGAAGACGGGTATCAGTAAAAGCGATAAATAAAGACCGGAGATCCAGGGCAGGCTTTGCGGAAGCCAGTTATTATACATAATGGCCGCGAAGGGACTACTGATAGTTTCACCGGCACTGATATCTATATATACGGTAATAAAATTGCTGACAAACCAGCCGAATCCGGTCAGCAGCAGGGTGCTGGCCAGGGTGGCACGTTGGGTGGCTTTGGACTTTTGCAGGAAAAGACCAACCAGTTGGTAAACGACCCAGAGCAGGGCCATTTGCCAGAAGCTGTTGAGCAGGGCCCAACCGAGGGATTGCAGCAGTTGCAACGGCATGGTTTAACGTTTTTTAAGACTGTCAAGCAGGGCCTGGATGCGTTCCAGTTCCTCATCGCTGGCTTTATGGCTTTCATCCCCCAGGGCCTGGATCACCAGTTGGGTGGGGGAGCCGCCAAAAAGATTATCGATCATCTTTCCCAGCAGGTGTTTCTGCGTCCGTTCCTTGTTCACGGCCGCCTGATATACGTGGGTACGCATCGAATCATCCCTTTTCACAATCCCTTTCTCGTTCATGATCTGCATCAGCTTCAGGGTGGTAGTATAGCCCACGTCCTTAGTGGCGGCCAGTAACTCATGTACTTCCCGTACCGTGGCTGTACCCTTTTCCCAAAGGATCTGGAGGATCTCCAGTTCTGATTCTGTGGGTTTTACCAATTTAGGTGCTGACATGTGTTCAATTTTGTAGCTAATGTACGAGTTTATTCGTAATTGCCAAACGGGATTGGGTTTTTTAGGGATTTTTAACATAGGTGGGACGCTTTGGTTGCTAAGAAGTTACAGTAACTGGTAAGAAAACTTGTCA
>DAORKK010000066.1:13566-15633 GCA_035439525.1 Chitinophagaceae bacterium
AGGTGGGACGCTTTGGTTGCTAAGAAGTTACAGTAACTGGTAAGAAAACTTGTCACCCTGCCTGTCCCGATTATTTCGGGGAGCGTGTCGAAGGGTGGCGAAGGGGAGTGGAAAGTGGAGAGTGGAGAGTGGAGAGTAGGGGGCTGAGCCTGGGGCAATTTTCGTTAACTCTGAAGAAATTCTGAATGACCCGTTTAATCTGAAAAATATGTTTTATTTAGATGATCCATCTAAGGAAGCCCCACTATCCACTCTCCACTTTCCACTCTCCCTTATGTACACCCTAATCCACCCCAAATTCCAACCATTAATCAAAACTCCTCCGGAAGTCCCACTATCCACTCTCCATTTTCCACTTTCCTTCCCTCAAATTTATTTGCGCTCAACTTCCAGAAAAAGTAACTTAGTACTACTACCTCCTTATCTGCTTTGAGAATTCTTCTACACGAAATATTTTCCGGGTGATAAGATGGGATTGAAGAAATAGTAAGTCGTTTATAAACGGGTAAGAAGCGTTTATAAATGGTTTGTGATTTGTTTTTCATTTAGATGTTAGTATAATAATTTTTAATAGCACCAATCAATGTGTTGGCAGCAACCCTAATGGATACATTCAACAAAATCATAGCGACATTTTTTATAGGGGTCTTGCCTTCTCTTGCCTTTTCTCAAATAACAAGGACAGAGTACAGGGTTGACTATATCATGAAAAACTACAAACCTACCAAAAAAACAAGAACTGAGAAGATCAACTATGAAAAATATGATAGTAAGGGAAACATAATTGAGGAGGGAGAATATGGAGAAATCAAACACTTTATTAGTGCAACAAAAAGCAGTGATAGTACAACAACTAATACATCAGGACATGGACGCAGTTATGAAAATTTAAACACTGTTAAAATTAACAAATACGACAACTCAAATCGTTTAGTTGAAGATGAGCTTTGGCAATTTTACAACAACACTAAAAGCTATTTAATTTACAGAACACTATATGATTATAACTCAAATGGTCAGGTAACGAAGGAAACAGAATTTGATAAAGACAATAAAGTTTCCAGAACGAAGACTTATTATATTTCGGGCAACCGAATTGCATCCATTGACACAGTTTACAATCTTACATTTGAGGGAATAACAAGAGTTGACGGCGAAAGTAGGGATACAACATATCTCGACACATTAAACAGGCCGGCAGAGATAATTCACTTTTTTAGAGGGAAGTTTCTTTACAGACAAGTTTATTTGTATGACAAGTTCGGGGACATAAAAACAGAACTTCGATATGACAACAAACCAGATAGTTTATGGTGCATCACTGAATATCGATACGACCTTTTCAATAAAAGGAACATCACACGCCGTTTGTGGAAAGTGGTTGGAAGTTCTACTGAAACAAAACAGATTTATGAATACGACAAGAAGAATCGGTTGGTAAAAATTCTTAACTACTCTGTAGATGAGTTAACAGGCTATGCAAAATTTGAGTACAGCGACAACTAAAAGGGTATGCTGCCAACATGGGGTTTGCTGCTATGCTGGCTGAAGAATAAATCCTGATCTTTTTGTTCGCTATCAGCATTGGTTCGGGCAGAAGTAATTCTATTTGGCTTTAGTTCGTATCTTCAACATCAGTAAATCTATTGGGCTTCAGTTCCGGGCTGGATGTTATGAAATACCAGCACAGCAGCAAGCCCTTTTCGTTGTGACACACATTTCCAATATATCATCAATCTTGTCAAACGGCGGCTGGTGCCAATTGCACCAGCCTCGTAATTTTTCATTTGCAAATAATGTTGGTGGCCGCCTGATTTATATTAATGATGAACTGGCCTTATTAGAAAAATATGACAATAACTTTACTTCTTTAGAAGGGTATTATGTTATTCTTAAAAAGGAAATACAAAATCTCGTTTTTGCTAATTGGATCAAAAGAATGCTAACAACTGGTGGAAAAGAAGTGCCCGCGATTGATTTGCCTTTATCGTTAAAAGCTGAAAATCTGTATGAATTTCTTTCCAATCTGAAATCTTCAAAGGAGCTTTTTATTTTAAAACTGAATGA
>DAORKK010000067.1:0-15539 GCA_035439525.1 Chitinophagaceae bacterium
CCGCTTTTTTTCTGTCTGAATCATTCAACCGTCTGTTCCGGCTGCTCATCGCCAACCCATCCGATTCACGAGAGGTTCGACAAATATGAAGCTTAACAGTTTCCTTAAAACCGGTTTGTTGCATCAGCCGGTCAATCACCATACATTGCTGGTAATCCTTCTGACCCAGGAACAGGTCATGCGGGTTAACCTGAGCGAGTAACTGGTGTACCACCTGGCATACCCCCTGAAAATGTCCGGGCCTGAATTTCCCTTCCAGCAGGGTTTCCATATCACCGAGGTCGTAAACAGGCTTCCCCATTATACCGTCCGGGTACATTTCGCTGACTGCTGGTAAAAAAAGCAGGTCACATCCGGTCGTTAAAAGGAGGGCAATATCCTTATCTGTGGTAATGGGGTATTTCTCAAAATCCGCCGGATCATTGAACTGGGTAGGGTTTACAAAAATGCTGCATATCGTCAGGTCGGTCGCCACTTTTGATAAACGGACCAATGATAAATGACCTTCATGTAAGGCCCCCATGGTGGGTACAAAACCTATTTTTTTACCCAAATTTCGTTGAGTATCAAGATATTTAATGAGGTCATTTGCTTTTTTAAATAAAATCATATGACAGTAGTCTTTGAGGTATAACGGGCTTTAAAAAATTAAATTCGGTGTAAATTAGTTACCTTTGCACGCCTTAAGGCGATTGTACGGTGAAGAAAGCGGGTGTATTTCCCGCCTTACGCTGTACCAAAAAAGGACGCACATGTCAGCAAAGAAAAGAATTTTATTTATCGCGAACGAAATGTCACCCTACCTGGAGTTGACTGAGTTTTCAGAAATCGTGAATAAGCTCGCGATCAAAGCAAATGACAACAACTTTGAGGTCCGTTGTATAATGCCCCGGTTTGGCATCATCAACGAACGCCGTCACCGGCTCCATGAGGTAGTCCGTTTATCGGGTATCAACGTGTCGGTTGACAACGATGATATGCCGCTCCAGATCAAAGTTGCCTCCCTGCCCAGTGCCCGGCTACAGGTCTATTTCCTGGACAATGAAGAGCTCTTCAAACGGAAGTTTGTTTTCCATGACGAACAGGAAAAATGGTATGAAGACAATGACCTGCGTACGGTGTTTTTCTGTAAGGGAGCACTCGAAACAGTTAAAAAGTTTGGCTGGCCCCCGGATATTATTCATTGCAGTGGCTGGATGACCGGACTGATACCGGCTTACCTGAAAACGGTGTATAAGAAAGAGCCGGTTTTTGCACATAGTAAAATTGTGTATACGATCGGGCAAAACACGTTTAAGGAAAAACTGGGAAGCGGACTGGTTAAAAAAGCACTGATCCATGCCAGCCTCAAGGAAAAAGACCTGGAATTGTATAAAGAAGGTACAAATACGGCCATGCAACGTGGAGGTGCCAGTTTTTCAGACGCCATCACATTCGGAGCAGACAAGATCGATAAAAAACTGACTGAAGAATTTACCAAGGTGAGGGGAAAGAAAACGCTTCCTTACAATCCAGAAGGAGATTTAACAGACTATTTACAACTCTATAGCGACCTTGCAGGCAAATAAAAATCACTAACCCCGATTATAAAATTTCTTTGTGAAGTATACAAAAAACGCTTTCCCGGTTATAGCAATCGTATTCGCGGTTGCTATTCTGTTTCCGGCCTGCCGAAAGATCAATGATTCCACCACACTGGGCAGCGGACTGATTCCTCCGATCGACAATATCAACACTTTTGAAACCTTCCTGGATATAGAATCAGACAACCTGCTTTATAATGATACAAACAAGGTGTACTATGCTGATCTTCATGCACTTGGGTATATCAGCGGGGATACTGAATTTGGTACTACCAAGGGGGAATCTTACTTTAATATCAGTTATTCCAATTACCTGATCAACCCGTTTTACAATAAAGATTCTGTGATTGCGATTGATTCTGTAGTGCTTTCACTTGGATATGACAGTTATTACGGAGATACCAATAGTGTGCAGACGGTCCGTGTATACGAAATTGCCCAGACATCCGGTTTTAATGACACGACGCTTTATAAATATAATCAGGCCGATTTTCTGACCACCGGGAGCGAACTGGGCTCTAAGTCATTCCAGGTTAAAAACCTGAATGATACCATCCTGCATATCCGGAAACGGGATACCACCAAACTCGTTAATGTACTCCGTATTCCACTGGTCAATACGCTTGGAACCCGGTTTAAGAATTATGATACCACGTTTACTTCAAATGGTGGTTTCCGCTCAGATTCGATTCTGAAAACACTGTTCCGTGGCCTCGCTATAAAAGCGGACAATAGTGGCAATGCACTGACTTATATCAATCCGTCGGATAACAGCAAAACCCGGCTGACGATTTATTTCCAGGTTAAAAGAAACGGGGTGACCGATACCACATCAGTTGATTTCCAGCATTCATCCGGCGGACAGGCAAATATTATCAGGCGCACTCCGGGAGGTGGATGGAATAATTACCTGACCAACACCGGCACCAACGATGACCTGCTATATATACCAGGCACACCTGGTTCTTATGGTCTGCTTCGTATTCCGGCCCTGGATACTTTCCGGAATGTGGTGGTCCACCGGGCTGAAATTATTGCCAATCCCATCCGCACTGCAGGGGATGACATGTTCCCGCACCAGCAGGCCCTGTTCCTGGACCGGGTCAGTGCCACAGGGGATTCCTTACTGACCTTTGATGCCGATATGTTGTTGTCCAATAACTTCACGAACTATACTTACGAAATCAACACGTTTGGCGGGTTGATCAAGTCGGACAGTACTTACCGGTTTAATATTTCGAGGTATGTACAGAGTATGGTGACCAACCGGACGGCTAATTATAAAATGCGGTTATATACCCCTGTCAGAACCTTCGTCTTTTCACCAGGCTATAATGCCATCAATCAGATCTATGTGACAGACCAGCCAGGATACGGAAGGGTGGTACTGGCCGGTGGCAGCTATATAAACCCGGCAAAACGGCTGCGGATGCGCCTGGTCTATTCTAAATTGTAACGAGTGATCAAAATATGTTCAAAAGTCCTTCCTTTCACGGGAAGGGCTTTGTTCTTTATAAATGCCCCCTTATCTTTGCGTCCTTAAAAACTATTAACTCATGCCTTATTTATTTACCTCCGAATCCGTAAGTGAAGGTCATCCTGATAAAGTGGCCGACCAGATTTCCGATGCACTCATCGATAACTTCCTTGCTTTTGATGCACAGTCAAAAGTGGCCTGCGAAACCCTGGTGACTACCGGACAGGTGGTTCTTGCCGGAGAAGTAAAGTCAAAAGCGTACCTGGATGTTCAGGAAATCGCCCGCGGAGTCATCCGTAAAATAGGGTATACCAAGAGTGAATACATGTTTGAAGCCAGCAGTTGCGGGGTATTGTCTGCTATTCACGAACAATCTTCCGATATCAACCAGGGTGTAGACCGCAAGAAGAAAGAAGAGCAGGGTGCCGGTGACCAGGGAATGATGTTTGGTTATGCCACCAATGAAACAGAGCACTACATGCCCCTGGCACTTGATCTGGCCCATAATCTCCTGATTGAACTGGCTGCAATCCGTCGCGAAAAAAATTCCAAAATGCCTTATCTGCGTCCGGATGCCAAAAGTCAGGTGACCCTGGAATATGATGACAATAATCAGCCTGTTCGTATTGATGCGATCGTTATTTCGACCCAGCACGATGATTTTGACAGCGAAGCTAAAATGCTGGCCCGTATCAAAAGCGATGTGATCAATATCCTGATTCCCCGCGTCAGGTCCAAGTATAAAAAATACGCAAAACTGTTCAACACGGATATCAAATATCACGTTAACCCAACCGGTAAGTTTGTAATCGGTGGTCCGCATGGTGATACCGGTCTGACCGGCCGCAAAATCATCGTGGATACCTACGGTGGTAAAGGTGCACACGGTGGTGGAGCCTTCAGCGGTAAAGATCCTTCTAAAGTAGACCGTTCTGCCGCTTATGCCACCCGTCATATTGCCAAGAACCTGGTAGCTGCCGGCGTTGCCAGTGAAGTACTGGTTCAGGTTTCATACGCGATCGGAGTGGCTAAACCCACCAGTATCAATGTGAATACGTATGGGACTGCCAAAGTAGAACTGACCGACGGACAGATTGGTAAAATTGTTGAATCTGTTTTCGATATGCGTCCTTACTTTATCGAGCAGCGCCTGAAACTGCGTAATCCGATTTACAGTGAGACAGCAGCGTATGGTCATATGGGCCGTCTGCCACAGGTGTTGGAGAAAACATTCACCTCCCCTGATGGCAAATCCGTTACCCGTAAAGTAGAACTCTTTACCTGGGAAAAACTGGATTATGTCAGTAAAGTGAAAAAAGCTTTCGGTCTTAAATAAACTATACAGACTTATTTTAAAACCCTGGAAGATCCTGTCTTTTCAGGGTTTTTTATTTCCACAACACGAATCGCTTAATTTTACACCGTGAAACAATTCAGGCAACCCCATCGTCCCAAAAAAAATACACTCGTCATTGGCCGCCCGGCTGTAATGGATGCATTACGAAACGGACAGCAACTCGACCGGATATACCTGGATACAATGGCCCAGGGTACCGATATACGGGAACTCAAACACCTGGCTTCCCAGGCAGGTGTCCCCATCAATTATGTACCCGCAGCTAAACTCAACAGTTTTAATATTACTGGACATGAAGGATGTGTGGCCCAGATCGCTAAAGTACAATACCAGTCTCTCCAGGACGTGATCTCATTTGTAACAGAAAGCGGGGAAGCACCGTTATTCCTGATACTGGATGGCATTACCGATATCCGTAATATTGGCGGTATTGCCCGTACAGCTTTATGTACCGGGGTTCAGGCCATCATTATTCCCGATAAAGGAGTAGGGGCCCTGAATGAAGATGCCATCCTGACCTCCGCCGGGGCGCTGGAAACAATTCCGGTTTGCCGTGTAAACAGTCTGATGAAAGCGGTCGATGAACTTCACCTGAACGGTATCCTGGTGTTTGCCAGCGAAATGACGGCTGAAAAGACAATCAGTGAGGTCGATTTCACCATCCCTTGTGCTATTGTAATGGGTGGAGAAGAAAAAGGCGTTTACCCAGCACTGATGAAAATATGTGATGAGAAAATCAGGATTCCCATGAAAGGCGATTTTGAAAGCCTGAATGTATCTGTGGCCACCGGAATGATTCTGTATGAAGCCATGACCCAACGGATGAAAGGCTGATACTTAGAACCTGCGGCGATGGCCCGGTATTATGTCATCCGTTTACTGGTAAAATACCCTGATTTGCACCTTAACTTCGTTGCCATGACCACCGGAAAAGTCAGATTGATCGAATGTCCGCGGGATGCCATGCAGGGCTGGAAAACACCCATTCCAACCACGCAGAAAGCCGCTTATATCAACCTGTTGTTGAAAGCCGGTTTTGATACCATCGATTTTGGCAGTTTTGTTTCACCCAAAGCTATTCCTCAACTGGCAGATACCCGTGAAGTGATCGGGCAACTGGATCTGTCAGGTACCTCAACAAGGCTACTGGCCATTGTTGCTAATCTCCGGGGTGCAACGGATGCTGTAGTGTTTGATGAGATCAGTTACCTGGGCTACCCCTTCTCCGTTTCCGAAACGTTTCAGCAGCGAAATACCAACAGTTCCATCAGTGAATCCCTGACAAGGGTGGAAGAGATCCAGGAAATCTGTGTAAAGTCAGGTAAACAACTCGTGATTTATATTTCCATGGGCTTTGGAAATCCCTATGGTGATCCCTATGATGAAGAACAGGTATTTGAATGGGTCAACCGGCTCGTGGGAATGGATATCGGAATTATTTCACTGGCAGATACGGTAGGACTGGCCAGTCCGGAGCAGGTTTATACCATGACCCGCTACCTCGTGGAATCCCTGCCGGGAACCGAAATCGGGGTGCATCTTCATTCTACCCCCGATAACTGGCAGGAAAAACTGGAGGCAGCCGTAAAAGCGGGCTGTCTTCGTTTTGACGGGGCACTGAAAGGAATCGGAGGCTGTCCGATGGCCAATGATGAACTGGTCGGCAATATGGACAGCGAACAGATGATTACCTATTTCAGGGAAAGAAACCTGTTACCCGAAATGAATCCGGAAATTCTTAACGCCTGTACCCAAATGGCCGCTGAACTTTTTATGCACTAAACATGGACTTTATCCTGGATATAGCGCTAAAAAAACTGCCTGAACCGATCCGGTACCAGGATAAAATAATGCTGATCGGTTCCTGTTTTACCGAACATATCGGCAATGCCCTGGGTGAGCTGAAATTCCCGGTGCTGCAAAATCCCAATGGAATTTTATTCGGGCCGGACAGTGTATGCCGGAGCCTGGACTGGTATATGGATAACGGGGAGCTGACCATATCCGATCTCTTTCAGCTGAATGAAGTCTGGCATAGCTGGATGCACCATTCCCGTTTTTCGCATACCAATCCAGAAGAAGCACTGACAGGTATGAATCAATCCCGTCAGGCCGCCCATGATTTTTTGAAACAGGCAGGATGGCTGATCATCACACTGGGATCATCCTACACCTATCGCCTGACCGGAGCAGCGAACAGGGCCAGTTCCTCTTTACATGCACCCGTGGCCAATTGCCACCGTGCCCCTTCAGCCTGGTTTGATAAAGAATTGCTGGAAATACAGGAAATCACCCGACTTCTGACTGGTACAATCACCCGGCTACGGCAATTCAATCCTTCGCTAAAACTTCTATTTACTATAAGTCCTGTCCGGCATATCAGGGATGGGGTGGTGGAGAATAACCGGAGCAAGGCCCGGCTGATTGAAGCCGTTCATCAGTTGGTTTCAACCCATGATTTTATTTTTTATTTCCCGGCTTATGAACTGGTGATTGATGTATTGCGGGATTATCGCTTTTATGATATCGACCTGGTTCATCCAAACTATGCCGCTACCGAATTTGTACTGGAAAAATTTGGGATGAATTGCATAGAAGAAGAAACCCGGCAACTCATGCAGGAAGTAAAAAAGATCATGATTGCCCGCCGGCATAAACCTTTTCAGCCGGATACCAATGCTCACCGTAAGTTTTTAGCGGATCATGCGGAGAAGGTAACCGTGCTGATGGAGAAGTATCCGTTTCTGGATCTGCTGGAAGAACGGGAGTATTTTAGTTCGTAGTTAGTAGTTGGTAGTTAGTAGTCAATACACTTGCTAAGAAAGCTGATCTAAAAAAATCAAGTTTACCCGATTTAGATACCTTGACTGCTCCCTCTGATTTTGTTGAAACCAATGTTCCTTAATTTTCATAGCACATACAAAGTTCGTGTCATCCTGAGTAGTCCCGCAAGAGCTGAGTTGTAGGGAAGCTGATGGAGTTCAGGCGGGACGTATCGAAGGATGCTTTCAACTTATCACTTTATACACCGTCTTACTCTTATACTCTTCTCCCGGCTTCAAGAGCATCGTAGGGAAATGCGGGATATTAATGGCATTGGGATGTATCTGTGTTTCGAGGCAAAATCCGGAGAACGCGCCATAATTGGTATCGTTTTTCCCGGTCATTTCAGGTATCCATTTACCTGTATAAAAGTGGACAACGGGATCGGTGGCATAGACCTGGAGCATTAATCCTGAGGCAGCACAACGGGCTTCAGCCATCAGGGCTAATCCAGCCGGATCATTGTTCTTATCCACCACATAACTCTTATCAAATTCGGGCACTGTTTCCAGCCGTTCACCAATCCTGGTAAAACTCCGGAAATCAAAAACAGTATCTTTTACCGGTGTTACGGTGCCGGTGGTACATAATTCCTCATCCTGATCCAGTACCTGTGAACTATAAATTTTGAGTTCATAATCCTTAATATCGCCCTGTCCGTTATTCAGGTTAAAATACCCATGGTGGGTGAGGTTAACAGCTGTCGTTTTATCCGTCCTGGCCGTAAAGCTATAACTGAGTTCATTCTCCTCAGTCAGTTCAAAGCGGATCCATACATCCAGGTTGCCCGGATAGCCTTCTTCTCCATCCGGACTATGGTATTTCATTTCCACCCAGGGGGAAGGAAATTCACCGGAGCCGGTTATATCCCAGATTTTCTTATCAAATCCTTCGTTTCCTCCATGCAGCTGGTGTTTACCAAAATTGGCTGTTACGGGATTCGGTTTTCCGTCTATTTCAAAACTGGCATTCCTGATCCGGTTGGCGGTCCGACCTACCACACAACCAAAGTAGGGATATTGTGCCAGGTAAGCAGGGGAGCGATAGTCTTCCACTTTATCAAATCCAAGCACGATATCGTTCCGTGTATCCTGTGAAGCAGGGACTGAAAAAGAAGTGATTATTCCACCGTAATTCGTGATTCGGGCTTCTGTTCCGGCAGCATTAAGCAGGGTGAACAGATATACATCCTTTCCGGATGCAGCGGGGAAGCAAAACGTTTTATGCAGGGGCATACTATGAGTTGTGTGGTTGTGGTTCCCTGACCCAACAGGTCAGCATGTAAATTTATAGTTATCTGCCAGGAATTCCTCCAGTCTGTTTAACAAAACCAGCTGATTTTTTGCCCGGTCAAAATTTTGTTCAGGGTAAGTGATCTGGTAATAGTGATCATTTCTTAGATAATCGGTCATAAAACGCAGGGCCTGCATATAAATCAGGAGGATTCCGGAGGCATGGAGATAGTCTCTTTCCGGCCCGGTCAGCCACTCATTGATTCCCCTTGTATACCCATCGATTATTGCCTGGTAAATAGCAGGCCGGATCTGGATCCGGTCAAAATCGGTGGAATTTTCATCCGAGGTACCGGCCATTGACCGGATCATATCTCCCAGGTCAGAAAAGAAATAACCGGGCATAACCGTATCCAGATCCACCGGACAAATCACTTTTCCTGAATGGCGGTCAAAAAGCACATTGGCAATTTTTGCATCATGGTGCATCACGCGGAATTTGAAATCCGGATCCACGGTAAACTGCTGGTATAAGCCGGCATATCGTTGTCTTTTCTTTAATTCACTGATCAGAATAGCCGCTTTTTCAAGGCGTAAAACGGAAGCGTCCGTTATTGAACCGGTGAATTGATCAAACCGTTGTTGCACATCATGAAATCCCGGCAGGATCCGATGCAGTACGGTACTATCGAACTGATGAAAGGAGGCGGAAAAACGGGCAAATGTTTCCGCTACTGCTGCAGCCTGCGCCGGATCTTCCGTACCATTGAGCTGCCTACCTGAACTGATAAATTCAAAGGCCCGCCAGCTTTGATCAGATTGGTCTGTAAACAGGTTTTTACCTCCGTCAAAAAATTTCATTTCAGGTATATAAAGCGGCATAGCCTGTTTAGCTAAAAACTGCCAGAGCTGCTGGTAGTTTGCCTGTATCTTTTCCGGATCCGGGAATACCTGCCGGTTTATTTTCTGTAATAGGAAAGACTCCCCGGTTTGCTGATCGGTTATTTTACAGGTATGATTGATCAACCCGCCTGATAGAGGTTCCACCGTGTACGGGTGACCGGCTTGTAATAACGCATATACAGCTTCCTGGCAATCAACTTGCATCATAAACTGTATGAAATTAATTCATCAGCACATGCAAAATCGCTACAATCGTTTGCGGTAAATAAATAAAAAGAAGCCGTCAGATCAATGGATACGATCGCCACGGATATCGATGGATTGCATAACGGATGCTTCATAGGCCAGCCATTCTTTCCATCGGGCCCTTACTTTTTCCTTATCAATATAAGTTTCGGCCAGTTCAATAAAAAGGGTATAATGTCCCGCTTCACTTTCCATAAAGCGGCGATAAAATTTCTGCATATAAGGATCCTGCAAACCTTCACTCAGCCGTTTGAACCGTTCGCAACTGCGGGCTTCAATCAGTGCCATGGTAAGTAACTGATCCAGCATCCGGCCTTCACTGTCGCCGCCTTTCTGCTGAAAGTCCATCAGGGCATTTACATATTCATCCTTCCGTTGTTTTCCCAATGCGAGTTTTCGCTTCTCCAGCTCTGCCAGCACCAGCCGGAAATGCCCCCATTCCTCCGTTACGATCGGAGCAAGGGCCGCAACCAGTTTAACCCGGCTGCTATAACGCTGAATCAGTGAAATACAGGTAGTTGCCGCTTTTTGTTCACAATAGGCATGGTCGGTCAGTATCTCTTCCAGCGATAATCCGGCCAGGTCTACCCAGCGGGGATCCGTGGGCAATTGCAGCCCCAGAATGTTACGGGTGTCCTGGGATAATTCCTCCATGGAGACAAAATTAGGTTATAGATTGATAATCAGGCAGGAGAGCCTGCAAAATGACCGGAAAAAAAGGCAGGGAAAGCTTTTGCTGTTAGCAGAATCCGTCTTACCTTTGCCGCCTTAATACAAGATGCAAAATCGGATGAATTTTAAAAATTAAAAAGATGCCTTTAACTAAAGAAAAAAAAGCGACCGTTTTAACCACCTTTGCGGGTTCTGCCAAGAACACCGGATCCATTGAAGGACAAATTGCCCTGCTGACTGAGCGTATCAGCCAGATCAGCGGACATCTCCAGCAAAACAAAAAAGATTTCTCTACTCACCGCGGACTGATGCAGCTCGTTGGTAAACGTAAACGTTTACTGAATTACCTGCAGAAGCAGAACCTGACTGGTTACCGCCAGCTGATTGAGAAACTTGGTATCAGGAAATAAGGCCAATCCCCATCCGGTCTTCGGATCCCGAAAGGGAGTTGGGATAAGTCTTAAACCTGTTGTTTGCCTGAAATACGAAACACAAGTTTATACATACTATTCCCAATGTCTCCCGGATGTTGGGAATAACTGTTTTTATACCTTCCCGTTTTTGGTTGTTTAACAGCTAAACTACTGTTGATTTTATTTGCAGCGGGTACGAAAGGTGAAAACAATCCGGCTGGTCCTGCACAAATTCTTCACTGGGTGCAATGCCCAAAAATTGAAAAACATGTTACAACAGAAAATTCGTAAAACATTTGATATCGGCGGTGGTCGTATGGTGACCATTGAAACAGGCCGTCTGGCCCGCCAGGCTGATGGAGCGGTTACCGTATCCATGGGCAATTGTATGATTCTGGCCACGGTGTGTGCCAATACAGAACCGAAAGAAGGTCAGAGCTTTTTTCCCCTGTCCGTTGACTATCAGGAAAAATTTGCCGCTGCCGGCCGTATCCCTGGTTCATTCTTCAAACGCGAAGCAAAGCTGAACGATTATGAAGTACTGACCAGCCGCCTGATCGACCGGGCCCTTCGTCCGTTATTTCCGGAAGATTACCTGTGTGAAGTTCAGGTACTGGTTACATTGATGTCCAGCGATCCTGAAATCATGCCGGATGCAATGGCCTGTCTGGCTGCTTCAGCTGCCCTGGCTGTTTCCGATGTGCCCATCAAAGAAATCATCTCCGAAGTACGGGTATCCCGTGTGAATGGTGAATTTGTGGTAAACCCGACCCGCAGCGAAATGGAAAAATCCGATATGGACTTTCTGATTGCCGCGACTGATAAGAACCTGATGATGGTGGAAGGGGAAGCTAAAGAATGCAGCGAAGCTGATCTTTGCAAAGCCCTCGAAATTGCACACGAAGCCATCCGCATCCAGGTGAAAGCCCAGGAAGAACTGCGTGATATGGCAGGTGCAAAACCCAAAAGAGCGTATACAAAACCCGCTTCTGACGAAGCGCTGAAAGCTAAAGTATATGCATTCGCTCAACCGAAAGTCTATGAAGTGGCCAAAGCGGGTCTGAGCAAACATGAGCGTTCAGATCGTTTTGACGCGATTAAAGTTGAACTGGTTGAATTCCTGAAAAAGGACGCCAACCTGGCTGAAGGTGAAAACCTGCCGGATCTGACCAAGAAACTGGCCTCCGTTTACTACCACGACCTGCAGTATGATGTGATCCGTGATATGATTCTGGACGAAAGAGTACGGCTGGATGGACGTGACCTGGAAACAGTACGCCCGCTGGATATGGAGATCGATGTACTTCCTTCCCCACACGGAGCAGCCTTATTTACACGTGGTGAAACACAATCAATTACAACAGTTACTTTAGGTACTCCTTTAGATGAACTGCTGGTTGAAAGTGCCGCTAAATCTGTAGATTCCAAGTTTTACCTGCACTATAATTTCCCGCCGTTTTCTACCGGTGAGATCAAGATGATGCGTGGACAGAGCCGTCGTGAAGTAGGACATGGTAATCTGGCCCAGCGTTCGTTGAAACAAATGATGCCATCCGGTGATTTCCCTTACACGGTACGTGTGGTGAGTGATATCCTGGAATCAAATGGTTCTTCTTCCATGGCAACGGTTTGTGCGGGTTCATTAGCCCTGATGGATGCCGGTATTGGTATTCCCAAGCACGTTTCCGGTGTGGCCATGGGACTGATCACCAAAGGAGACAAATTTGCGATCCTGACTGATATCCTGGGCGATGAGGATCACCTGGGTGATATGGACTTTAAAGTAACCGGTACCCGGGATGGTATCTGCGGTGTGCAGATGGATATCAAAGTGGACGGACTGAAAATGGAAGTGATGCAGCAGGCCCTCGACCAGGCAAAAAGAGGCCGTTTACATATCCTCGATGCCATGTACAACACGATCCCTGCCGCCCGTGCAGACGTGAAACCTCATGCGCCGAGAATGGTGAAACTGTTTATCGATAAAGAATTCATTGGTGCGGTTATCGGGCCCGGTGGTAAAGTGATCCAGGAAATCCAGCGGGAGACCGGCACTACCATTAACCTCGAAGAGGTAAATGGCCGTGGTGAAATCAGCATCTTCAGTACCAGTAAGGATGGGGTGGATAAAGCCGTATCCTGGATCAAGGGTATTGTTGCTGTTCCCCAGGTTGGTGATACTTACGATGCCACCGTTAAGTCAATTATGCCTTTCGGTGCATTTGTGGAATTCCTTCCCGGCAAACAGGGACTGGTTCATATCAGTGAAATCAGCTGGAAACGTCTCGAAACCCTCGAGGGAATCGTACGCGAAGGTGATATGATGAAAGTAAAATTAATCGGAACGGATCCCAAATCCGGCAAATTCAAGCTTTCCCGCAAGGTCCTGATCCCTAAACCGGAACAAGGTCCCCGCGACGGGCAAAGACCTCCGGCTCAGGACGAAAATTCCGCTAACTAAAATACCTTTACAGCCCCGGAAAAATCCGGGGCTTTTTTTATTATGGCTAATTACATTGAAATCACCTTTCAGGTAGCTGATACCGAATTGCAGCAGGTATTGATTGCTCAATTATCAGAAGAAGGGTTTGAAGGATTCGAAGAAAACGATTCAGCGCTGAAAGCCTTTATTCCGGAAGGGGATTATGAGAAAGAAAAAGTGCAGACCATTGCGGATGCTCACCAGGTTACTTTTTCAGCCACACGTATAGAAAGCCAGAACTGGAATGCGGTCTGGGAATCTAATTTTGACCCGGTAGTCGTGGATGATTTTGTAGCAGTAAGGGCCGGCTTTCATGAACCGGTAGACGGGGTGGAACTGGAAATTGTCATCACCCCTAAAATGAGTTTTGGAACAGGACACCATGCCACCACTTACATGATGATGCGGCAGATGCGTCAACTCGATTTTACCGGGAAAAAAGTGTTTGATTTTGGTACCGGAACAGGCGTGCTGGCTATTCTTGCCGAAAAAAGGGGAGCGGCTGATGTATATGCCATCGATTATGATGACTGGAGCATTGAAAATGCCTCGGAAAACTGTGCGAACAATCAGTGCAGTTGTATCCGGCTTCACCAGGCCGATCATGCAGCCGATGCCGGCAAGTCGGATATTATTCTCGCCAATATTAATAAGAATGTAATTCTCGATAACCTCGCTCACCTGAAAAATGATCTGAACGAAGGGGGAGTACTCTTATTAAGCGGTCTGCTTATCAGTGATGAAGAAGATATTGTAAATGCGGCAAAGCCATTATCGCTTCAATTGGTAAGAAAGGAAGTGATGAATAACTGGATTTGCCTGGTAATGGAAACAAGTACCTGGTAAGAGGTACGAGGTATGAGGTATGAGGTACAGTTCGTAAAACGAGCAGCTGATTGTTTTTTTGAGGGTTTTGGCTTGATGGATTACTAAAGAAGTTTCCCAACACCTAACAGCGAACACCGAACACCCGTCAGAAGGGGCTGTTTCCCAACACCTAACAGCGAACACCGAACACCTATCTAAATAGGCTGTTTCCTGTCACCCGACACCTGACACCCGACAATATTTCTATACTGTTTAATCATTACTCCCACATATTCAACAGATTAATTTACTGTTACCAATTTCAGGGATTTTTGTATTTTTGAACGCTGTCTGTAAACGGCAGTAAAATGGCAAGGTTCTATGAATGAACTCCTTCTGATTATAGTTGCATATCTGATTGGTAGTGTTCCCACCTCTGTCTGGGTGAGCAAATCCTTTTTCAATATAGATATACGGGACTACGGCAGCGGTAATGCAGGTGCTACCAATACCTACCGTGTTCTGGGGTCCAAATGGGGCACATTTGTGATGGTGGCGGATATGCTGAAAGGCGTTCTGGCCGTTAAACTCGCCTTGTTATTACCCGAATATGCGGACAGTGATGTCAATCTCCAGAACCTTCAGACCGGGCTGGGACTGGCGGCTGTAGTCGGCCATATTTTCCCGATCTGGGCCGATTTCAGGGGAGGCAAAGGGGTGGCTACTTTATTCGGACTGGTGCTTGGAATTTCCCCCTGGACGGCGCTCAGCTGTGTAGGCATATTTTCCCTTGTTTTATACCTGACCCGCTTTGTTTCGCTCAGTTCCATACTGGCCAGTATTGCATTTCCCTTCTTTATTCTGGTCATTTTTAATGTAGAAAATCCGTTCTACCGGGTCTTTGCTATTGCAGTAGCCCTGATGGTTTTATTAACCCATCAGAAAAATATCGGCCGTCTCCTGAAAGGTAATGAAAGCAAAGTGCCGATTCTGAAAGGCCGTGACCGCCGCCGTCAACGACGCAGGGAAACCCGGCAATCCGGTGAGTGATTCCTTTTTTAACTTTCATGAAAATATTTTATTCAATCCTGTAAGGGGATTGGTATAATGATTGAGTAATTTGCGCTTAAATCACACTTTTATGATACAAAAACACGCCGTTTTTTTTGTGTTATTGTTATTCGTGGCCGCCTGTTCCACCAACTCACTCTCGGGGAAAAAGCAACTCAAATTATTGCCTGAGGCAGAATTGCAGAGTATGGCGACTACAGAATACAAGCAGTTTCTATCCACAACCAAAGTGGTGGGTACAACCAATAACCGGGATGCAGAAATGGTTAAGCGGGTAGGACAACGAATTGTCAGTGCGGTCGAAGCCTATTATGCAGAAATCGGTAAGTCAGGCGATCTTGCCGGCTATAAATGGGAAGTAAATCTGGTGGAAGATAAAACAGTCAATGCCTGGTGTATGCCCGGAGGTAAGATTGTGGTCTATACCGGTATATTGCCGATCACTCAGAATGAAGCTGCCCTTGCTGCTGTAA
>DAORKK010000068.1:0-15514 GCA_035439525.1 Chitinophagaceae bacterium
CTTTGTGCAGCCGGCGGTTGCTTTCTTCCGTGCCATCGCCCAGGCGGATCACCCACTCACTGCTCCAGCGCAGATGATAACTTACTTCTTTCAGTGATTTCTCCGCAATCGCGGCAATACGGGTATCGGGTTGTTTGACTAATGCCTGGTATAAATAAAACTGGTAAGTACTGAAGAAAAACTGCCGCAGTATCGTCTGGGCCCAGTCGCCATTGGGCTGCTCCGCCAGCAATACATTTTTAAATTCCCGTTCGGTCCGCAGGTAAGCCAGCGAATCTTCCGTAGCACCATTACCCGTCAGTTCCGCCGCATACTGGTAAAAACTCCGCGCCTGCCCGATCAGGTCCAGTGAAATATTGGTAATAGCGATATCCTGTTCCAGCACCGGACCATGCCCGCACCAGGAGGCGTTGCGTTGACCGAGAATGAGAGCATTGTCTGCCAGGTAAAGGGTGTAATTGGTTATTGTTTGAGTCATTGGGTTTAGTTGATAGGTTGACAGGTTGATAGGTTGACAGGGTGGACTTCTAAGGAAACTTCCTTGTCAACCTATCAACCTGTTAACTTGTCAACTACATATGGTTAACCTCGTCCGGTAACTGATAAAACGTCGGGTGCCTGTACACCTTATCCTGCGCTGGTTCATATAGTTCACCTGCTTCTTCGGGATTACTGGCGGTGATATACTTGCTTTCCACCACCCAGATGCTTACGCCCTCCATCCGTCGGGTATACACATCCCTTGCATTCTCCATCGCCATTTGTGCATCAGCGGCATGCAGACTACCGGCATGTTTATGATCCAATCCGTTTTTGCTCCGGATAAAGACTTCCCAGAGGGGCCAGTCGTGGCCGGAGGTTGAACCGGTCGTGTTGCTGCCAGCACCAGAATCGGGGATATCGCCGTAGTAGAATCTTCTTAGTATATTCATCTGAGTCTTGTTCTTTGGTTTGTTTTATGAAGGTTATTAGTTGAAAAGTTGACAGGTTTACAAGTTAACAAGGTACTATTCTAAGAAGACCTCCTTGTCAACCTATCAACCTGTTAACTTATTAACTACATTCAAGCCGCTTCTCCTTTCGTCCTTTCACTTCTCTTCCTGGCATACGCCACCGCCGCTTCTCTCACCCATTCCCCTTCTTCCCAGGCTTTCCGCCGGGCATCGAGGCGTTGTTTATTGCAGGGACCATTGCCCTTGACCACCTGCCAGAATTCATCCCAGTTAATGGCACCGAAATCATAATGCTTTCTTTCCTCATTCCATTTCAGATCGGGATCGGGTAAATGCATGCCGAGGGTCTTGATCTGTTCGGCGATCATATCTATAAAGTTCTGCCGCAGTTCATCATTGCTCTTTCGCTTGATCTTCCACTTCATACTCTGGTCACTGTTGGTGCTTTCCGTATCCCGCGGACCAAACATCATCAGGGCCGGCCACCACCAGCGGTTGATGGCATCCTGACACATGGCTTTTTGTGCATCCGTACCACGGGATAAAACCAGCAGGGCTTCAAAACCCTGGCGCTGGTGAAAACTTTCTTCTTTACAAATCCGCACCATGGCCCTTGCATAAGGTCCGTAAGAAGTACGGGTAAGCATCACCTGGTTCATGATGGCCGCTCCATCCACCAGCCAGCCAATGGCCCCGATATCGGCCCAGGTCAAAGTGGGATAATTAAAAATGGAAGAGTATTTCGCTTTGCCGCTGTGCAGGTCATTGATCATTTCCTCGCGGCTCATGCCCAGCGTTTCCGCGGCGGAATAGAGATAGAGTCCGTGACCCCCTTCATCCTGTACTTTGGCTAGTAAAATGGCTTTGCGTTTTAAAGAGGGGGCTCTTGAAATCCAGTTGCCTTCGGGCAGCATACCGACAATTTCACTATGTGCATGCTGGCTGATCTGCCGGATATTGGTCTTGCGATAGGATTCCGGCATCCAGTCCTTCGGTTCGATCTTGATTTCCTGATCGATCTTCTCCTGAAATAGTTGTTCAAAATCCTTTACAGGCATAGCAAACAGTTTGGGCCAAATTTAAGTAAAACTAACAGCTGTTTGCGTAAATTTTGAAAGGTCAGGCTCAGTTTTCCGGATTTTCCTCCACATCCTCCGGGTACACATTGTCCGCCATTTTCCATTTACCTTTTTCTTTCACAAAAGGCACCACACTCCAGCTCCGGTTCTCCGGTTTATCGCCGGGGTAGAGTTCCGAACCAATCCGGAGCCGGGCCTTGTTCCCGGTTATGATGACTTCGTATTTATTTTTTGGAGAAGTATACCATTTAATGGTGTAATCAATACTTTCCTGTCCGCCCGCCCAGCGGTCATAATCAAAGCCCACGGGCATTTCTTCGGCCGGATCGTCTTTAAAACAACTGTCGCTGAACCGGAAATGCGCTTTTTCTGCTTTGATATACGCCTCGCCAACATAGGGAACATTTTTCCGCAGATAGGCAAAATACCGTTCTGTTTCTTTCCAGTTGATCTTGTAAGGAGGCCCATCCTCGGGCCCGGTTCCCTGGTACAGGTCAAACTGGTTGAACGCTTCTTCGTTTTTCTGGTAAAATTTCAGAAAGGAAAAGAAAGTCTGTTTGATCAGCTGTTGTTCTTTATTGAGCTGACTGAATGCAGGAAGTCCCAGAAGAAGGGCGATCAGGAAGGGGAGTGCTTTTTTCATACTGGTAAAAGTAAAAAAATAAAGAGCAGCGGCTAAACTGCTCTTTGCTGGTTAAAGTGCGGATTAAAAAACTTATCGGGCATACACGCCATTGGGACTCACCACGCTGGCCGGGCCACCGCTGATACCCATGGGGGGAATAATAATATTGATGGGTTGTCCATTTACTTTCAATGTAGCTTTCCGGGCATGAATCTCCACACCTTGCTGATAAAAGGGAGGCATGGCGGCCGGAACCCGGTTGATCAGGTAAGGCTCACTAAAGTCGCTCATCTCCACTTCAAACGTATAATCACCAGTCACGCATTTGGCATAGGCGGCAATGGTGGTAATCTGAATATCGATAGTGGCGGGTAGTACCGGTGCTGCTTCAAAAGGAGTGCCGGCAAAAATATTCGGTCCGAAATAAGCACCCACTTTTGCATCCGTACCTACAAAGCCAAACACCAGCGGCGCGGCATTCGGATCGGGTTGCCAGAAGATCATGCCGCTGGGGGCACTACCCACCGGGGTGTTCACGATACGGCCCAGGTGTACGATTACATTGGGCATTTGCAATTCAGGGGAAGTAACGGCCACCAGGTCCACGCCTGATTCCCAGCTCATCCATTTGGTAACATTTGACATAAGAGGTTTTTAGGTTTTTGTAAATAGACCTTAATTTTTTAAACCTTCCTATACCATGAAGAGGGTATTTTAAGCGGATGCTCAGATCCACTTTTTCTTATGCGCAATGCTGACCGCCTGTGCCCGGCTATTGACATGCAGCTTCTCGTAGATATTGGACGCGTGTTTGCGCACGGTCAATGGGGAAATAAAGAGCTTTTCCCCGATCGCTTTGTAATTTTTACCACTGACCATTTCCTTCAGGATCTCCATTTCCCGGTCGCTCAGTCCTGCGTTTTCTACTTTTACTGCTTCATTTTCCTCGGTCTCCCGGTAATGATGCACCGGCATTTGTTTCAGCAGCTCCATTGCTTTTCGGGCAATGGCCGGACTCATCGGAATACCGTTATGCTCATGTACATTGGTAATGGCATCAATGATATCCACCGCGGAATCTTCTTTCAGCAGGTATCCATGGGCACCAGCCTTGATGGCTTCAAAGATTTTATCATGGTCTTCGAAAATGGTCAGCACAATAAATTTAATGGAGGGATAAGCCGCCGTAGCCATCCGGATGGTTTCAATGCCATCCATTTCCGGCATCTCCAGGTCCATCAACACCACATCGGGTAATGCCTGCATGCTCTTTAACTGTTCCAGGAAATCACGGCCATTCCGGGCTTCCAGTACCAGGCGTACTTCTTTATAAGCGGCGAGCTTATCCTTGACCGTCTGGCGGTTGATGGGCTTATCGTCTGTGATGGCTATGGTTACCGGCATACTACAAAATTGCAGGCTTCACGGGGTGTATACAATACGCTCCCGGGAGCATTTTACCGGCTGAGCTGCAGGGTGCTGCCCTTCCCGGGAGTGGAAGATAATACAATCTCCGCATTGGCTTCAGCGGCCCGCCAGCGCATATTACTAAGGCCATTGCCTTTGCGCACCGCCGCCTCATCAAAACCGATACCGTTATCTGACAGGGTGATCTCCAGTTTGCCGTGGCTGCGTATATGAAAACGGATCACCGTGGCCTTGCTGTGTTTGAGGATATTCTGTACCGCTTCCTGCAATATTTTATTCAGGTGAATGGCTACAGCCGCCGGCAACAGGATGTTCGCTGAAATATCTTCTTCTGCTTCAAATTCCAGTTGTTCAAAATTTCTGAGCAGTTTGAAACAATAGGTTTTAAAGCCATCACTGAAATCGGCCAGGCTGATCTCTTTATTATTCAATACCCAGATGGTTTCCCGCAGGCTGTTCAGGATCTGTTCGGCATTCCCTTTCATTTTATCCAGGTCTTCCTGTTCGCCCTGTTGTAATTTCATTTTTTCTACATTGGCCAGCAGGGCAGATGTATAGGCGCCCATATTATCGTGCAGGTCGCGACTGATCCGCTGCCGTTCATTTTCCAGTTCAGCCTGGATCTCCAGTGCTTTTAGTTTTTCCTGGTATTTCCGTTTATTGATAAATCGGAAAACAAACCAGGCAATACTCAGAAAGGCCAGTGCTGCCAGGCTGATAAACCACCATTGTTTATAGAATGGTGGCACAATCACCAGCCGGATACTTTGTTGTGGCGGCAGTTGCGGATTAAAGGAATGATTCCCCGTTATTTCAACCGAGTATTCACCGGGCGGAAGAGCCAGATTGATTTCGAGCGAATGGCCCAGGTCTTTCCAGGAATTATCGAGTCCGATGACCCGGTACTGGTAATTATAATAAGCCGCCGGATTATTGCCAATGGCAGAAAACCGGATCCGCACCCGGTTTTGCTGATGGGAAAAGCGCAACTGCTTTATATTCCAGTAAGCGGTATCCGTTACCGGAAGATCATTGTTGCTGATCTGCGTGATGACAATACGGGGGGTATCTAAAATACTTTTGAGTTGGGCCGGATAAAAACTGTTAAGTCCTTTTACCCCGGCAAAGAACAACTGTCCGTCCGGTGCTTTCCAGGCGGCTCCGAAATTGAACTCATCCGATTGCAGACCGTCCTGTTGGTTCAGGTTAAAGACCTGCCCCTGTTGGTCAATCCGACTGAGTCCTTTATCATGGCTGCACCAGGTATTCCCATCCGCATCAATGATCACCGCGTAGATATGTTCATCGGGTAACCCATTTTCCCTGTTATACGCATGCAGGAGGTTTTGAGCACTGTCAAATTCAAAGACTCCTTTGATGGTGCCGATCAGCCAGTTGTTTTTTCGTTTGGTGAGACAGGTAGCTGACCAGTCTGTCAGTCCGGCTTTTCGCAGGCATTGACTGAAGTAAGGCGTGCCAGTGAAGCCGGTCAGGCTATTATACCGGGTTTTGATGAAACCGCTGCTGAGCATACCTGAAACGGACGCCGGCGGGTTTATGGTGCAAAACAATTCTCCGTTGCGGTAGGTAAAAATGAAGCTGCGGTCCGAACCGTTATAACTGAACTGCTGATTGCCCAGGGGGATTAGCTCTGAATAATAACCACTTCCGGCTTTATAATTAACACCCTTTTCAAAATGTTGTTTCATGACCCGGAGGCTGAGTGTCCGGGTATTAAGGAGATAACGGTTTGCACTGGCATATACAAATACGAGATACTGATCGTTGTCGATCTGGCCAATCGTGGTGATAATGGGGTTGGTTTCTCCTTCGGGACCATCAAACATAAACCGCTTCAGCAGATTACCGGTCGTGTCATAGACCAGCAAACCCTTTCCATAGGTGCCGGTGATGATCCGGTTTGTCTCTTTATTTACCTGGAAGCATTTTACAAAATTTTCCTGCTCATTGTTGGTGCCGGTAAACTGTACCGGCTGCGACTGCATACTGATCTTCAGCAATCCATTCAGGTTGGTGGCGGCCCAGAGATCGCCCCGCTGATCATAAAACGCGTTTTTAAAATACCCGTTTTCAAAAAAAGGCTTACCGGAGAGGTTGACGATCTGCCGGGAGAACTCCATTTTTTCAGTATCAAACTCCCATAACTGTTCATCCAGTGAAACCAGCAGGGTGTTTTCATTTTTCTTTAAAAAAAAGGCAGGCCGGCTGAAATTAACGACTGATTTTTTTCCGGGATAACTGATTTTTTTCAAAAGGGTGCTGCCGGGTATTTCAACCAGTTCCAGATGGTCCTTATAAAAGAACAGCCAGTTTTTTTCATTGAGTGCATGAAAACTGATATCCCCATAATTGGGAGGGAGGAAAGTACTGGTTCGTTCCATTTTTTCTGCCCTGAACAGAAAACAGCGAGCGCTATCTGCCAGCAGGATTTGTACCGGCAACTGAGCCGCCGGAACCGGGTTAAGCAATACCGTCCGGTTCCAGGCCATTTCCCGGCTGATCTTTTTTTCTTTCCGGTGAATAAAATGGATTGTATCGCCGGTCCAGATCAGCAGCTCTGAAGCGGTCATGGCCACCGGATTGAATTTCTTTTCAGCGGCTCCCGGGATCAGTGATCCGTAATGACTGAAGGTATGCGAACCCGGATGGTAGACCGAAAATCCGCCGTCATAAAAGATCCATATTTCTTTTTCCGGGGTACGCTGTATACTAATAAACTGTATGCCGGGCACCTGGTGTATGCCTTTTCCAAAAGGTACCTGGTGGAAAACACTTCCATCGAACCAGTGCACATAGTTATCCGTGATCATCCATAGAAAACCATTTTCATCCTCAGTGATACACTTGATCACCTGGTTAGGTAATCCTGATTCTTTATTATACACGGTTTGTTTACATCGCTGCAGGGATTGTGTATCGGCAGTATACAGGGCCAGGAGGCCTGCCAGTAGTAGTATGTTTTTTCGCAGCAGCTGCACCGGACAAAAATAGGGGATGACCGCTGTACTACAGGACTTTGCAGTAAAATACTCTGAGAGGAGTATTGATGGCGCTGTTTGTGATATTGACATTTGTATCTATGGCACTCTCCGTAAACTGGAGAGGTTATTTGACAACCCTGATTAATTATAAAAATAAGAAGCATGAGTTTGAAACACTTTTTGACCGTAATCGTTGTTTTTCTATTTCTTCAACAGGCAGATGCACAACTGGGGGGATTACTGAAGAAAAAGAAGGATAAAGAGGAAAAAGCTGTAGCGGATACCACTACCCGTCCGGACGGAGAGGAAAAGGAAGAAAAGAAGAAGGGGGGAGGCCTCTTTCAGAAGGTCATTGGTAAAATTTCTAAAACAGCCGGGAATGCCGTGATGGGTGCCGGGGGTAGCGTTGCAAATGTCGAAAACCTGGGGGAGGCGGATATAATCGTATCCACCGGTACGAATATATATTCAAAGGACTTGGGATTGATGGTCACTGATTTCCTGGGTAAAGACTGGATCAACAACGGGGATTTTACCATGTTGCAATTGGCTTCCAGGGATGCCTTCCAGATGTTTACTTACCCCGGTACCATAAAAGTAAATGGGAAGGAGCTGAAGCATGCCAGCATGGGTATTCACACCGTGACAGAGCCGGCAGGCAGTGGAAACAAGAAAGTCAGTTTTGAAAAAAACGGAACCGTGGAAGGGACTTTTGAAATCCCGGTGCCGGAGAAAAATATTAAACTGCTTTCTGTAAATGGCCAGCCGAAGAATGCTAAGGTTGATTTTACCAAGGATGTAACCATGGAACTGGCTGGTTTTTCCACCGCCCCCGGTTCATTGATCCGGGTGGATGTGGTGGGCACTATTATCGGGATCCGTTCCTTGTACCTGGTCTGCTATGTAAAGCCCGCCGCTAAAATCACCATTCCGGCCGTGGCATTCAGTCACCTGGAAACCGCCAATAAAGGCTTGAAATATAAGGACTGCTACCTCTCCATCAGCGATCAGCAGCTGGTGAAAGCGATTAATCCCACAGGAAAAGTACCTCCATCTCAAATGGTGATTACCGGAAGCAATGACGGGATGTGGGTGGATGTGAGCAATAGTCGTGATCTCAATATGGGGTTCAGGCTGACAACCGGAAACGCTGTGACCGAAAAGGGGAATGCGGCTTATGCAAAACCGTTGAATTTTGCAAAGAAAACAGCCGTCAGTTCTTTTTATACCTATGGCACCACTTACTTATACGATGAGTCGACGAACAGATGGACGCAGTCGACCACTACAAAGACCATCGATTTTCCAGAGATCCCTGAAGCCTATCTGGAAGGAATGCTGCAGGAACTTTATACTAAGCTAACGGCTTCCTATACGGAAGTAACGGGTCATACCGTTTTGCCCGAGGCGATTGTCCCGTCACTGCCCGCGTATGAAAATACCCGGAAATTTTTCCCGGGTGACATCAATAATGATGATGAGTTTTTAAAGGCCTACAAAGGCCTGGAGCCTGTAAGGACACTGACTACCGTTGGCAACCGGTACTACGGAGATGGAGCCTTACTGAAAGAAGCCAATGCCGATGCCTTACTGAAAGTATCACTCATTTGTCAGCTCAGCTGGAAAGATAAACCGGAAATGACCCCCTACCTGAAAGTGGAATTGGTAGGAGAGAACAATGGAGATTTCCGCTCTTTTGCCGGGAGCACTAAGTATTTCACGATGAATATCAAAGGAGAAGGGTATGAGCTGAAAAAGAAAGCACCGGTTGATTTCGCCAAAGTATTCCAGGTGGATGAACTGAATGCGCAGTTTAAAAAAGCACTGGCTGAATTAAAAGCCAAAGAGCAAACCATTCCGGATTACGAGACCATTTGGAATTTGCAACACTAAAAGGATGCACCAGAAAATATTTTTTAATACATAATATTGATCCAGCCACTATGATTACAAAAAATCAACTATTGATCCTGGCCCTGCTGTTATCAGTTTCTGCCGGGGCGCAAAATGAACCCAAATCACTTCTCGTACTGAAACCTTCGCTCAATGTGGGCAATATTGCCATCAAAAGAGATGGTGGTGATCCCAGTTCGGCCGATAACCGGGTCGGGTATGGTATCGGATTGCAGTTCATGAAGTTTCTGGGCGAACGGGTATTTTTTACCCTGGGAGGTGACCTGAACTCAAGGGGATACAAAGGCACCCGGGTGGTATACCTGGATGCGCCGGTTTCCATGAACGTAATGCTGGGCAAGCACAAAATATTCGGGTTTGGCGGCGGGGCCTATGCCGGAATGGCTTTGTCGGGGAAATATAAGGGTACGGGTGGCTGGACCAATTTCAAATTCGGGGAAACGGCAACGGATAACCGTAGCCGGACTGATTACGGGTACCTGGTCAACCTGATCTACCAGTCTCCCGGACTGTTCTTTGCGACCCTGACCCTGATGTCCGGAATAAAGGATATTACCCCGGCAGACAAACAACAGGATCTGAACTGGATGAAGCTGAGAACTTCACAGATGTCCATCGTAATACCCATGAGCGTGTTTATTAAAAGCAAGAAATAATGAACAGAAATTTTAGCAGACGGATTATACTATCCGTTGTTCTTTTTTTTCAGCTCATTTCTTTGCCAGCCCAGGTAAAAAGCGAGTTGCTGGATGATCGTGACGCCTGGTTCTGGGATTTTAAGGATGCCGGCAAATTTTTCAGGCCACAGTTTATTGGCAATAAAAGTTATATCATTTATAAAGACTATGAAGGTTTGCTGGAAACAAATGGCACAGCCAGCGGTACCCGGGTTTTAACCAGTACCGGGGGAAAAGGAGAGATTTTCGATGTGGTTGCTACAGAGAAATTTCTCTATATGTTGACGCGTAGTAAATCAACGGATGCTAAGCTCTATCATTACAGGCTGTTTCGTATCGATCCGGTAACGGATCAGACCATTCAGGTAACTGACCCTGCATCCGGAAAGACCGTTCAGTTTAACAGGGAGATAGAAGGTGGGGATATGTCTTACCGCCTGAGTGCGTATAAAAACAGGGTGATCTTTGTGTTTTTTCTGGAAGCAGGGATATTGCCTTTTAAAAGTCTGTCGGTGCTTCATGACGAAGACCCGGTACCCGCGGTCCATTACCTGGTTTATGAAACAGACATGAAATTGAGCGGGGAGAATCTTTGGAAACGGATAGCGGTCACCAATGACAAAGTGTACTATTATGATTCGGCTAATTATAAAGTGCAGATCAAAGAATTCAGGAAGACCAATGGAAATAATGATCGTCCCGATTATTATGATTTTGCGGGATTTGATTTTGCGAAGAATGGCATCCGTATCCTATCCCTGTTCGACAACACAAACGGGGAAGCGTTTATGCTGGGCGCATACGAAAAAGGGGCCGATAAAGGCCGGCACTTCGTACTTCAGTTTAAAGACAGGAAAGCCGCGGTGCTGGCAAAATTTGAAAGTAACCTGGACGAGGTGGTGGTAAATAACGGCACTATTTATTTGTTTGGATACCGGCGGGTGGTGGAGTTGAAGATGGATGGCACACTCCAACCTGTATTATCGCTGCAAGGGGAAAATGGACTCACCCCAATTGGAGAAAATAGAAAAATGTTATTGTTTCAAGGTGCCAGATTGTTTTATGGTATCAGTGCGGACCTGGGCAGTATGCTCAGGACGGAATACTGGTGTCACGACCTGGCAGCAAACAAGGACTATAAAATCGCCACGGTGGATATGGAGAGTATGTATAACGATAAAGTTCGGGAACGCAAGTGTCTGCATGTGGCCGGAGATTATTTTTATTTCCTGGAACCGAAACAGGCCTATTATATGCTGAAGCGAAAAAATTTCATAACGGGTGCTCCTGAAGAAGAGGCCGTTATTACCAGTTTTGACGGTACATCCGCCAGCGGAAACGTGGGGGATATTCACCAGGCAGGCCAGGTGATTTTCTTTTGGGGAAATTTCACGTATAAAAAGAAAGTAAAAAAGAAATCAAAAGAATTCAAAAACCGGGTCATCGGAGCAGTCAGTTTGCAGGGGTGAGGGTGAGAATTCAGTTAATCTGAACAACTATGGGGATACATCAAACAGTGAAAAATATACTGGCTGGCTTTATAATTATAATAGCCGGAAATGTTCTTTTTGCCCAAACGCCCGACAGCGATGCGGACGGGGTGCCCGACAGCGAAGATCTTTGTCCCACCACAAAAGGAACGAAGGCAAATAAAGGTTGTCCGGATGCAGCTGCCGGAAATAAGACGACCAATTATTTTGCCAAAGATGATTTTACGACTATCCTCGATGTGATCTGTAAATCGGAGCTGGCGAAATACCGGCATCCGCAGGTGCCGGCGCAACAACTGGAAGGAGTAGCCACTACCTTACCGCAAACAGGCGTAAACAAACAATTTCCCGTGTATTATTCGACCGATGGAAAGGGGAGCTTTATCGCGATGCTGATCCTGAGTAATCAGGTCAATGAGTTTGCCAAGGCGGTAGATTTTGTACAGCAACAACTGCTGTACAATTCTTCTTCCTGCCTGGCATACAAGTTGTTTAAACCGGTACCAACCCCCTCGGGCGATACTACTTTTTTTGCCTTTAACCAGAACGACGAAGGGCCGCTGATGCAGATCAAAGTGTATAAACACCGGATCAGTGCCAGTGAGATCTATGTCATATTAGGAGTGGAAACTGTACCCCGTCGTGCGCCGCCAGTAGCAAAAGTGGCCGACCCTGCTCTCTGTAATGACCTGCTGAAAATCATGGAAGCCAGCAGTGAAGGGTTTAAAAAAGTGCGTAGCAATCCGAAGAAGAACAGTATTTCGGGACTGGATGATTATGAAACCCCTCTGCCCGGTCTGGGCCTGGAAAAGAAAAAACTCCGGGTGGAGGACTGGTATGATGTGATGGAACTGAAGGAGCATAAAATAATCACTTATGATGCCAGCAGTTTTGTAGCGAATAAGGAAAAGGCGGAAGCCCTGTTTAATCAGTATGTGGCTAAACTCGAATCTTGCGGCACACTGAAGGACCGCCAGGTAGCGCAGACCAAAAACCTGATCACCCTCAGTTATTCAGCCAGGGTGAATAACCGCGCGAAAGAAGTCAGTCTTAAATTAATGGACCTTGGTGAAGGGTATGTGATCACGGTAAATGTGACGGATAAATATGCCAAAGTGAATTAGCTTAAAAAATAATTTCAATGAAAAAATTACTATTTACTTACGTACTGTTCTTAGTATCGGCTACCGGGTTTGCCCAGCAAACCATTCTGAAAGCTCCCTCCCTGAACCGCATGCTCGATCTGCTTACCCGTGATTCACTCTCCTATTTCCGGGGTGAAGAAAAATCGGACCCTATGAACGGGACGTATAATGTTTCCACGCTGCCGGCCATGGGAAAGTATGCAATCAATATCTCCGAGCGTCCGCAACAGGCGATCCCATTATCTTTTTTTATAGAAGTGCCCGTTTCAAAAGGGGTCAGTTTTGCTAAGGTAAAAGCCGAATTAACCGCTTTGGTCAAAGCAAAAAAGCTGAAGTACAATATGAAAGTAAAGGAGAACTATGAGTATGGTATCCTGGCCCTGGGTGACGGGGTGCTGATCATCCACATCCTGAATTATGAAGGGGAAGGGAATATCCGGATATCGGTCTACCGCGATGAAAAATATGAATAAGGGTGAGCTGACGTACCGGCAGCTTATTTCGCATCAAAGTCCACCACCACTTTTTCCGTCTTCGGGTGGCTCTGGCAGGTGAGGATATAGCCTTTCGCTACTTCTTCCTCTTCCAGTCCCCAATGAACATCCATGCTCACTTCACCTTCGAGCAGTTTGGCTTTACAGGTACAACACATGCCGCCCTTACAGGCATATGGCAGATCCGCCCCTTGTTGTAACGCCGCATCAAGAATAGACTGATCACTGTTAAAAGGAATGGTTACTTCAAAACTGCGTCCATCCACTTTTACATTAATAGTACTTACTGCACCGGGTGTATTGATCTGTGGACTGTGGACTGTTGTCTGTGGACTCTTTGTGCTGTTAAACAACTCCAGGTGAATCTTACTCCCGGCAATCCCTTTCTTTTCCAAAAACGCTTTCACCGTAAAGATCATCTCTGCCGGACCACAGATGAAGAATTCATCGGTGCCGGTAAAGCCTTCTAAACGGTCCAGTTCTTCCAGCTTCTCGGGGCTGATCCGTCCGAAATTAAGATCGGTATCCATCCGCTCCCGGCTGAGGATATGGACCAGGCTGAAGCGCTCCATGTATTGATTCTTGAGCGCTTCCAGTTCTTCAAAGAAAATAATGGAGTTCCTGTTCCGGTTACCAAATACCAGGGTAAAGCGGCTATACTTCTCCGTGGCCAGGGTGGTTTTGATCAGGGAGATCACCGGGGTGATGCCGCTTCCGGCCGCGAAAGCGAGATAATTCTTTTTATTTTCAGGATGCAGCGGGGTGTTGAATTTGCCAACTGGCGGCATTACATCCAGCACATCCCCTTTTTTCAATTGCTCATTCGCAAAAGAAGAGAATAGACCGCCTTCCACTTTTTTGATCGCCACTTTGAGTTTATTCTCCAGCGGCGAAGAACAAATCGAGTAGTTGCGGCGGATTTCTTCGCCATTGATCGTGGTGCGGAGTGTGAGACTCTGGCCCTGGCTGAACTGAAAATCGTTTTGCAGGGTTTCAGGCACATCAAACAGTACGGAAACACATTCAGGGGTTTCTTTCTTTACCTCTTTTACAGTGAGGCGGTGGAAATGAAGGGACATATCAGCCTTGTTTACGTAATCCGTCGATCATGATCATAACCATATTATTCTCGAGTTCATCGGCACTGATCTTGGCCGTACTCCTGTGCCAGCTTTCTATACCGCTGACGGCATGGAGCATAATGAGCACCGCAGTTGGGGCATCTATTTTCCGGATCTCGTTTTTGGCAATACCTTCTTCTATGATGGAAGCAAATTTTTTACGGTAATTACGGCGTTGGGTCTGGAAATTAGAGAGATAGGGCTCATCCAGGTGTTTCCACTCCCGGTCACTCACATACACATCCTCATAGTTTTCGGTCATCTGCCGGATATGAAAACGGAGGAGCTGATCAATTTTAGCAATCGACTTCTGGTTACTGGCCTCAATCGTATCGATCGTGGTATTATATACATTGGCCACGTCAAAGCAGATCGCTTCCAGTATCTCATTTTTGGAACGGATATGGTTATACAGGCTGGCCGCTTCAATACCTACCGCTTCTGCGAGGTCACGCATGGAAGTGGCGGCGAATCCTTTTTCGCGGAACATTGCGGCAGCTTTTTTCAGGATCAGTCCTTTTTTGGACGCTTTTTTACGTTGGGCCTTTGCCATAGTCATTAATTATAAGTGACAAGTATGAATATAAATATAGGGAACTATTCTCATTTGTTATTCCGTTTGGGAGCAGGCTCTTCGGGTTTCAACGGGGAGGGACGGGTGACAGGATCCACTTTATCAGGCACTTTCGCCGGTATCACGATGGACTCGCTCAGGTCGGGTTTGATCTGCCGGGCCGCCTCCCGATTATTCTGAGAATCAAAAAAGGTCCAGAAAATACCGCCATCCCAGGACTGGCCGATCAGGTGACTTTTCGAGGTGATTCTCTTACCATCGGTCTCGATGATGGAATTCATTTCAATCATGCATTGCAGATCGGTCCCGCTTTTGATGACCTGTAAAACCAAACCGGGTTTATACAATTTCCAGGCATCGGGGGAGATATCCCCGAACATGGATGCGATTGTCCGGATAAACTCTTCTTTCCCTCCCAGGCTACCAATTAGTGCCGGGTTGCTGTACCGGGCAAAAACCTCCCAGTTCCGGTTTCGGAATCCATAGGCCAGGCTGTCGGCACATTTGGTGATCTGACTTTTTACAAAACTGCTGTCAAACTGGGCATTGGCATCCAGGGTCACTAAAAGGACCAGGATCAGCAGGAGCCGGCAGGAGTGGCGGTTTTGTTTCATCTGATCAAAGGTATAGAATCGAAGGGGACTAAGTATCCCGGTCTTACGGGTAGTAAGGATTAAGTACGACCCTTCGATACGTCCCGGATGAATATTTTCAGAAGACTAGGAAAATTACTTTTGCGGGACTACTCCCACCTATACTTCGTTTCGGTCGGCAGGCAGGGTGACAAGGCCAGGCCGTACAACGCGGAATAGACCGTTCTTTTAGTTAAATCTTCACAGGAGGCCCTAACACCTAACAGCGAACAGCTAACACCTATAAACTATCGTCTCTTTTCAGTAGTTTTGCACGCCGTTACGTAATAAAATACAAAAAATCAATCATGTCTTTAATCACCGTTGGAACCATGGCTTTTGATGCCATCGAAACACCCTTTGGAAAAACTGATAAAATC
>DAORKK010000069.1:0-15426 GCA_035439525.1 Chitinophagaceae bacterium
AATAAATGACCCCGCCACTGCCGCCGCCGCCGCCACCAAAACAGCGACCGATATTACCCCCGTCATTTGAATGTCCCCCATTGCCGCCATTGGCTTCAATGGTTACCGGTCCGGTATAATTGCCGGCATGCAGGATGATCGTACCACCAGCTCCACCACCACCAGCTCCGTCTGAAATGGAAGAACCACCATCTGCACCAGATGCAATGATGGCCTGACTGTTTCCGATAATCGTATTCGCCCATAAAAAAATAATACCGCCACCCGCACCACCCGATACATTGGATAATCCATTATTGGAATGACCCGCACCCCCGCCACCACCGGCATAAATTTTTTGTCCGCTGTTACTGCTCAGACTTTTGCCAGCCTCCCCTTTTAGCGTGGCGGTACAGGATACTCCGCTGCTGGAATTGCCACCACCGGTTCCGCCGGCATCCAGATTAGCACCGCCGCCGCCACTGTTATTATGATTATTGCCCCCGCCTCCTCCATTGGCCGGCGCTCCTCGTCCACCGGTCTGATTACTGGCTACATCCGCTATGCCTTCTCCTTTAGCAGCACCGCTTTGCGGACTCAGGTTGGATGCATTATAAGCATACCCACTGGCTGGCAACGCATCACTGCAGGTACCATTACTTTGCTGGAAATTTCCACCACGGTAACCATGTCCGCCTGCATAAACGGGAGCATTCAGGATCAGGTCCTGCTCAGCATAGATCGCAATTACGCCACCAGTGCCGCTGCTGTTATTCCAGGGCGTTGCTTTTACTGTATCAGTGACGTTTGCAGAAACATAAGTAGCAAAAGGGACCAGCTGCACTTTACCACCGGCTGTTGTATATGTGTTCTGCAATAAATGAAAAAGGAAAACAGAATCGCCGATGATTGAACAGATCGTAGCGGTTTCGTAATTGCCTGCATCGTTCAGGGCAGTCACAGTACCAAAGCTGCTGTTATTTGTAGTAGTGATACCTGCCCCTTTCATCTGCACTAACAGGATGGGGGTGTTAACGGCCAGTCCGGCTGTACTGCTGAGACGGATACAGGCTTTGGCAGGAATGATTTCGAGCACCGGGTAATAACTGTTTACCACCCCGCTGATAGCAGTGGTCTGTCCTGATACAGGGACCAGGACAACTTGTGAAAGAAGCCATAAAAGGAAAACAAAGAAAACGCGGTGGAACCGGTTCCTGTTTTTCATATAATGGGACGTTGGTGTAATGGTTGATTCATTGCCTATTTACCCGCAATGTACTGGTACAGGTTGAAATTCCCCTGTTGCAAAGCTGTCTCAATTTCCTCTTTCAACCTGACCTTGTCAATGTCTTTCATTCGTTTTCGGCCGATCAGGTAATAGGCTTTTTCGGCCAGCAGCCAACTTGTTTTTTCATTGATGCCGGCTGTTTTAAGTAATTGTTCTATTTTTTCGGCCAGATCAGTAATCCCTTCTTTTCGCGCCGCTACGGTTTTGATGACAGCTACTTCTTCTGTTTTCCGGCTGAAAGAAGGAGCCAGCATCAGGCGGAGATTGCGGACAAACATATCCGCATCGGGCCGGTCTGCCTTGTTTACTACAAACAAGTCGGCTATTTCCATCAGTCCCGCTTTCATTGTTTGTATTTCATCCCCGGCTTCCGGTACCACCACTACGGTGGTGACATCGGCCAACCCGGCAATTTCAACTTCACTTTGTCCGACACCAACCGTTTCCACAATAATATAATCAAAGCCGAACGCTTTTAGCAGGTCGGCAATCTCAATGATCTTCGGGTGTAATCCGCCCATAGAACCCCGGGTGGCCAGTGACCGGATAAATACATTTTCATTCGTATACCAGTCGCTCATCCTGATCCGGTCGCCGAGTACAGCACCCAGGTTAAACGGGGAGGAGGGGTCCACACAAACTACGGCAACTTTCCGTCCTTTTCCAACGAATACCCCGATTAAAGCATCCACAAGGGTGCTTTTACCTGCGCCGGGAGGGCCGGTGATACCGATAATTTTCGAGTGGGAAGCGGGGAGTGACTGCAGTAATTTTTCATAACCCGGGTGTTCATTCTCTACCAGGGTGATACACCTTGCCAATGCCTTACTGTTTCCCTGCTGAACCTGTGCTAATAATTCCTGCCACATAAGTTAAATCGGATGTTCTGCCGCAAAAATAAACAGAACCTTTTTGTCATTCATTTTTTCCGTTGGTGGCTTTCCGCTGCAACAGGTACAGTTTACTGTGTTTCATAAATGTCAGATGCGCCACATTCCGGGCAATTACATAACCATAAAAACCATCCAGGAAACCACCCCGCAGTATAAAACCGGAAAAAAAAGCCCAGCAGGGGTTAAACCAGATCCTGAACAGGCTGGTTTTTTTGCCACGGCTGAAATAGCTTTCGGCAGCAATCGTGCTGAACTTATTGTTTTGAGTGATATGTTCCTCCATGGTATAATAGGAGTAATGAAGAATATCTCCGGCCAGATGAATGCTGGTCTGCGGCGAATGGAATTCCACTTTATCGTGCGGATTGGTACCTCCCCATTGTGCCAGTTGTCTGGAGAAAAGCCGCAGTTTCCGGTCGGGGTACCAGGCTCCATGACGGATAAACCGGCCGCAGTAATACGTACATCGGTTCATGGTATAACCTGCAGCCATTTTATTTTTTTTGGCCGAGAGAATGGATTGCTGTAAACGTTCATCCAATGCCTCGTCCGCATCCAGGCTGAGCACCAGGTCGTTTTGCGCCAGGGCCAGTGCGTTATTTTTTTGTTCAATATAACCGGCAAAAGGTTGTTGCAATACCCGGGCTCCTTTTGCAACGGCTATGGCACAGGTATTGTCAGTAGAATGGGAGTCAAGTACGAGTACTTCATCGGCAACAGGCAGTACTGAATCAATACAGCGGCCGATATTGCGCTCTTCATTGAACGTGATAATGACAACCGATAACTTATTCATCGCCCCGTAAAATTTTCATATATAATATCGGGTATATTTGTAAAACCCATTAAACTATTGAAGATTGAAGATACCTAATCAAACGATAGCATTTCTTGAAAAATATTTCGATCATATTTTTGTCATTACCCTGAAAAGGGCCACGGACCGGCAGGCCAAAGTGAAGGAACGGCTGGAAGGGTTGCACTACGATTTTTTTTACGGTGTGGATAAGCATGAACTTAACTGGGAGAAAGTAAATCAGGAAGGGATCTATGATGACAAAAGAGCCCGGCAACTGAACCGTTATAGTAAAGGGATGATACTCGGTCATATCGCCTGTGCGCTTTCTCACCGGCATTTATATCAGCATATTCTGGAGAAAGGCTATCAGCGGGTGCTGATTTTTGAAGACGATGCCGTACCACTCTTTGACCGGGATGGTGAATTACAGCAAAGTGCGGAGGAACTGCCTGATAACTGGGAAGTGATTTATTTCGGGTATAGCAAAAATGAAATGGCCACACCGGCATTGAAGCGTAAACAGGTTTTCTATAGTATAATTTGCCACCTGAAGCTGATCAAATGGTCTCCCCGTATGATCAGTAACCTGTTGCCCAGGCCCTATTCCCCTCACTTACAGAAAGCGGGCTTTCATGACCTGACACACTCCTATGGAGTAACCCGGGAGGCCTGTATGAAACTGATTTCGGCACAGACGCCGGTTGTTTTCAATGCAGATCCGCTGTTATCACACCTGATCATGAATGGAGAACTGAATGCGTTTATTACCCGGAAAAAATTCTTTACGCAGGAACAGTTCTTAGATCCGGCACACCGTTCCTTTATTCATCACTGATCAGCTGATCCGGTAGTTCCGGAATGAGAAGGGGCGGATACCGGTTTTCTTTTCAAACCAGTACAGCAACCTTTTTTTAAAGGAGAATTTCTTTTGGGTGATGTCCAGTTGTACATCGGGATTTCCCTTGCTCACCCGCTCTTTCATCACGGCCGGATGTTTGCCGAGGAATTTTTTGAGGGAATCAAACTCGTTGTAATCAAAAAAATCTTCTGTTTTCAGGTATTCCTGAAAGCTGGCTTCATCCCCGTGCCAGAATACCCCGGTATTCTTGAGTTTGCGCTTCATCAGTTCCGGGCTTTTCACCCAGCCATAATGATAGACCCAGGCAGGAATTTGTTTCACATTCAGCCGGGTATTGCCCTTGCGGAAACCCTGGGCATCGCGGAAAGCAGTGATGGTTTTATCGTTCCGGATGATCCGGACTTCTTTACTGTACCATTTACGGCTGTCACCCACATAATCATACGTGCCGTAAAAATGGAGGTAGTTGAATAAGAGCCCTTCCACTTTTTTATTGTCCTTATACATCAGGGCGGCATCACGGATGGGCGCATGGTATTGTTCCGGGATCACTTCATCGGCCTGGATATAAAATAACCAGTCTGAATCAGACGCACAGGCTGCTTTGGCTTTATCGGTCTCCACGGCCAGTACTTTTCCGCCTTTTTTGAGTTCAGGGTCCCAGACCGAATGAATGATTTTTATTTTAGGATTCCCGATCGACCGGATCAGGGCTTCCGTTTCATCCTCACTATCCCCGATACTCACAATCATTTCATCCACTACCGGCAAAACGGAAAGAATTGCTTCCACCACCGGGTAATCATTCAGCACGGCGTTTTTAATAATCGTAAATCCGGAAATCTTCATAGCGCAAAAATAGTCTTTCTGCAACGGCTTACAGAAACAAACAGGATGTGGAGAAAAGCCGTAACTTCCTTATTAATTGGTATGAAGCCATCCGGACTATTTTCACCCCGTTATTTATCCATAATACTGGCCGCTCTGCTGGTCACCGGCCTCTTGTTCTCCCGTGCCCTGCTCAGTATAATGATGGCAAGCGGGCTTCTTCTGCTCCTGATTCCATCCGTAAGACAGGTTTTTGCTGCGGTTTTTAAACGACCATTGATTTTCCTGCTGACCGGTATCGTCATTTTCTATGCCTGGTTGTTTTTCCTTGATCCGCAACGATACACCCTGGAAAGAATGGCGCTGCACCTGGGTGTCATCAGTTTACTTTGTCTCCTCCATTTTATAGCCGCTTCGTCTGACCGGTTGTTGCCCTTTATTTTAATAGCGGGTGTCTTAAGTACCCTGCCGACTGTTTATGATATGATCATGCACAAAGGATTGGCGGCTTTATATGAGAAGGGGCAGGCCGCTTATACGCTGATGCAGGGTGATCACCAGCGTTTTTCCATCTGGATCAGCGGTTGCCTTGGCTTAGCCTGGTATTACTGGTTGATGGAACATAAAAAGCAGGCGCTTTGGTTTGTCCTGTATTTCACAGCCTTCCTGGTATTACTTTCTGTACGCACCGGCTGGCTGTTTGCAGGACTGGTTACAGCAGGTGGCGGGATTATCTATTTGCAAAGACAGCAAAAAAGAATTTATTGGATCAGGTCCATACTGGGGGTAATACTATTAATGGTGATAGCCTATAGTGTACCGTTTGTCCGGAACAAAATCCACTATATGCAATGGGAGTGGAGTGAACGGAAAGCAGCGGAAAAATCAGCCGGTTCGGATGCCGTCAGGCGGATGGTAAATGAGAGTGCGGTGGAACTGATCCGGGAAAATCCCATGGGATTGGGAGAGGAAAAAGCCGCTTTTGCTTTAAAGGAACGGATACAAGTCAATTATCCGGATGCTGCTGTCAGTTTTCAATGGCCGTTTAACCAGTACCTCAAGTGGTGGCTCAGTGCCGGTTGGGTGATGGGCACCCTTCCGTTTTTACTGGTGCTTTATCTTTTATACCGTCTTTACTTCACACGCAATTATCTTACCGGTATATGGGTATTATTTATTACCCTTACCGGTTTTTACGAAAGTACCCTCGAAATGCAGTATGGATTTTTCCTCGGCGTATTTTTTACCGGGCTGCTTTATTTATATGAAAGCGGGTTGGTGAAAAAAACAGTGAAATGGTAAATAGCCATAAAGGAATGACGTTCCCTTTATTACTCATTATTCATTACTGATTACTCAGTTCTTCGATCTTCCTCTATCTTATCTTTGAACTCTCTATGACCAACTTCATCCCCATATTTCCGCTTGGCCTCGTGGTATATCCCGGTGAAAGTCTCAACCTGCACATATTTGAACCGAGGTATAAACAACTGATCAAGGAATGTCATACGACCAGCAAACCCTTTGGTATTCCCACCGTGATCAATAACAAATTGCAGGAGTTCGGTGCCCTCGTGGAGATTGCTGAACTGACAAAAGTGTATGATAACGGGGAAATGGATATTAAGACAAAGGGCCTGAAGATCTTCCGCATCCTCGAGTTGATAAAGGAAATTCCGGATAAAATGTATAGTGGTGCGATTGTTACCTATCCGGACAATTACGGTTATAGCAATCCGGATACCATGGGCAAGTTGATGACCAGCATACGCGAACTGCACGGCTTGTTAAAACTCAGTAAGGACTTTAAAAAGACCGATGAAGAAATGGTCAGCTATGATGTGGCGCATCATATCGGCCTCTCTCTCGAAGAAGAATACGAACTGATGGGACTCATGGACGAAAAACAACGCATCGAATATATTAAACGTCATTTAATCAAGGTGATTCCCATGGTTTCCGGACTGGAACAACTCAAGGAGAAAATCAAATTGAACGGGCATTTTAAAAACCTGAGCGGGTTTGATATACAATAATTGGCATATTAGTATATTGGCTAATTTTGTATTATGTCTATAACGCTTTGCTTTGATTTCGGGAATACAAGGAAGAAGGTGGCGGTTTTTCACGGGGCTGAGATGAAAGAAGCCATTGTGTTGCCAGATGATTCAGTGGCTACGATTCAATCGCTGATTGACCGGTTTAAGCCCGCCAAATCCATTCTTTCTTCGGTAATCGATCATAATCCGGAGATAGAGACCTTGCTGGCGGTTCATACCCGATTTCATAAGCTGAGTCACCTGACCAAAGTCGCATTTACCACACCGGTAGGTAAGCCCGAAACGATCGGGGCAGACCGGCTGGCACTGACGGCAGCCGCCATTCACTATTACCCAACCCATAATAACCTGGTGATTGGAATGGGCTCCTGCATCACCTATAATTTTATCAATAAATACCACGAGTTTGTGGGCGGGGCCATCTCTCCCGGACTCGAAATGCGCCTGAAATCCCTCAATTATTACACGGCCAAGCTGCCCCTGGTGAAAGCCGATAGTAATGTACCCCTGATGGGCTACGATACAGCCACCAATATCCTCTCCGGGGTGGTGCTGGGAATGGCTAAGGAAATGGATGGATTTATTGAGGCCTATAAGGCGAAATACCGCAACATTAACGTGCTTTTAACCGGGGGAGATATAGTCTATTTGGCTTCACACCTTAAAAACAGGATATTTGCAGACCCTGATTTAATATTTAAAGGTCTGTATGCAACGAGTGAAGTCAATAACCCCTAAGATAATCAAGGCGTTACGAGGTTCCCAATGGAGTTTTGTGGTGCTTTTTCTGGCTGTGGCGAGTCCTGCTTTTTCGCAGGATAACTCCCCTTATTCCCGTTATGGGATCGGAGATCTGGTTCCGGCCACAAATATTATTAACCGTAGTATGGGAGGGGTAACTGCTGGTTATTTCGACCAGCTTTCCATCAATTTTAATAACCCGGCATCCTATTCCACCTTTCAGGCTATCCGCGAACGGAAAGCAAAGAAGCTCAGTTCCGGCCGGGCGATCCTTGATCTCGGATTGAACTTCGAAAACCGGACTTTACGTGAGCCCAATAATGCAACCAAGTTTACAGCCAGCAATGCGCTGTTTTCCTATGTTCAGGTAGGCGTGCCCCTGAAGGCTGACTGGGGATTGAGTTTTGGTATCCGTCCGGTTTCCCGGATCAGTTATAAGATACTTGCTAATGAAAGGCTGATTGATCCGATAACCGGACAATCTATCGAAGATGCGGCCACTTTATACACCGGTGATGGTGGTTCCTACCTGATTTCAGCCGGTACCGGGTTTTCCCTTTTCAAAAAAGAGAAGCACGGATTGATAGAAGGGCTGAGTGTAGGTTTCAACGGAGGTTATTTATTTGGGGAAAAAGACTATAGTTCCAGGCGTGTCCTGCTGAATGATACAGTGGCATACTACAAAGCCAATTATGAAACCCGTACCAACTTTGGAAGTCTTTATTATAATATGGGCTTTCAGTATAAGCTGCCGCTCAGTAAGACGATGCAACTGACCGTTGGTGCTTTTGGTAATTTTTCACAGAAGCTCAATGGCAAACAGGACCGCATCCGCGAAACCTATGTATTTGATGAGAATACAGGCAATGTCCGTCTTGACAGCATATCCGATACACGCGATGTGAAGGGAACGATTGAACTGCCTTCCAGCATGACACTTGGGTTTATGCTGCAAAAATTTGCCGTACAGAACAAGGAAGGCGGATGGATGCTGGGTATGGATTTCGCCACCCAGAAATGGAGTGATTATCGGTTTTACGGACAAGCAGATTCCCTGCGTAACAAATGGGAACTCCGGACCGGTGTACAGATCAACCCGGTACCCCGCCGTAACTATTTCAGCAATATTTCCTATCGCTTTGGCTTCTTCTTCGGACCTGAATATGTGAAAGTGGGACAAAAACTACCCCAGGTAGGAGCCAGCTTTGGTCTGGGTCTGCCAATGGCCATCAGCCGCCAGGCGCCAAACCAGGCTACATTTATCAACCTGGCTTTTGAAATGGTAAAAAGAGGAAATGATAAAAACCTGCTGAAAGAAAACCTGTTCCGTTTTTCACTGGGCTTCTCCCTCAGCGATATCTGGTTTATCAAACGTAAATACGAATAATCCGTTCTGTTTTGATCAGTCATTGCCCATGTTCATGACACGCTATCATAAAATCAGTATAACAGCCTTGCTTATCACAGGCTGTTTTTTTATGACCAGCTGTGAGAATGATGATAAAGTGATCAATGACTGGACACGCCGGGTGGTAATGACCGAAGAAGCCACCAATGTGGTCAGTTATATGAGCCAGGATGGGGAGCTACGGGCCAAACTCACTGCTCCGCTGATGATCCGTACCAGCAGTGATACCATCACGGTGGAGTTTCCAAAAAGCCTGCACTGTGATTTTTATAACGACAGCACTAAAAAGCTGGAGACCTGGCTGGATTGCCGTTACGGAATTTATTATGAAAACCTGAACAAGGTTTATCTCCGGGACAGCGTTGTGGTGATCAGTGTAAATGGTGATACCCTCCGCACACCCGATCTCTGGTGGGATCAGTCCCGTAAACTGTTCTATACCGATAAGTACGCAAATTATAATGGTCCAAACAAAATCATTCGTGGCGGCACCGGTATGGAAGCCACCCAGGATCTGCGCCGCATCACTTTCAAAGAAACGACCGGTAATCTGAAAGTATCGGAAAACGGAATGCCCAAGTAATAAGCTGTTGGGTGTTAGCTGTTAGGTGTCGGGTGTCAGCTGTTAGGTGTCAGGTGTCAGGTGTTTTTTCAAAATAGTGGTTTCTGCCAAACCTACAACTTTGCAACTTTAAACGACCGACCTTCCAACCTCGAACCTCCAACCTCGAACCTCCAACCCCCGCCCCTTTTCTAATAAAACATTTGTCAACCCAATTTTCTAAGATAACTTTATCTAAACCCTCAACTATGTCTTTCAACAACAAAACCGCCCTCATTACCGGAGCTACCCGTGGCATCGGGAAAGCCATGGCCCTTCGTTTAGCTAAAGAGGGAGCCAATATTGTGATTGCCGCCAAGAGTGTGGAAGAGAATGCCAAACTGGGTGGGACGATATTTACCGCTGCTGCGGAGATTGAAGCTGCAGGAGGTAAGGCGCTGGCGGTACAATGTGATATCCGGTTTGAAGACCAGGTGCAAAATGTCATTGATAAAACGGTGGAAAAATTCGGCGGCATCGATATCCTGATCAATAATGCCTCTGCCATTTCACTCACCAATACAGAGGAAACCGAACCCAAGCGATTTGACCTGATGCATGATATCAATGTGCGGGGTACTTTTTTTGTAACGAAGGCCTGTATCCCATATTTGAAAAAAGCAACCAACCCGCATATACTGACTTTATCACCGCCCGTTAGTCTTGATCCAAAATGGTTTGAGAAGCACGTAGCGTATACCCTCACCAAGTTCAATATGAGTATGATGACGGTGGGCTGGGCCAAAGAACTGGCGAAGTACAAGATTGCGGCCAATTCGCTTTGGCCACGGACCACCATTGATACTGCAGCGGTACGTAACCTGCTGGGTGGTGCTATGCTCGCCAATATGAGCCGCTCGCCGGAGATCCTGGCGGATGCCGCTTATGCGATCCTGCGTCGTCCCTCAGGGGAATGCACGGGTAATCTGTTTATTGATGAACAGGTACTGGCCCAGGAAGGGATTACCAACCTGGAAAAATATTCCGTGGTACCCGGCGCGCAGCTATATACCGATCTGTTTGTTTGAACATAAAAAACTGCCTGCCTCCTTCGGTACACTCAGGATGACAGGCAGGTTTTTTTATCCGTTATGCTGTTTATTTCTTACTTCCAATCAGCAGGGCCATCAGGGCCATGGATGTGTTTTTCAGAAAATCCACTGAGAGTATTCCATTTCTCCAGTGTACCAGGAAACCCAGCAGCAATAATAAGGCGGCCAGCAGGTAACAGGCCATTACTTTCTGTAATTCGGTGAGAATAGCAATGGCGGCCAGTATAAAACAGGCACCCACCACATAGATCCAGATCTTCGGATCGCCTGGCATAAAATCAGGTACCGCACCTCTAAAGGCGGCGGCATTACTGAAGTGATTATACCCGAAATAAGCAATGATCAGCGCGAAGAGGACTTCGGCTACTTTCGCTGGGATGAAGGGTTTCATAGTCTGGTGATTTCGATATGAAAAGTACAATTTTTTAATCGTTAGTGATTAGCCGACAGTCGTTAGTAAATAAATTGCCTGTGACAGTGTGGGCTTATTATCGACTAATGTCTAACGACTACTCGCTATCGACAGCTCCCTCACTTCCTCTCTCCGGCCGCATCTGCGGAAACAGCAACACATCCTGGATAGAAGCATTGTTTGTCAGCAGCATGCATAAACGATCGATACCGAAACCGATACCGGCTGTTGGGGGCATACCGTATTCAAGCGCCCGCAGGAAGTCGTAATCAATGAACATGGCCTCATCATCTCCGCGCTCCATCAGTTTCACCTGTTCTTCAAAACGTTCGCGCTGATCAATGGGGTCATTCAGCTCACTGTAAGCATTGGCAATTTCCTTGCCGTTGATGATTAATTCAAAACGCTCCACCAGTCCCTGTTTGTCACGGTGTTTCTTGGTAAGCGGACTCATTTCCACCGGATAGTCGATGATAAACGTCGGTTGTACATAGTGATGCTCACATTTGCCACCGAAGAGTTCATCGATCAGTTTTCCTTTGCCCATACTTTCATCCACCTGGATATGCAATTGCTTGCAAACGGAGCGCAATTGTTCTTCATTCATACGGCTTACATCAATACCGGTATGTTCCTGGATGGCGTCATAAATACTGATCCGTTTGAATGGAGCTTTGAAGGAGATGGTTTTTTCACCGGCGAGCACATCAGTGGTGCCACAAACATCCAGTGCTGCTTTTTCCAGTAACTGTTCGGTGGTTTCCATCATCCAGAAATAATCCTTGTAGGCGGTATAGAATTCGAGGATGGTGAATTCCGGGTTATGGGTGCGGTCCATTCCTTCATTGCGGAAGTTGCGGCTGAACTCATATACCCAGTCAAAGCCACCCACGATCAGTCTTTTCAGGTAAAGCTCATTGGCAATACGCAGGTATAAGGGTATATCCAGTGCATTGTGATGCGTGATAAACGGACGGGCTGCGGCACCACCCGGAATACTCTGCAGTACCGGGGTATCCACTTCAAGCGCACCCTGTTTATTCAGAAATTCCCGGATCGAATTGATCAGTTTTGTTCTCTTTAAGAACGTTTCTTTTACCGTCGGATTGATGATCAGGTCCGCATACCGCTGGCGGTATTTGAATTCCGGATCAGTCACCGCATCAAAAGTCTGACCTTCTGCTTCTTTTACAACCGGTAAAGGTCGCAGTGATTTGCTGAGCATAGTCAGTTCTTTCACATGCACGGAGGTCTCACCGGTCTTCGTAATAAATACATAGCCCCGGATACCAATGATATCACCGATATCAGTCAGCTTTTTCCAGACAATATCATAAAGTGATTTGTCTTCACCCGGACAGATATCATCCCGTTTCAGGTAAAGCTGAATACGACCATGGGCATCCTGGATCACGGCAAAGTTGGCCTTGCCCATATCCCGCACACTCATCACACGACCGGCGAGGCAGACATCCTGGTAGGCAGGATCTTCCTTTTTCTCCGCGGTGAAATCAGCCTTTATAGAGGCAGAATTATTATTTACGGGAAACAAAGGAGCAGGATAAGGCTCGATGCCCATCATGATCAGTTCGGCCAGTTTTTCCCGGCGCAGTTGTTCCTGTTCGGAAAGATGAGGTGTATTCATGTACGCTGTTGGATAATTTGAAGCCGCAAAGGTACGCCTTCGGGGGGAGGGTACAAAGACAAATGCCTCCCGGAGAGGAGGCATTTGCAGTAAGTTGAGAATAACTTATTTATTATTAATCAGGAAACCAAGGCGGATGCCCCAGCAATGGTTCCGGATATTATTATCATTACCATCCTGAACAGGAACCAGGTTCCGGATACCAACCGTATAATTGAAGGCAACAAAGAAGCCACCTTTAAAGCGATAGCCAGTCAGCAGGTTGGCGCCATAATCAATACCTCTTACATCGGAGTTGGCTTCCTGACCGAAGTTCAGGTTGGTTTCTGTTTTCAGTTCGTCAGTCTTTGATACTTTTTTGGAAGGCAGGTCAAAGGAAATGGAAGGACCACCACCGATAAACCAGTTGCCATTAGCCCCATTGGTATTGTATACAAAGTTGGCATTCAACTCAGCATAACGCAGGGCAATCCATTCTTTCAGGTTGCTTGCCCGGGTATTTTCATTAAATGTTACACGACCTTTCTGTACATAACTTAATGTAGGAGAGAAGCTCATATGGCTTTTGCCAATCGGTGCATCCAGTACCAGACCGAATGTGATACCGGATAAGGGATCATCCTTTACCCGATCAGCACCGATTTTACCGTACATATTCGCATTGGTATATCCTGTATAAAAACCGACTTTAGATTTTTGAGAGAAGCCGTTGATTTGCAGGCAGAAAACAAATGCGGCCAAAAGGAATAACACTTTTTTCATAACAGTTTTTTTGGTTCACCTACTCATCTCGCTTTTCGGTTTCGGCGCCGTACTCTTTTCCAGGGGGATTTTCCGGGTTGCTCCCCATCCATATGTGATTCAGCAGTCAGAGCCCTAAGGTATGAATTTACCCTTTTGCCTGCTCCGGCGCAAAGATATTTTAGTTTCTTAAATCTTTCTACATCAGTAATAAAAACTTCAATATCCGTCTGCCGGGTGCCAAATATAGACCCCATTCGGGCTTTTTCAGGTTTTGGAGCTCAGTTTCCGCTCCAAAAACAGGGAATACCCCTCCGGAAAGCCGGTTTTTTGAAAGAAAAGATGGCTTTCCCGGTATAATTTTTAGCTTTGTCAATCTGTCTTATGCACGGATAACGAATCACTTAAAACCATTTTCCATGAAGAAACTTGCCCTCCTGCTCTTTGTTTCGGTTGCACTGAACAGCTGCGACCTGATTTCCAAACTTCCCACCGGCACCGGAACAGGTGTCACCGAAGCGGAAGCCGGGGAAGGTGTCAAAGAAGCCCTCGGTCAGGGATTGGTCAAAGCTGTGCTTCAGTTAAATAAGGAAGATGGCTTTTTTAAAGATGCATTTTACAAAATCCTGCTTCCCCCGGATGCAAAAAAGATTGAAAATACCCTCCGTGACCTCGGAATGGGTAAAATGGTGGACAAAGCGATCCTTCAGATCAACCGTGCTGCCGAAGATGCTGCCGGTCAGGCTAAACCCATCTTTGTGGATGCTATAAAGAATATGAGCATCAGTGATGCTATCGGACTGGTGAAAAACGGAGATACCAGTGCCACCCATTTTTTCCGGGTAAAAACGACCGAAAAACTGGTGGCTGCCTTTCAGCCAGTGATCAAGGCATCACTTGATAAACTCGAAGCCACGAAGTATTACGGAGACATGGTGAATACATATAATAACTTTCCAACTACGTTGAAAAAACTCAATCCAGATCTGAATGCATTTGTAACTAACCGGGCTACCGAAGCCCTGTTTGACCTGGTTGCCAAAGAAGAACTGAATATCCGGCAAAACCTGGCTGCAAGAACCACTGATCTGCTCCGTAAAGTATTTGGTGGGGGCATAAAATAGTATACAGGCAACGATTCCCTTAAATATTCGTCAAAATACGGGGCATCCTTTTTGTAAAGGAGTACCAGGCGTATTTTTATCAATCAATTCAGAAATATGAAAACAAAACTTATACTGGCCGCTTTTACCCTGTTTCTTTCTATTCAGCAGGCCGATGCACAGCTCAAACTACCTAAAGTGTTGAAGAAAGCAACCGGTGGAGCTACAGGTATTACAGAAAATGAAGCCGGTGAGGGAATCAAGGAAGCACTCAGCAAGGGTGTGGTGAATGCTGTACTCAATTTGAATAAGACGGATGGTTTCTTTGGCAGTCAGATATACAAAGTACTGCTTCCGCCGGATGCAAAGAAAGTGGAAAGCACTTTACGCAATATGGGGATGGGTGCCCAGGTGGATAAGGCCGTTCTGGCCATCAACCGTGGAGCAGAAGATGCTGTAGCTTTTGCCAAACCTATTTTTCTGGATGCGATAAAGGAAATGACCCTGACGGATGCGCTGAATATCCTCAAAGGACCGAAAGACGCGGCCACCAGTTATTTCAAACAGAAAACACAGCAGAAACTGATCGAAGCCTTTACGCCTTCCGTGAAATCTTCATTGGAAAAGACGGATGCCACAAAATATTACGGGGATATTGTAACTACCTATAACAAACTGCCGACTACGTTTAAAAAAGCAAATCCGGATCTGACCGCTTATGTGGTAGGGAAAGCGGTGGATGCATTATTCGACCAGGTGGCACAGGAAGAAGCGAATATCCGCTCCAATCCGATGGCCAGAACTTCGGACCTGCTGAAAAAAGTATTTGGTCAGTAATTAATCAGGGAAAATACTCCAGAACAAAAGCACCACGCGGCGGCGTGGGTCATTGACCTGGTAATTGCTGATCTTGGGATCAGGCAATGCTTCTCCCTTACCTTCATGCAGGTAAAGGATATTCCGGATATTACCCCCGGTTTTACTGCGATTGACGGTATAGTTTTTAAATAACCGGAT
>DAORKK010000070.1:0-15403 GCA_035439525.1 Chitinophagaceae bacterium
GTCATTTCCTTTCCTAACTGGTCGAGGTATTTCATAAAAGCCTCCCCTCCGCCGGGGAATACCGGCCACTGGTGTACCGCTTCCTGAAGATTATCTATCGGCCGCTGCAGATGCTGAACAGGTGGGCGTTTAACCACTGCCTGTTTCACTTCAACCAGTGGTTTCATTTTCTTTGGTGAGGCTTCGTTGATGATGTACTCCCCTTTTTCCCCGATCAGTACTACAGGTACCTGATGAAACTTTTCAAAATAGTCAAACGCGTCTTCGAGACGATCTGTAAATTGTTTCAGTTCATGGTCATCCTTGGTGAGGCTTTCCAGGTATTTCACACTCTTCTCCACATTATACCGGATCGGAAAAATATGAACCGGGATAAAATCCTGTCCCTGGTCTTTTGCATGCGCAGCAAGTATATATAATTCATCTATCTGCTGATCCGTTATTGGAATACAGCCCACCGTCACACAGCTGCCGTGAATATAAATTTCACTGCCAGGCTTCAGGGAATCGCTGAGAATTTTATCCGATGCATTCGGATAGTTCAACCCGAGCGAGAGATAATAATTGCTCCGCGGATTAAACTCATTGATATAATAAAAACCTTCAGGCACCTGGTAATCCCCTTGCATCCGTTTGGGACCAAGTGAACCAGCCAGGGCACAGACTTTATAGGTCTTGAAAAGTTTGAACGGTTCGGACAGCTCATTTTTTACCCAGACTTCCAGCTGACTGTCGTATTTAAAAGAACGGATATACAGATATCGTGCAGGCCAGATAAGCTTTTTGGCTTCAAATTGCTTTTGCAGCGTATCCTCTTTACGTTGGAGTGCTTCTCCCGGCCGGGGAAGGGATTTCTGGTACTCAATAAATGAATAGGAATTCGACCCCCCTTTAGAGCCGCCTGAAGTCGGTTGTGCCTGCAGGAAAAATCCTGTCAGCAGGGAAACGGTTATTAAAATGAGGGTTTTCTGCATGTACTGATATCAACTCAACGCCCTTCCAGGGGATTTGTTATTTGAATACGCTTAAAACATTGTAAATATACTCAAAAACCATGCAGAGACTGTTATAAAAGAAGTACACAGGGGTGCATAAGCTGTTTCCCTGCGTACTTTTCACGAAAGATTATCAGAGATTTCCTCTTGCATCCTGTTCCCGTTCAATCGCTTCAAACAGGGCTTTAAAATTACCCTTACCAAAACTCTTTGCTCCCTTGCGCTGAATGATTTCGAAAAACAAGGTAGGTCTGTCTTCCACGGGTTTGGAAAAAAGCTGGAGCAGGTACCCTTCATTGTCGCGGTCCACCAGGATTCCTAATTCCCGCAAGGGTCCCAGGTCCTCATCAATATGCCCTACCCGGTCGAGCAGATCATCGTAATAAGAAGTGGGCACTTTCAGGAATTCCACCCCCCGTGATTGCAGTTCGGTAACCGTTTTTACAATATCATTGGTGGCAAGCGCCACATGCTGACAGCCTTCCCCATTATAAAAATCGAGATATTCTTCTACCTGACTTTTCTTTTTCCCTTCGGCCGGTTCATTGATCGGGAATTTGACAAACCCATTCCCACTGCTCATGACTTTACTCATAAGGGCCGAATATTCTGTGGAGATATCTTCATCATCAAAGGAGAGGATATTTTTAAATCCCATTACGTCTTCATAAAATTTCACCCAGGGATTCATCTGGTTCCAGCCCACATTACCGACACAATGATCCACATAGAGTAACCCTGTATCCGCCGGTTTGAAATAGGGATTACTCCAGGCCCGGTAGCCCGGCATAAACACCCCGTTATAATTTTTCCGTTCAATAAACAAATGCACGGTTTCTCCATAGGTATGGATACCACTCATGACCAGTTCCCCGTCATTGTCTTTCATTTTTACTGGTTCCATAAAGGAACGGGCGCCTCGCTTGGTGGTTTCTTCCCAGGCACTGGTGGCATCCGGTACCCGAAGTGAAAGGGCTTTTACTCCATCGCCGTGTTTATAAATATGATCGGCGATAGGATTATCCGCTCTTAAGGGAGTGGTCAGGACAAATGTGAGCTTATGCTGCCGGACTGCATAACTGGCCCGGTCTTTTACGCCTGTCTCCGGTCCGGCATACGCCAGGGCCTGAAACCCAAAGGCACTCATATAATAGTGGGCCGCCTGTTTGGCATTGCCTACATAAAATTCCACATAGTCGGTCCCTTCCAGGGGAAGAAAATCAGTATTGATTGTTTGCGTTGATTCGCTGGTGATTGTTGTACTCATAAAATGAATTCAGTTTTACCGTCTGGCGACAGATGAAAAAATAAAAAAGGGGCATACTGGTCACTGCGTATAAAACAAGAAACGGACCAGCCCGGTTCAGGAAACCGGATCCATGGCCAATGCCTGCATCAGGAGGCTGAAATGACCTCGTTCGTCTGTGAATGCTTTATGGGGATAGTCAGGAATCACATAGCAAATCTATATAAAAAAGAAAAGACCGGGCCTGCAAGTGCAGGACTTCAACTATTATCTTTGTCCTATGCAGAATATTGGAATACTTGGAGGAGGCCAGTTAGGCCGTATGCTCCTGCAGGCGGCAGCGAATTACCCGGTCACTGTACATATCCTCGAAAATGACCCGGACTGTCCTTCAGCCCATCTTTGTCACCAGTTCACCCTGGGCGATATCCGTGATTTTGACGCAGTATACAACTTCGGTAAAAGTTTAGATGCAATCACCATAGAGATTGAAAATGTGAATGTTGAGGCATTAGAAAAACTGGAATCTGAAGGTGTGAAAGTATACCCTTCCCCGGCCGTTTTAAAGACCATCAAGAACAAAATTCTTCAGAAAGAATATTACAAAAAAAACCAGATCCCGACAGCAGATTACCTGATTACAGAGAACCTGGCAGCCCTGGAAAAGGTCGGAGATTTCCTGCCGGCGGTACATAAAGTGGGCGAAGGTGGGTATGACGGGAAGGGAGTGCAGCTTCTCCGGACCCGGGACGATCTGAGTAAAGGATTTGATGCCCCGGCCGTGCTGGAAAAAATGGTGTCCATTCATAAAGAAATTGCCCAGATGGTGGCCATCAACGATAAAGGGGAAACAGCTCTTTATCCCCCGGTGGAAATGTTGTTTGACCCTGATCTGAATTTACTGGATTACCAGCTTTGTCCGGCCGAACTCAGTACCCAGACCTTATACCGGGTGGAAGCGATTGCGTTAGCCGTGGTACGGAACTTCAAATCCGCCGGCATTTTTGCCGTGGAAATGTTTGTGGACAAGAATGGAGATGTGCTCGTGAACGAAACAGCCCCAAGGGTACATAACAGTGGCCATCATAGTATTGAAGCCCATTACAGCTCTCAGTTTGACATGCTCTGGCGGGTCATGCTGGGATATCCCCTTGGAAATACCGACCCTATTCTGCCCTCCATCATGGTCAATATTATCGGGGTGGAAGGATTTAGCGGGGACGTGCGTTATGAAGGATTGGAAGAAGTGCTGAAAATAGAGAATGCTTTTGTCCATTTATATGGGAAAAAACAGACCAAACCCGGCCGTAAAATGGGGCATGTGACAATACTGAGTAAGGAAAAACAGGATTTACTGCATAAATCAAACCGCGTAAAACGCACCCTCCTGCCAAAAACCTGATCCATTTATCCACCTGCCAGGCCGTTTATAATTCCTGCGGATTCCGTGCAAGAATCAGGTGGTTTTCTCGTCCAATAGCCAGCATTATCTGTTACCTTTAGCCTCCTGATTAATTTACCAACTGGCACCAAACAAGATGAGAATCAAGAAGAACAGTCTGATCGCTTTGTTAGTGATAACGGCCGCAGCCTGCGGCGATAGTAAACCGAAGATCCAACCTCCCGGGGCCGGGTCAGGACCGGCAAAAACACCACCTATGCGGGTAGATGTTTATGTGGTTAAGCCAGAGTCCTTCGGGGAATCGATAGAAGTGCCCGGGAATATCCTGGCAAATGAAGTAACCGAAATTCATCCTGAAGTATCCGGCCGGATCGTTTATCTCAACCAGTCCGAAGGCAAATTTATCAGTAAGGGTACCCTGATGGCCAAGTTATATGACGGAGATCTGCAGGCCCAGCTCAAAAAATTACAGGTCCAGCTGGCATTGGCGAAGAAAACAGAAGAACGGCAATCCCAGCTCCTGAAAATCCAGGGTATCAGCCAGCAGGACTACGATATCAGTCTCCTACAGGTAAATAACCTGAATGCGGATATCGGCATAATCCAGACAAGTATTGCCAAAACAGAAGTGAGGGCCCCGTTCAGCGGAAAACTCGGATTGCGTAATATCAGTACAGGTGCATATGTCACTCCCGCATCTGTGATCGCCGTAGTTAATCAAACAGATATTCTCAAACTTGACTTTTCAGTACCTGAAAAATATACTTCACAGATAAAAATTGGCCAACTGGTTAGTTTCAGTTTTGAAGGTTCTGATAAAACACATAGCGCTAAAATCATCGCCACAGAATCCAATGTGACCGAAAACACCCGCAGCCTGCTGGCCCGCGCCCAGGTGATTGGCAAGGACATTACCCTGCTTCCGGGTGCTTTCGCGAAAGTGAAACTGGAATTTGCCCCGGATCCCAACGCCTTGTTGATCCCTACCCAGGCGGTATTGCCTCAGGCCAGGGGCAAAAAAGCAGTCCTGGTTAAAAACGGCATGGCTGCCTTTACTGATATCACCACCGGTATCCGTGATTCTTCCCGGATTCAGATACTGGAAGGATTGAAAACAGGTGACACCGTAGTGGTTACCGGTCTGCTGAGTATTCGGCCGGATGCTCCGGTCCAGGTTGGAAAGATCATAAATAATAAAAAGTAAGCACTTCGGTTATTCCTTCACATTTGAATAATCGTCGCGTTACAAAGATCCTGCTATGAATATATCCGCTTTAAGTTTACAACGTCCGGTTCTGGCCATCGTGATGAATATCGCGATTGTGTTATTCGGATTGATTGGATTTAAGTTTCTCGGTGTGCGTGACTATCCGGCTATTGATCCGCCGAATATCAGTGTACGTACCTCCTACCCGGGCGCCAATGCCGATATTATCGAAACACAGATCACTGAGCCACTGGAAAAAGCGATCAATGGAATCGCCGGTGTAAAGAACATTACATCCACGAGCAGTAATGGGACCAGTAATATCAATGTGGAATTTGAACTGAGTGTGGATCTTGAAGCCGCGGCCAACGATGTGCGGGATAAAGTGTCCCAGGCACAGCGGTCCCTCCCAAACGACCTTGACGGACCACCCGTAGTTTCCAAGGCAGATGCCAGCTCCGACCCCATTCTTTCCATGACGGTGCAAAGTAATACGAAGAACCAGCTCGAGATGACCGAATATGCGAATAATGTACTGGTTGAAAGATTGCAGACCATACCCGGTGTGAGCGGTATACAGATCTGGGGAGAAAAAAGATACGCGATGAGGGTATGGATCGATCCGGCCAAATTAATTGCCTATAATGTCACTGCTGGTGATGTGCAATCCGCCCTGCTCAGGGAAAATGTGGAATTACCTTCCGGGAAAATATCCGGAAATGCCACAGAACTCACCGTCCGGACTTTCGGACGACTGAATACGGAAGATGAGTTTGAAAACCTGATCGTTAAAAATGTGGGAGGTGCCGACATCAAACTGAAAGACGTGGCACAGGCTGTACTTGGCCCGGAAAATGAAGAAACCGTACTCAAAGGAAACGGCACCCCGATGATCGCCCTGGCCGTTATTCCTCAGCCGGGTTCCAATTATGTTGCTATTTCGGATGAGTTTTATAAGCGTTTGGATCAAATCAAAAAAGATGTACCTGCGGATGTAAAAATTGATATTGCACTGGATCAGACAAAGTTTATCAAAAAATCAATTCTAGAAGTGCAGGAAACCCTGATGATCGCTTTCCTGCTGGTGGTGATGATCATTTACGCGTTCTTCCGTGACTGGATCATCGCCCTTCGCCCGCTGATCGATATCCCGGTTTCGCTGATCGGTGCCTTCTTTATCATGTACCTGATGGGCTTTACCATCAATGTACTGTCTTTACTGGCCATTGTACTTGCCACCGGACTGGTGGTGGATGATGGAATCGTGGTCACAGAAAATATTTATAAACGGATTGAAAAGGGCATGAATAAATACCAGGCTGCCCTGGAAGGTTCAAAGGAAATTTACTTTGCCGTAATCGCCACTTCCATCACCCTGGCCATAGTATTCCTCCCGATCATCTTCCTGCAGGGATTCACCGGCCGGCTTTTCCGGGAATTTGGTATTGTAGTGGCCGGTGCGGTACTGATCTCAGCATTCGTTTCGCTTACCTTAACACCGGTACTGAATGTTAAGCTGACGCGGAAAAACATGACCAAGCATCCCTGGTTCTATACAAAAACAGAACCTTTTTTCCGCTGGATGGAAAACAGCTACCAGTCAGCACTGCGTGGATTTATGAAAGTCAGGGGCATAGCATTCGTGTTGATCCTGCTTTGTGTTGCCGCTATAATCTTTGTCGGACGTACCCTTAAATCCGAACTGGCGCCCATGGAAGACCGCAGCCAGTTCCGGTTACAATTAACAGCGCCTGAAGGAACATCGTATGATGCGATGGATAAATATGTAACACGGCTGAACAATCTCATGCTGGATTCAGTTCCGGAAAAGGATATGGTACTCAGTGTTACATCTCCCGGTTTTGCAGGCACCGGTAATGCCAATACCGGTTTTGTACGGGTTACGCTGGTACCACCCAATGAACGGGTACGCAGCCAGGCGGATATCGTGAAAATGGTCAATAAAAACATGCCCCGGTATAATGAGGGTCGTGCATTTGCCATTGAAGAACAGACGATCTCACAGGGACGCCGGGGTGGCCAGCCCGTAGCTTTTGTATTACAGAATAATAATTTTGACAAACTCACAAAGATCCTGCCCAAATTTCTTGAAGAAGTGCGTCAAAGCAAGATCCTGACGAATGCTGATATCGATCTGAAATTCAACAAACCCGAACTACGGGTGGAAATTGAACGGCTGAAAGCCGCTCAGCTGGGTGTTTCGGTAAATGATATTTCACAAACATTACAACTTGCCTACAGCAACCGCCGCCTCGGTTATTTTACCAAAGATGGTAAACAATACCAGGTGATGGGACAGGTAGCACGGAACGACCGGGATGAACCCAATGACCTGAAAACACTATTTGTACGAAATAACAGGAATGAACTCATTAGTCTGGACAACCTGGTTACGGTCAGCGAATCCAACACCCCTCCATCCATCTATCACTTTAACCGGTATAAATCGGCTACCATCAGTGCGGGATTGCAACCGGGCTTCACCATCGGAGATGGTATAGATGAAATGGATAAGATATCAAAGAAATTGCTGGACGAATCTTTTGCCACGGCCCTTTCGGGAACATCCCGTGATTTTAAAGAAAGCAGCAGTAACATTCTTTTTGCCCTGATACTGGCAATTGTCCTGATCTACCTGGTACTCGCGGCCCAGTTTGAAAGTTTTATTGATCCCTTTATCATCCTGACCACCGTACCACTGGCTTTTGCCGGTGCGGTACTTTCCTTATCCATATTTGGTCACACCCTGAACATTTTTTCACAGATCGGTATGATCATGCTGATCGGTCTTGTTACCAAAAACGGTATCCTGATTGTTGAATTCGCCAACCAAAGCCGGTTGAAAGGAATGAAAAAGTCAGAAGCGGTGATCCATGCGGCCACACAGCGTTTCAGACCCATCCTGATGACCAGTCTGGCCATGTCACTGGGAGCCCTGCCGCTGGCGTTATCCTTAGGTGCAGCGGCCACAAGCCGGATCCCGCTGGGTGTGGTCATCGTTGGGGGCATTATGTTCTCCCTGGTATTCACCTTGTTTGTGGTGCCTGCAATTTATTCTTTCCTTTCTTCCAGTCACCGGAAAAGTGAAGTGGAACAATTTATTCATCCGGATTCCGAAACCGTTCACACGGAAAAGGAACAGGCTTAATATGTAATGATAGTTATGAAACGCTTTTTGATATCAATACTTTTTTTCAGCAGTATCTCAGCCGGTGCGCAACGGATGCTTACCCTTGATGAAGCCATTGCCATTGCGCTGAAAAATAACTATTCCATCCAGCTATCCCGGAATGATTCAATGATGGCGCAATTAAATAACAGTTACAGGGATGCCGCTTTATACCCCACATTAAATGCGAATACCGGTATTACGTTTAATAATAATGACCAGTTGCAGAAATTTTCCGATGGCACCACCCGTGAAAGAAACGGGGTAAAATCATCCAACTTACAGGCAGCACTCTCCCTCAACTGGACCTTGTTTGATGGCATGAAAATGTTTGCCACCCGTGATAAAGTAGCCGAATTTGTAAAACTGGGCGAACTGGGTATCAAGAACCAGGTGGTGAATACGGTAGCGGACGTAATCAACACCTATTATAATATTGTGCGGCTGAAACAACAGGTAAAGGCGGTGGACGAACAGATTTCCATTAATGAGGAAAGAGTGAAACTGGCCGAGTACAAACTGGATATCGGTGTGGGAGCCAAGCCGGATGTGCTGCAAAGCAAAGTGGACCTGAATGCACAGAAGGCCCTCAAACTCGAGCAGATGAATGCGATTGAACAACAGAAAGAAATCCTGAACCAGCTGCTGAATGCAAAAGCAGCAGCGGCAGACAGTCCTTCTACATTCTATGAGGTAAGTGATTCCATTCCGATCAATACGGCCATCAGCCTGGGCGACGTGCAGGCAGGCATTGAATCCACCAATCCCCTGTTATTGCTGGCCAAAAAGAATATTGATATTGCCCGGCTCACCCTGAAAGAAAGGATTGCTGATAAATACCCGACGGTGGGCTTCAGTTCCAATTACAATTTTTCCAAAACGGATAATAAAGCCGTGGTGAATCCCTTCCAGCCATTATTCAGCCGCAATAACGGTTTCAATTACGGGTTCACGGCCAGTATCCCGATCTTTAACCGCTTTAATGTAAAGCGGCAGATCCAACAGGCCAAACTGGATATCAATTATCAACAACTGATCTACGATAATCAGCAATCCCTGCTGAACCTGAGCGTGATCAATGCTTACAAGGATTATGAACAACAGAAAAAAGCCCTGGCCCTGGAAGAAGAAAACATTCTCCTGGCCCGCGAAAATGTGAATATCGTCTTACAGGTATATAAACTGAACTCCACTACCCTGATTCAGTTAAAAGAAGCACAGCTGAGTTTGCAACAGGCCTATAACCGGCTGATTGCCGCCCGCTACAATGCAAAACTGGCGGAGACGGAGCTGATGCGGCTGAAAGGGGAACTGGTAAAATAGATAGTAGTCTGGAGTTAGTAGTTAGTAGTCAATACAATGGATGTTTGTACTTAAATTTGAAAAAAATCAGCTATGCAGCCATTAATCGGAATTATTATGGGAAGTGACAGTGACCTGAATGTTATGCAGGCGGCTTCTGATATACTCAAACAGTTTGTAATTCCGCATGAAGTGACGGTTGTCTCGGCCCATCGCACGCCGCATCGCATGATTGAATATGCAGAGAAAGCCCGTGAACGTGGTTTAAAAGTGATTATCGCCGGAGCCGGCGGTGCGGCACACCTGCCAGGTATGGTTGCCGCTGTAACTACATTACCTGTGATCGGCGTTCCTATCAAATCCTCTAATTCCATTGATGGATGGGATTCCGTTTTATCTATCCTGCAAATGCCCAATGGAGTACCGGTGGGCACGGTGGCCCTGAATGCCGCCAAAAATGCGGGTATACTGGCTGCAGAAATTCTCGGCACTTTTGATGAGGAAATAGCGGACAAAATCGCCGCTTACAAAAACAATATGAATAATGAAGTAATTGAAAAAGTGGAGAAACTCAAACAACAGGGCTGGGAAAATAAGTTTGATTAAAGTTCACGAAGGATTACGAACTCCTGTTCCAGCGTCAATGATTCTTCATAAAGTTTCCGCAGGAAACCACTTCCCCATTTAGCATAAAAATAACTGATATTCTCACTGCGTTCCTGTAAGCCATTACCGGGAAACAGGGCCGTTCTTACGGATGCAATCTGCCGTTGTTGGTCACTGTATTTTCTTTTTTCCGCCCGGAGCATTTTCTTTTCCAGTTCCTTCAACCGGAAAATCGTTTTTGTTTTGAGCGCTTCGACATGCTGCTCCAGGGTCTGGTCCACGGAACCAGCCTGTGATTTTACCGATTCATAGAGCTTTTCGATGGCGGTCAGCGAACCATTCAATACCACTTTTTCAGGGCTCCCGCTCTTTACCAACCGGTTCAGTAAAACTTCGCCTGATTGAAAAAAATCCTCTATCGTAAATCCCGTTTTCAGAATGGTCTCCTGCCATTTTTTTTCAAGCAATAAAAATGAATTCCGCAAAACCAGCACCGGGAAGGGCACTTTGTAAAAGTCAAATAAGCCTTTTAACTGCAGCCAGTAGGCCGTCTCTCCCCCACCGCCTATAAAAGTAATATTGGGCAGTATTGTTTCCTCGTACAAACCACGTAGTATCACATTGGGACTAAACCGTTCGGGATGGGCTTCCAGTTCAGCCAGCATCTCCTCCTGGCTAAAGCGGAGATTCGTATCCACTACCTGGTACAACTCCCCCTTCTTTTCAATCCGGTTACGGATATCCTCCTTCAGGTAAAATAAATTGATCTCCCTGGCACTGGCCTGTACTTTATAGTCAGCCTCATTTAATGCAGCTGCTGACTTTTCGATGATGGCCGCCGCGGGTTGCTCTAACAATTCCTCACGGAAGACCGGAATCATGGTCCGCTTAAGGGCTGCATTGTCCGGCAACAACACCAGTAATCCAAATTCATTGAACAGGGCATGAACAAACCGGAAAGTGGCCTCCTGCAGCGTTCTTCCTTCCTGGTAGGACTCCCTGATCAGGTTGATGATTTCCTTACCGAATGGAAGAATACCTAACTGACCTTCCATATGATCGATCAAAGCCGTTACCTGTTTATCGAGCTTCATTCGCCCAACTGCTCCTTTCTGCTTCGTGCTCCAGGTCAGCTTCTCCCCATTCAACCGGATATGATTCAGTTCTTCAAGGTCAGCATCTTCTGAACCAATATAATATACCGGCACAAACCGGTAATCCGGCAAACTGGTATTCAGTGTGTCTGCCAGTTTGATCGCATGAATAATTTTATAGATGAAATAGAGCGGGCCCGTAAAAATATTATTCTGATGGGCCGTGGTGATGGTAAAAGTATCCTGAGATAAAAGGGCATTGAGATTCGCGCTGACTTTGGGATGTATGGCCAATCCTTCATATTGCTTTTTGAGTTCCTGCACCAGCAGTTCACGATGACCTGTAAATTGTTGCCTTGCTGAAATGGCTTTCCGGATTCCCTGCAGGGATGGCGCCTCTGCATAAAAAGGCTTCAACGTATCTGCCTGGTCGATATAATCCACCACGATACGGGAGAAAGCGCCAGTTTGCCGGTAAGGAATGCGGCTAGAGGTAAAATTCATACGCAACTGTAAAATTAAGGAGTCTGGAGCAGAGAAAAAGCGGTTGTTGCGCCAACGATACCCGCTTAGCTGATTTTAGGAATTCTTTAGTGTCTCCAAAACAGCCATAATCCCGCAGATTTTTGCGGATCTGTACGCAGCTAACGCAGATTAATACAGCTGTTTTTGAAGTAAACTGTTTACTAAATGGTAACCCTGTTTCAAAAGCGTTTCGAATTTTAAGCAGCAAATCTGCGTCATCTGCGCTTAAAATCTGCGGGAAAACTTACCCGAAGCGCTCCACCTCAAACGGGCCCAGTTCCATACTGGTGGGCACCCGGTTTACCAGTTCGCTGACCAGTTTTCCGGTACCGGCACCAAGGCTCAGTCCCAGCATGGAATGCCCGGTAGCCACCGTCACATTCGACAGTTTCTTCACCCGCCCGATAAATGGAAGCCCATCTGCTGAACAAGGCCGGTAGCCGTACCAAATCTTTTCTTTGGGTGGCAGGGGCACATCAAACTCAGGATAGAAACGTTTCACCGCATCAAGTATACCCTGCACACGGTTCATCCGGGGCGGCGTTTTATGAGAAGTGATTTCCATAGTCCCCCCAAACCGTATTTTATTTCCATCCATTGGGGTCAGAGCTACCCGGCCCTCCACCAGTATAGAAGGATAATTGATTTTATAAGGTGAGTCTTCCAATGTAACAGAATAGCCACGGCCGGGCATCAGGGGAATATCTAAGTCAAGTAGTTTAGCCGTTTCCCTTCCCCATGAACCGGTAGCCATCACTACTTCATCTGCTGAAAAGGCCTGGTCACCGGCAATCACTTTACTGACTTTCCCGCCGCTCCTTTCAAAACCAGTGACTTCCGCATTCCGCACCAGTTCCACGCCAGCGGTTGGCAGGTAGGCGAGTAACTGGCTCATCAGTTTATTCGGATAGCAATGGGCATCACATTTAAAGAACAGGGCTCCGATCGCATTGATCGTGGTATGCGGTTCCAGTTGATCAAGTTCCTGTTTGCTCAGCATCACCGTATCCTTAAGCCCGAGGCGCTGCGCTTTTTCAACGGTATGATGAGCATGTGCTGCCGCCGCCTCTGTCTGGAATACTTCAATCAGTCCTTTGTGTTCATAAGCGAATTGCAACCCGGGCGTACGGATCCACGCTTCATACTCCTTCTGACTGAGTATGGCAATGTCCCGTAAGGGTTCAGCAGCGGCTTCCACTTTTTTCGTGGTGGCACTGCGCATGAATTTCATTCCCCAACTGATCAGGTTCATATCAAAGCGGGGTTGAACATAAAACGGACTCTTGGAGTTCCACATCCATTTAAATCCCAGCTTTACAATACCGGGAGTGGCCAGCGGTATAAAATGTGAAGGACAGATATACCCGGCATTGCCATAAGAGCAATTATCCGAAAAATCACCTTTATCTATCACTGTTACATCCCAGCCGCTTTTTCGCAGATAAAGTGCCGAACTTAATCCGATAATACCACCACCGATAATTACAACCTTACTCATAGTATCTTTATTTAGCCCATTTTTGTTGCAGCATTTTTATAAAATAGCCTCCCACCACACTTCTTGCCTGGAAGCCCACCTGTTTACCATTGGTCGTTTCATGCCAGTCACCCAGTGGTACCCGGTCTGGCGTCTGCGTGGCAAAATTATAGACTGGTTCAATCAAAGCCTGAAAATCCTTTTCATCCTCACATAAAGTAGCTGTCCAGAGTATCCAGTCGGATTTGGTATAGGTTCTCCGGCTATCCAGCGGAAGTCCAAAGGCCTGTTGTTTCTTCAGGTAATACTTCACTTCCTTTTGAGCAACCGATGTCGGAAACAACCCCAGTCCAAGAAGTTTATCCCAAACAAGGTTATATTTCTGACTCCATGTTTTATTCTTATCAAATGTGAGTGCATAGTGATCGCCTTCATCGGCCATCTGCATCCAGCGGGCGGCATAATCCATCGCGATATTATGGTAATTACCAGCCTCCCCTTTCTTTCCGAGTCCGCGGGCCATCTGTGCATAGGCCGCAATACCGGCAATGGCTTTGAGTGACAAATTGGTATTACGGGCCAGGTGACCGGCGAAATCATCGGTACATAATTGATTAGCCGGATCAAAGCCATCCTTCACCAGAAATTCAACCCATTGACTCAATACGGCCCAGTGCTTTTTGGCAAAATCCAATTTATTCTCCGCCTTACAAATGGCGGCTGTAAGTATGATCATATTACCGGCTTCTTCCACCGGCATATCTTCCGGATAGGTCTGCCCATTGGCAATTGGATAAGTGCCCAGGTCATGGGCCGGGAAAGGTTTGGTCCATTTACCCGATTCACTGTAAACCATCAGCGGTTCCACCATTCCCTTCAGCAGGTCAGGGTTGTACAACAGACTGAGCGGGGCTGAGGGATAGGTTACATCCACTGTCCAGATGGACCCATTACTAAAGTTTTCCTTTTGTGGAAATAACAGTTCATTATTCGGACCACGTACCAGTTTATGCGCTGCGAGTGATTGCCGGTAGGCCATCACACAAAGTTTGGCATAGGTTTCTCCACCGGCCTTTTCCGCATCCGCAACAAGTTGTCGGTCAAATTTATCACACCGGTCCATCACATTGACAGAAGCTTCCATGGATTTATCCAGCATCTGTTCGGTGGAAGTGTAATTCTTCTTCCACCAGGCTTTCAGGTCCTGGTTGAAATACTGAATGGAATACAGGTCATCGTAAGCAAGCAACAATGTCTGGGGCACGGGCAGTTCCCCGATCTTACCAAAATCAATTTTTGTTTCGGTATATCCTGTTAGTTTTTTCCCCGGCAACGTGCTTTCGAGGCTCTGCCTGATCTTTGGGTTTTTGTAAGCCGCTACATAGAGATAACCCCAGTCGATACGGACATCATCCCCCTTTGTTTTTAATACTGGCTGTGAGACGGTTCCGGACTTCAGATATTGCAACTTCCCATAAACGCCTTTTTGGGTTTTTACAGGTGTATTGCTTTTATTCCGTACAAGGTTATCTGAAGTGAGAAAATACAGGGACACGTCATGTTTTTTCTCATCCAGTGATTGTACCAGGAATTGTATATAGCTTGCCGGCTTTGACATAAGGTCCACATCAGTGGCAATAAGGGGTGAAATAAAATCACATAACAGGAATACCGGCCCGCAGTGAAAACTGTATTTGGATTTGGTGGCGGTCATTTCAAATCCGTTTTGAATAGCGGGTTTCACCCCCTCCATTTTCTTTTGGGTGACCAGTCCGGCATCGACCCAGGCAAAACCTGCCGTATTCGTGCAATGGATGGCCAACACATTATTCCCCTTTTTCAGGTTCTTCCGGATGAGTTCATCCAACGGATACAATTTCAAATCACTGGTGTAACACCCGGCGCATTGATAAATCAACTGACCATTCAGGAACACTTCCACATCGTCATCATGCCGGAGTTGCAGCAGCAGCGGGTCGGCGGGCAGCTGATCCAGGGTAAATACTCTTCGCACCCAGATCTCTTTCGATTTCCATTCTGTGGCCGCTTCATTATTCCAGCCACTGCCAAAAGGCATTTTCCCTTGCATCCATTCTTTCGGGTTATAATTTTCATTCATCCAGCTCTTACCCGGTTTCAGTTCGGTATAATAACAATCCGCCGGTTTGATGGCACCGGGCGCGAGCAAGGTTTCCGGTGGATAGATAGGCTGTCCCAGGAAATTATAATACTGTCCATCCACTTTTAAAATCCCGACCAGTGATTGCTCAGCCCCGGTCCAGTGTTTGGTAACTGATTCATTGAGTTTATCTGTTGTGCTCCAGATACTGAAATAAGGATCATGGGTAATCAGCGGATA
>DAORKK010000071.1:0-4152 GCA_035439525.1 Chitinophagaceae bacterium
ATTCCGGCCTCATAAGCTGAGGACCGGAACTATTTTAAATTAACCCACGACTTTATGATATCATTAACCTAAATAGGCTTTTAAAGCACTGGAATAACGGGCTTTTTGCAGGCGTTTGATGGCTCTTTCCTTGATCTGACGGATACGCTCCTTTGTCAGGTCATATTTCTGTCCGATCTGTTCGATCGTAACTCCGTTCTCTCCATCTAAACCAAAATAGGCATTTACGATTTCTGCTTCCCTGGGAGACAATGATTTAAGTACCCGGCGGATTTCGTTACGCAGGGAATCTTTCATCACATCATCATCCGTATCATCGCTGCCTTCGAGCAGATCACCCATGGCCACATCTTCAGCTTCGTGCACGGGGGCATCGAGGGAAGTGTGCCGGGTATTGCTCTGGAAAATATTATTGATCTCGGTTTCGCTCATTTCCAGGAGTTCAGCCAGCTCTTCGGTTGAAGGCTCGCGTTCGTGCTCCTGCTCAAAAGCCATGTAGGCTTTGTTGGCTTTATTGTAAGTACCGATTTTGTTTTGGGGAAGACGAACCAGACGTCCCTGTTCGGCTAAAGCCTGCAGGATCGATTGACGAATCCACCAAACGGCATAAGAAATGAATTTGAAACCCTTGGTTTCGTCAAAACGTTGAGCCGCTTTGATCAGACCGAGGTTTCCTTCATTGATAAGGTCACTGAGTGACAACCCCTGATGCTGGTATTGCTTGGCCACAGATACCACGAAACGGAGGTTGGCCTGCACCAGTTTATCCAATGCACGCTGAGAATCAACCGGATTCCGGTTAAACATTTTAATCCGCTGGGCGAGTGTGGTTTCCTCTTCAGGAGTGATCATCGAAATCTTCGAGATCTCCTGTAAGTACTTTTCCACTGCCTGGGAGTCCCTGTTTGTAATCTGGGTAGCAATTTTAAGTTGCCGCATAACTTAAGAAGTTTAAATATCAACGAATAATAGACGGCCCTTGTTTGCAGATTGTTGCAAATGGATAGTTAATTGTAGATAGAAGAATTTACCGTCCCAGACCGTCTGCAAAGATACCTATAAGTTATGGTTTCTCATAGCGTTCGGTAATGAAAAATTACTAACAGTCTTTCACGCAATCGTTGCCAATTCCGGGCCAATCGGATGAAATCTGCTACAGGTAAGGGTTTGGCGCGAAAAAAGAAATTTGCCTTTATTTATAAAAAATTGACAAATATCAATTGTTTTTGAGCGGTTCTGCGGGCTTTGCCGTTTTTGCTTTTTGGCGCAACCATAAAAACAGCCCTAATCCGCTTAAAAACAAAAGACTGGAGATCACTTCTGCCTGTGTTGGATGAAAACCCAGTATATCAAGGGGGTTATTTACCCGGATCTTTTCTATCAAAAAGCGCTCCATCCCATTCAGCATCAGGTAAATAGCGAAAATATATCCGGGCACTTTCAATTTTTTGCGCAGGAACCAGAGCACCAGGAACAGCAGAAAACAGAATATTACTTCATATAAAGGTGTTGGATATACAGGCACAGGTAATTGCGTACAGAATTTATCGTCCGTACATCCCGGAATGGGTACACCCACTTCATTTACATTATGTGGATAATTATAAGACCAGACCCAATCAGGGAGCCAGCTGTACGGGTTGGGTCTTGGATTTTCGATGCCCCAGTCGCCGTCGCCGGAAACCTGGCAACCGATACGGCCCATACTGTACGCCAGCATCATGGTTGGAGCCAGCGCATCATTTAAATGCCAGAAGCCGATCTTATGCTTTTTCGCATACCACCAGATCGCCAGGGCGGCACAGATCAATCCGCCATAGAAAGTAAGTCCCTTGGCGGAAAAGATATAATCAGCTGGCCGTTTCAGGAAATCACTCCAGTTTTCAAAAATATCGAAGAGTTTAGCTCCTGCCAGTCCGAATACGAGGGCAATAATGGTGATCTCTCCTACCCGGTCATGCGGCCAGATGCGAACGGTTCTTTTTTCGGGTTTGCTGAGCTTTTGTTTATTCTTTTCATACCATTTCAAACCGGCAAACAATAAACCCATGGCAATACCTGCCGGCCAGCTGCCAAGCGATGAAAAAATAAAAGCCTGGGGATCTTCGGTGGCGGAATTATCCAGTATAAAAAGAGCGACAATTTTATAGCCCAGTAAAAAACCCAGTAAGAAGTTGAGCAGGATATCTGAGAGGGAAGCCGGTTGACCGACCATCATTTGCATTTCAGTGGGCTGGAAATACCCCTGTTTGCTTTTACGTCTCAGCTCAGCGGTCAAAACCATCGCAGCCACGATAAAAGCAATGGCCACAAAAAAACCAAAGGAATTGACAAAACGGAGAAATTTCCATTCCACTCCAACTAAGTCCCTGAATGCGTAATATAGATTCGGATACATGTTTGTAATTAATAGGGGCGAATATACTAAAGAGGCCGCATGAAAAGACAAAACGGCCCGACATGGGTATAAACGGCAAATGAAAGAGTTGTCAGATGTCAGCTGCCAGATGTCAGGAAGCAGCCTGAGTAGCTAGAAGCTAGAAGGGAACAGCCCCTCCTGTGGGGAGTCACCCTTCGATACGCCGCGTTACTATTTGTTTAATCCCTGAAATATACCTAATCGGCTACTCAGGGTGACAACAGTCCTTGTCATCCTGCCTGTCCCGCCTCATGCGGGGAGTAGACACCAAACAAGTCTTACAGGGCAAGAGATTATGCTACTGTGTCGTATCGAAGGATCGTACTTCGTACTTAAAATCAAAGGGGCAAAAAAAAAAGCTGTTTCAAGAATGAAACAGCTCTTTAGAATCTATTTTATCCGCTTAGTTACAATGTTGCTGAAAAGCGCCGATCAGGTTCTGGGCGATCATTTGTGCAGAACGGCCCTCGATCTGGTGTCTTTCGATAAAATGTACCAGCTGGCCATTCTTAAATAAAGCGATGGCCGGGGAAGACGGCGGAAAAGGCATCAGGTGCATACGAAGGGTCCGGACCGCATCCACATCAAAACCGGCAAAAGTGGTGGTCAGGAAATCGGGCTTCTTTTCGGTATTCGCCACCGCCATCAGTACACCCGGACGGGCGGTTCCGGCAGAACAGCCACAAACGGAATTGATCATGACCAGGGTGGTACCCTCTTTAGTCAGTTGTGCTTCCACTTCACCAGCGGTCAGCAACTCGGAAAAGCCGTTGTCGGTCAGTTCCTCTTTCATCGGAATTACTATTTCTTCTGGATACATAGTTTTTTGTTTATGAAACACAAAGCTAAAGAATTTGTTCAACCGGCTGTTCAACAGCATGGGCAAAAGGAAAATATGGCAGCAGAAATTCCTCTTTTCGGAAATTCTGTCTTTCTGCAAGGGGCAAATCTGCCAGTCCGGGTACAAAAAACCGGGTGGTACAGGGTTTGACGAATCCTTTGCGTATTCATTTTTCATTTAAAAAAATAAACAATTATGGCATACGTACAATTCAACCGGAAACCTTTTGAAGGTAGCTTCAGCAATTTTGTAGATGATCTTTTCACCGAATTACCGGTGATGCTGAACAATGGCTTTAACAATTCAGTAAGAAAGGATTCCGTACCGGTAAACGTCAAAGAAACAGCAGGGAGTTACGAACTCGAAGTAGTGGCCCCCGGATTTGAAAAGGCCGATTTCAAGGTGAATCTGGAGCAGCAATTGCTCACGATCTCAGCTGAAAAACAGGCCACTGAGACATCCGAAACCGAAAAGCAGATCCGCAAGGAATACAGCTTCCGGTCTTTTAAGAGATCTTTCACATTGGATGACAAAATAGATGCAACTAAAATTGAAGCATCTTACATCAATGGTATATTACGATTAAACCTTCCGAAGCAGGTAACAGTCAAAGCTTCACAGGCCATCGAAATAAAGTAAAATAGTTAATACAAATTTTTCTCATAAGCAGTTGGTTTTGGTTTACGCCCTCCGTTTCCACGGAGGGCTATTTTTTTAATGCAAAGAACCAAGATGCCAAGACGCCAAGATCCAAAGAATAATCAAAATACAAGCAACAAAAAAGCACCAAGCCTTCTAAGTTGGTTTGGTGCTTTTTTAGAAGTTCTTGTTGAATAAGAATTTCGCAAATTATAAATTACTACTTAGAACGGGCTGTTGACTCCCGACTCCT
>DAORKK010000071.1:4252-15239 GCA_035439525.1 Chitinophagaceae bacterium
GAATTTCGCAAATTATAAATTACTACTTAGAACGGGCTGTTGACTCCCGACTCCTGACTCCCGACTCCCGACTCCCGACTCCCGACTCCTAACTCCCGACTAATTCTCACAACCTGTTCTTCTTCTCGTATCAATCAGATACTGTATCCTCCACCCATCCTTGAAACGAACGAGGTGAAAGGAGTTGACGCCGCAATGACTGAATTGTCCGTTGAAATAAAACTTGTAGGGTGTCCAGACCAGGGCCAGCGGACCATCTATTAGGATGGTGCCGAATGTAATCTGTTCATCGGCAGAACCGGGTTTCAGGGAACTGATGCTTTTCACAAAGGTTGCGGCAGTTTCACTTTTTACTTCTGCTCCCCCGCTCTTACCCCGCGCGATGGTCTGCAATACCATACTATCGGCAAAACAGGATTTCAGCAAGGTGGTATCTGACTTAATCATCGCGGTGAAGAGATTCGTGACCACGGCTTTTACTGAATCTTCTGCTGTCTGTGCTTTACTGCTGATGCTGAAAGCCAGTACTGTTAATACTATGAAAAATTGTTTCATGCTAACATTTTTTAAGAGTTTATGGCAAATGAATTGGATATAACAAAAGTACACAGGACTAAAATAAAGGCATTCCTCATGCAAACCAGTAAAATTTTACAAGCGGTGATTCTCATGCTGATCCTGGCGATGGCCGCCAGTTGTACCATGGGAAAACAATACAGCAGTAAAGTATTTGGCCCCCGGACCAGCCCGGCTGAAGCGCCCGCCGGGGTAAAAGTCCGTTTCCTTGGAACAGAAGATGAACCAGATAGTGCCGCGAGCCTGACTTTAACAAAACCGGTGACAACAGCTGACAGTACCGTTGTCGTCATCCCCCAAAAAAATACAGGTAAACCCAAAATTGATACACTGGTCCCGGTGGTTCGGAGCGCAAACAGTGGTGGTGTCCGGAGTAAACGAACCAGGAATGATCAATAACATGTCTCAATCTCTTCACCATAAAAATCAGATGCATGAAAAGAACATTTATTTTATCATCGGTACTGGTGCTGACCGCAGCGCTGGTATTCAGCAGTTGTGGCCACAGCCGTGTCTGGGCCAATAAAGAAAAAAGAAATGACGGTCCGCCCCCGGTCTCCCGTCAACACACACCTCCCAGACCCTCTTACAATAATCAGCTGGCCGGGGCTGCCCTTATCATTACCCCTCACCCTGGTTTCACCATGGCCCGACATGCGAATGGAAACTATTTTCATCGCGGACAGCAGGGGCTACTTTACTGGAAAGGTTTCGACAACCGCTTTTACCTCGATAAGAACCAGGTAGATCGCTCACGGTACAGCAAGTTTGAAATCAGGGAGTGGAAAAGGTATAGCCGGCATAGCTAGAAGCGAGAGGCTAGAAGCTAGAAGCGAGAAGGGAACAGCCCCTCCTGAGAATATTTATCAAAAAAACAGCCAGATCTCGATTTTCGTGATCTGGCTGTTAACTTCTATCCTCTCGCTTCTGGCTTATTTATATCCCAGAATCTTCAGCATACTCTGTGCCGTTTGCTGCTTGGCGTAGACCCAGTCCACCAGCTTTCCGTTCTTGTCATGTCCCACAATAATATGTTTAGGCGAAGGGATCAGGCAGTGCTTGATGCCTCCGTAACCACTGATCTGGTCCTGGTAGGCGCCGGTATGGAAAAAGCCAACATATAAAGGCTCCCCGTCCCCGTTGACTTTTGGGAGGAATACTTCATTGATATGCTCTTCGGAATCGTAGTAGTCGTGGCTGTCGCAGGTGATCCCGCCAAGTACCACCCGTTGATAATCATGGTCCCATTTATTCACCGGGAGCATAAGGAATTTCTCCCCGATCCCCCATGTATCCGGAAGCGTGGTGATAAAGGAAGAGTCGATCATATACCAGGTTTCCCGGTCATTCTGCACTTTTTCCGCAATTACGCTGTAAATGTGCGCCATACTCTCTCCTACTGTATAGCTGCCAAATTCGGTAAAGATATTCGGCATGGGGACTTTGGCTTTTTTACAGGCTACTTTGATATTGCGCACAATCTCATTGATCATGAACTGGTAGTCGTATTCAAAGCCAAGGGAGTGCTTGATGGGAAATCCGCCACCGATATTGATTGAATCCAGTTCAGGGCAGATCTTTTTCAACTGGCAATAGAGGTTGATCACCTTATTCAGTTCACTCCAGTAATAAATATCATCTTTAATTCCTTTATTCAGGAAGATATGCAGCATTTTCAGCTGGAATTTGCTTTCGTATCCTTCGATCCGGTCCACATAGAACTCAAGGATGTCCTTGGCCCTGATGCCCAGTCTTGAGGTATAGAACGGGAAGTTGGGTTCTTCTTCTGCTGCCACCCGGATCCCCAGTTTGAAAGGCACTTTCACGGAGTGAGCATAGTCTTTCAGTTCGTCTTTATTATCCAGCACCGGGATCACATTGCTGAAACCCGTATTGAGCAGGTTGGCAATACGACGGGTATAGCTTTTCTCCTTGAATCCGTTGCATATAATATGAATATCCTTGGTGATCTTCTTTTTGGCATAGAGTTTTTTAATGATATCAATATCGTATGCATAGGAAGTCTCCAGGTGTATTTCATTCTTCAGGGCTTCTTCCACCACAAAGCTGAAATGTGAACTCTTTGTGCAATAGCAATAATAATATTTACCCTCGTACTTGTGTTTCTTGAATGCATTGGCAAACATGCTCTTTGCCTTTTGAATCTGCATCCCGATCTTGGGCAGGTAGGTCAGTTTCATCGGAGTGCCGTACTTGGCGATCAGGGCCTTCAGATCCAGGCCATTAAAATAGAGATTGCCATCTTCCACTTCGATCCCTTCCTGGGGGAAATTAAAAGTCTGCTTTACGAGGTCGTGGTAGGAATTTGTCATTTTTAGTTGAACGGGTTGAGCCAGATAATCTTAAAACCGTACAAAAGTATAGGTTTGGGGAAAATAGCCAGTAAAAATTTCAAGAGGTGCATACGGTAGTAACTACCCCAGTTTATTCAGAAACAACGGCAGCCCGGTCACCCACTGTCCGTCGACCATCAGCGAAAAAGAATAACGGCCGGGTTGGGGAAACTGGAGCTGGTTAAAATTGAGGACAATATTCGCAGCAGCAAACTGGCCATTTACCGGCGGGCGGACGGTAATGACACCGGTAACAGGCTGTAACAGGTCCTTGCCGGTACTGTCTGTCAGCTGGATTTTGAATTCATGATCACCTGTTTCTTTAACCCCGAAACGCAGGCGGCAGGCAATCGCACAGCCGGGATGAGTGACCGGGAACTGCGGAGCCTGAATACTGTCGAAGGTGCCGACGATGGTGAGTTTGGACTGATTGTCCTGCGCAAAATCGCAAAGCGTGAAAATTTCTGTTTCCATAATTTAAAATTACCTGCAAGGTACTGCTTGATCTGCCACATTCATAATCATCGGTTAGAAATCAGGATTATTTTATCTTGCGGAAAATTACCAGTATGTACATACGGCTCATAGCGGGAATCACCGCCTTTCTGATTTCAATGGGTACAATGAGTGCACAGGTTACGGGTACTGACAGTGCACAGGTTACACATCCGGTAACGTTTGATAAAGTTGAAACAGAAGCAAGTTACCCCGGTGGTTCAGCTGCCTGGCTCCGGTTCCTGAGCAAGACTGTAAAGGGGAGTATTCCCTTAGATAATGAAGCACCGGCCGGAACATATACCGTCCTGATTGAGTTTATTGTGAACAGGGACAGTACTATTTCTGATTTCAAAGCACTAACGAAACATGGTTATGGCATGGAACAGGAAGTGATCCGGGCCCTGCGCTTATCCGGGAAATGGGTGCCGGCGGAACAAGGAGGGCGTAAAGTAAGGGCTTACCGCAGACAGCCGGTGACATTCCGGCTGGAAATGGAGGGTGTGGATATTGAAACAGAAACACCATGGGTTTTGTACCTTAAAAAAGACAACCCGGTAACTATTAAAGCATTCAATGTAAAAGATAATGACCTGCAGGTATCCGTATCACAGGGCACCATTACAAAGCAGGGCAATGGACAGTATCTGATTAAACTTTCCAATAAGGATCGGGTGATCATCCGGGTGTATAATTCAAAAAAGAACCGGGTTGAAGGTGAGGCAATCTTTGATGTAAGGGAGTGAGATTGGGGGATCAGGGGATTGGAATGAAGGAAGACTAAATTAATTAACCTGATAAATATTGATTAATTCAGTTTTTTATCCATTCTCGAAATAAGCGTTTTCAATGAAAGTTCCCCATAATCTGTATTCTCCAGCAGTGCACTCATTTTCCGGTCGGCATCAAAATCAAAATATTCAAAAAGCTGATTCCTGAAAATATGATTCGCGATATACCGGGGCACCCGGTTCTGATTAAAATACTTTTCATTGGTAGTCAGATAACGATAGGTCTGAACCAGCTGAACCACCTTTGTCCCGTCACTGATGAAAAAATAATCGGCCGGACCATAATACTTATATAATATCAGGTTTTTGCCTTTAAACACCGTAGTCAACGGGATTGCTTCTGTAACAATGCTGTCCGGTAAATTAATGTTATATGTATAGGGATCTATGTATTCCAGGTTACGCTTAACGGTACGGACGATATGTTCTTCTCCGCCGGATGTGGCAAAAAAAGTCAGCGAGGACCATGCATAGGAAACAATAACACTTTGATTATCTTTTTTGTACTGCAGGCTATCCAGGCGCCCCGGATTTTTCTTCCAGGAAATGGAGCCTTTCAGGGTATCCCCTGACGTGGTAACGATCAGCCCGGTATGAAACCGGCCTTTCTGGGCAACAGCAGGTAAAACTGCAATTACCATCAATATTAAAATGAATTTTTTCATAGCAGGTGCACAAATATACATTCCCTCAGAATAAAAAAAACCTGACCTTTTTCAAAAGCAGCACTTCCTTATCAGGAAATCACTTATTTTTTTGGAATCTTCCTTTGCTTGTTGAATGTTTGCAGTATGCAATACAAAGCGGCGATTTTTGATATGGATGGTTTGCTGATAGACAGTGAGCCCCTCTGGCAGGAAGCCGGGATTGAGACGCTCTCCGGATTTGGAATCAGTCTGACCCTTGAACAATACCATACCAGCACAGGACTTCGTACGGAAGAATGGGTGGCGCATTGGTTCAGGCAGTACCAGGTTTCTCCTGCACATGCACCGGAAGCAGTTCAGGTGATAATCCGCAAAGCCATTGAAAAAATTGCAGCTAATGGCATTGCTTTGCCTGGTGCTACGGAGATACTTGGCTTTTTCAATAAGCAAAATATAAGAACCGGATTAGCGACATCTTCCCCTATGTCATTGGTAGATGTGGTTGTCGATAAACTACAAATCCGGGATCAGTTCGAGGTTTTCACGTCCGCCGAATACCTCCCCTATGGCAAACCACATCCGATGGTCTTCCTGGAATGTGCCAAATCGCTTGACGTGTTACCCGAAGATTGTATTGTATTTGAAGATTCGTTCAATGGAATGATCGCAGCAAAAGCCGCCAGGATGAAATGTGTGGTGGTACCGGCACCTGAACAGGCGGGTCTTCCGAAATGGGGGGCGGCGGACATGAAATTGTCCAGTCTGAATGAATTTATAACTTATAATTGCTTTTAGTTTAACTGTGTGATTTTGGCAGAGACTGACGTAACAAAAGGTGGAGACGAAAACTCAAGATTGCAAAAACTGACCTGAAGTTTGCCATTTACATGTGACACATAAACTTTATTACCTGGCCGGCAATGAAAGTAATTACTGGAATAGATAAAACTGACGGACACTTCATTGGGTTCCTGCAGCGGGTTAAAAATGGCTACATCGGCTGTGGTATAAACACCATCCCGTGGCTCTGTATTTCCGTTATAAGAGTTGAACAATACCGTATAGGAAGGATAACCGAAGCTGCCACTGGCTTCAAGCGCAATCGTATTCCAGGTACTGCTGAAAGATTTATTCACGGTGGTGAAAGTAGTAGCCGGAATACTGGACGGGGTGGCCGTATTGTTGGTATTGGCACAGGGCGGGGTTTCCTGTTTTAACTGTACATTGATACGGATGGTATCACTCAACGATGTATTACAATCACTGTTTCCTTCATTCAAACTATAGACCCCACTCTGGGATAGCTTAATATCATTTATCTCAAGTGTATTGGATTGATTGGTGAGATTGGTTCCTGGTCCATTCCATTGATAAACGACATTGGTGGTACCACGGTCCGGAGCTGAGATGACTATATTGTCACCAACTGTGGGTGTCAGGGTATTGGCTGTAAGTGTAAGTGAACCTGCACAGGCCGGTTTCTTTTCACAGGAAGAAAACAACAGCAAAAATGCTATCGCGGTCAATACGCAAATTTTCATAAAATAATTTGAATGCGAATATATAGAACGGATACCGTAAATGCAATGGTGAAAAAACAAAACTATCAATAGCGGTTTTGTCTCCTGAAAAAGTAATTGATTCAGATCAGTTTGCTACCTGCATTTTTTCTTTAGCTCATCAAAACAGGCTTTACAGACCTGTTCGGCTATCGCCCGGGTCATCCATTTGGGATCTTCTGTTTTTCTACCCCAGAATACATGTACATATAGATCATCATCTATGGGAATATGCAGATCCACTGTTTCCTTTTTAACCCAGCGGGTATCAGTCATAACCACATGCAGGCTATCTGATGTTAATTCCAATTCAAGACATTTGCCCGGCAGGAATTTATACACAGTCCCGTTAATAGAAAAACTGAGTTTCAGACTTGCCTGACGATTATCCCATGTGGTTACAACATGTAACCGGCTCTTGCCTTGTGCACTTGAATTCAGGGAAATGCCGCTCCATAATAACAAGAAAATGACAAACTTCATCCATCAAATATAATTGATCAGTTATACAGTAGAAAAAACAACTGTAGTCACAAGTCTAAGAATGAGCCTCTTAGCTTCCATTTCTTAAGCAAACATGTTAAAACTCATCCCGCTTGAAAATAGGAACAGCATTGACCGTATAAAAGCGTATCTTCACTTTAGTGAAATAAGTTCTTCCTACATTGAGTTCTGAACGACATTAATTGTTACAGAGACCTCCATTGTACTAATTCCTCTCCTCTCTACTTCGTGCAGCAGTTCCTTTCACCGTATTTTCTATTGTTTATTTAAAAATTTGTATTATGAATTTGTATGTTTCTAACCTTAGCTTCCACACTGCAGACAATGAACTCCGCACCTTATTCGAACAATATGGCGCCGTAAGTTCTGCTAAAGTGATCATGGACAGAGAGTCCGGCAGAAGCCGTGGTTTTGGATTTGTGGAAATGTCTTCTGATAATGAAGCCAATGAAGCCATCAAGAACCTGCACCAGAAAGAAATCGAAGGACGCGCCATGTCCGTGACTGTTGCCCGGGAAAAAGCTCCCCGCACAGAAAATAAAAGATGGTAATTCCAGCATAAAGAGCTGAATGTTCAGCTCTTTATTTCTTCTCTTTTTCCGTTTTACACCCGATTCATGTACCAGCCTGATCATGAGCACGACCTGCTTGCGGTTTTTTGCTGCAATAAACTTTTACTATGTCAACAGTACTCGAATTATCACAGGCAGACAAAAACCTGGTATCTTTTATGAAAGCGATCAAGGCATCCGGGATGGAAGAAGAATTAAAAGCCGTTGGGCCCTTTACCTTTCTGGCTCCGGTCAACCTGGCTTTCGGCAAACTCAGCCAGGGCGATTTATTTGAAAGTTTATTGAAGCAGGATGGCAGCCGGCTGCGGGCCATACTCTCCTATCACATTATCAAAGGGAAAAAAATGCAGCGTGATTTCCGCTCCGGTCAGAAAGTACAGACACTCGGAGGCCAGGAATTGTTGGTGACTTCCCGCGACGGAGACATTTACATTAATAATGCAAAAATTCTTGCCAAAGACCGCCAGGGTTCAAATGGGGTGGTACACAGCATAGATTGCATTAACCTGCCGCCTGAATTGAAACCCGCTTAAATTATTTAATGATCAGTATGACGACAAACAGTATCATCCATTTTATTGGTTTCGTTACCCGGCTTGAATCAGACAAGTTCATTCCTGCCTGGGAACAATATGCAAAAAAAGAAATGTTCCGCAAGAGAGCCCCGCTGCTGCTTCAGCAGGAGAATGGCAGCCGGAATAAATTCAACTTTCTTTCGCTCCATATCTGGCCGGAAACAGAAACGCATTTCAGTTTTACCAAGTCAGACAAAGCCGGCTATTTTCATGAAATGCCGGTACAAGTGGTACATATCGGCGGCTATATGCCGTTGGAACAAACCAATACCAGTCTGCACAAAGACATGGAATGCCGGTTACTGGTAATGGCCGGACATAATGAAAATGATCCCGCTTTTTATAAGACACTGCCCTATTCCTTCCGCCTCAACAGCTATCAGGCCTATTATGAAAGTTGTACCTACGGCTACATCTTTGAGTACTTTGCCGCTGAGCAGGAGATGGAAGAGATCATGAATGTCCTCAAACAACGGGCCGGCACCGAACGTATTCTTTATAAGGATTGCCTGGCAGCCCATATCTGACATGCCCCTATCGTTTGATACCCTGATTGACAGCTATATTGATCATCAGACAGGCATTGATCCGTTGTTCCTGACAGAAGAACTGGCCAACGGGCTGAGACTCCATGTACTGAAATTACAGATGGCCGGACTGCTCAATCCAGCCGGCACCGGAAACCGGGAAAAAAAAGCGATACACGAAGAAATCCGGAAGGATAAAATCTACTGGCTCGATAAGACCAATCACAATTCGTTTGAACAGGAATTCCTGCTACTGGCAGATGAATTCATTGCCTGCCTGAATCAAAGCTGTTATACAGGTATCAACGCCTGCGAATTTCATTTCGCCGTTTATGACACCAACAGTTTTTATAAGCGTCATCTCGATCAGTTCCGGAATGACGGAAATCGTAAATTCTCCCTCATCACTTACTTAAACACTGAGTGGACTGAAGCTGATGGCGGACAGCTCCATATTTACCACGGAGAACATACGGAGAAGGTACTCCCCCATTCCCGCACCGCAGTGTTTTTCAAAAGCGATGAACTGGAACATGAAGTCATGGTCACCCGCCGGCAACGACTGAGTGTAACGGGCTGGCTGAAGAGGGTGTGAGTATCGCAGCGCGGGCTGCACCAGACAGGCCTAAAGTAACAGCCCCGGTAATCACCAGGGCTGTTCACTTAAAACTTTTTGCTTACAACTTTTCACATCTTTACTTTACCTGGTTCGATTTCCAGACTTCCTCAATTTTTTTAATGTATCGTTTCAGTAAACTCAGCAATGCATCACTGGCATTGGAGGTCCCGTATTTATTATTGTTTTGCCGGTCGGTCAGTCCATAGCTATATTCATATGTGGCCGGCTGACGGTTATTACCCCATCCTTTTGCATCCACAAAACGGATATTGGTGCTGAGGTAGTACCGGTATTTTTTGGTATCCTTATACTGTCCACTGTTCAGCATGTTCTCCGGGATCATTTCCACCGTACCGGAATAGAATTTTTCAAAGGCCTGTACCATATCCTTGTTCACCTTATTGCGTGGTGTTTCGAGCAACAGGATGGTGGTAATTTCCTTACCCAGTTCAGGGGGCACTGTATCTTCCTCTTTAAAGATCCTGCCATTGCTTGCAAAAACAAAGGATAACAACATCACCGGTAACAATACGAAAAAGGACAAACGCTGTTTCATACGCAATTTTTTCCCAATGTAAGTAAAATAATTAAAGGGAATACTGAGCCTTGTCCCTGCATACCAAAGCCTGCAACTGAAATTGCAGGCTTTGGTATATCAGTTGATAGTACCCGGGTTATTTAAACAAACCTCCGGCCTTGTCCTTCAGTGTATCGATCACATCGCCTACTTTACCGGCATTCCCGGTCAGAAAGGATTCCACCTGTCCACCGATACCGCCCGGCATTTTGTCTTTGATAAAGGATAATACACTGTCCACCGCTGTCTTGGCCTGGGATTCTGAGATCCCGGCTTTTTCTGTAATTGTTTTGATAAGTTCCTGCATATAAAATGGTTTTATGTTGATCAAATGTAGATCAAACCAGGACGCCTGAAATAAAAGTGGAAAACTATACATTGACCGGACCGAGAGAATTAATGCTGGTGTTATATTTTTAAGTCATGCCCAGAAAAAACAATCACGACGATTTAAAATTCGACCCTGAGATCCAGAGAACCAGAAAGGAAAAAGCAGAATACTTAGCGATGATACGCAAGAGCCTGCAAATTGTAAAAGAAGGTTTTGGAGCACAATCTGGTTCAAAACGACATTTAAGCCGTTTTTTGTTGTTTAAAAATCTTCCTATGACTTTAATTCAAGATGCTTATACCGGGTCCTGGAATAATCAAAAGGTATATTTTACTACAATTAACTATCATACCAGCGTCAGAACCCCACGTATATATAATGCAGGCTATGACAACTACCTGGCCGGAATAATCACCCTGAAAAACAGTTACCCGCACACTATTATACAACCGGAAATACTACGATTAAAATTAGAAGATTTGTTCAACAGGACAGACATTGATTTCACCCATGCCCGGATATTTTCTTTTTTGTTTTATGTTATCACTAAAGACAAACCCATGTTGAAACAACTCCTTAAAGACAAAAACCTGAACCGGCTCAATACATTCCTAGATGCAGAAATAGAAATTAACGGAAACCAATGTTATTTCCGCTGCAGCCGTAAAGCAATTAGTATGGCTGAAGCAAAGAAATTTGTACGACTGGGAAAATTGCTTACGGAGATATTCTAAAATAAAAACAGCCCCGGAAATCACCGGGGCTGTTCACTTATAACTTATTACTTAAAACTTATCACTTTACCTCCTCATACGGCACATCGGTCACATTATCCGCACTGGCATTCGCATCAGCGGTAT
>DAORKK010000072.1:0-5332 GCA_035439525.1 Chitinophagaceae bacterium
CGGCTTTTACTTCTTTAGTAAACCCACTCACCACTCACCACTCACCACTCACTACTCACTACTTCCCTTGTTCAATCAGTTGAATGATCTCTTTCAGCTCCTTCGCGGAGAGTTTTTTCTGCTCCACAAAAAAGTTGACCAGTTCCTTGTAGGAATTATCGAAATACTCCTTCACCACTTTACCCATAAATTTTTTCTTGTACTCTTCTTCCGAAACGACTGGTTGATAGAGGTAGGCATTACCAAGCAGACGACTGCTGAGATAGCCTTTCTTCTCCAGGTTCTTGATGGTGGAAGCCACCGTAGTATAGGGGATATCGGCATCCAGGTGCTCCATAAAGGCTTTTACATTGCCTTCTCCGGTACGCCATACGGCCTGCATGGTTTCTTCCTCGGCATGGGTGAGTTTTTCCATTTTCTACGAAATTTTCGTAAACCTACGAATTTTTCGTAGACGGCCAAATTTTTATTTGTTAAAATCCCCTGGCTGGGAATTAAGGGGCCACAAAAACACACAAAAGAACACGAAAATTGAAAGTTGCTGCGCAACTTTTTAGCCACGGAAAGCACGGATTACACGGATATGCACGGATTGATTGACTAAATTTCGAAGAAAGGGCTGTTGACTCCCGACTCCCGACTCCTGCCTCCCGACTCCCGACTAAATCAGCTGCTTCAACTTCTCCACAACCACATCCACCTCCTCCTTCGTATTAAACTTGCTGAACGAGAACCGTACCGGTACCCGGTTGGGATTGTTGTTGATGGCCCGGATTACATGGCTGCCGATATCGGCCCCGCTGCTGCAGGCACTGCCGCCGGAAGCACAAACGCCCTGCATATCCAGGCTGAAGAGAATCATTTCTGATTTCTCGGTTTTGGGGAAAGACACATTGAGCACCGTATATAAACACTGTCCTTTATAATCACCATTGAACGCTACATCAGGGATATGCTTTTCCAACTGCTCAATCATATATTGCTTGATTGATTGAATATAAGCACTGTCCTTTTCCTGGCTGGCGTCGGCCAGTTCAAGCGCTTTGGCAAACCCGACAATTCCATACAGGTTTTCCGTACCTGCCCGCATATTACGCTCCTGTCCCCCGCCAAAGACGATGGGATTGATTTTTATATTATCATTAATATAGATGATTCCCACTCCTTTGGGCCCATGAAACTTATGACTGGCCGCGGTAGCGAAATGGACCGGGTTCTTGCGTAAATCAATTTTATAATGTCCGATCGTCTGCACCGTATCGGAATGGAAAATGGCATTGTACTTTTTACAGATCTCACCCGTTGTATAAATATCCAGCAGGTTCCCGATCTCATTATTGGCATGCATCAGGCTCACCAGGCAACGTTCTGGCCGGGCAGCGAGCTGCGCTTCCAGATCTTCCAGGTCGATATGTCCATCCGATAACAACTTCACAAAACTCATGGTCACTTCATCCCGGTGATCATAATGCTCCACCGTATGCAGCACCGCATGATGCTCGATAGGTGAAGTAATGATATGCCGGCACCCCAGATCATGGATCGCTGATGCAATCGCCATATTGTCGCTTTCGGTGCCCCCACTGGTAAAAAAAATCTCACCGGGATTCGCCTGCAGAATACGGGCTACGGTCTTCCGGGCATTCTCAATCGCCAGGCGGGTTTCCCTGCCATAAGAATATACAGATGAAGGATTTCCGAAATGTGATGTCATGTAAGGCAGCATGGCTTCAAGCACCTGGGGGTCCATGGGCGTGGTAGCCGCGTTATCGAGGTAAATTCGGTTCATATTGATTTTCAAAGCCGGTGAAAAAACAGGGACAAAGGTAGGCAATCAGCCCGGCTTGCCGAAAAGGGAATAAAGTCCGGCCAGCTCCTTTTACCGTCTCCTGAATATTTTTTCACGTGCGCATTTATAACCTAACTTTAAGCATATATTTTTTCTATGGAACAACATGATCATTCCTGTCCCGGTAAAAGCCGGCGTGACTTTATCAAAAAATCCACCGCCCTCACCGCTATCAGTCTCACCCCGGCTGCGGTGGTAAAAGCCGGCGAAAACCATGAAGCGATTGCTTCTTTTTTTGAAAAGACACCGCTGCAAATGGAAGTAAATGGTAAGACGGTCCAGGTCCTTGTGGATCCGGGCGTAAGCCTGCTGGATATGCTCCGCGAACAACTCGGATTGACCGGCACCAAAAAAGGCTGCGATCAGGGCCATTGCGGCGCCTGCATTGTACATGTGGATGGCAAACGGGTCAACTCCTGTCTCACGGAAGCAGTGGATAATAATGGTAAAAAAATCACCACTATTGAAGGATTGGCCGATGGAGACAAACTGCATCCCGTACAGGAAGCTTTTATTAAACATGATGCATTCCAGTGCGGCTATTGTACACCCGGACAAATCATGTCGGCCGTTGCCTGTATCCGTGAAGGACAGGCAAACACGGAAGCCGATATCCGGGAATATATGAGCGATAATATCTGTCGTTGCGGCGCCTATCCCAATATTGTAGCCGCCATCCGGGAAGCTAAAAACAGCGGACAAAAAATTTAATCAACGTACTTTTCAATATACCATTATGGATAAGGAAAAAATTATAAGCTTTTTCGCAGATGAAGAAGACCGGGTAGACGGTATTGATAAAGTTACCGGACGTGCCAAATACACAGCAGACCATCACCCGGAGAATATGGTCTATGGAGTATATGTCACCAGTACTATTGCCCGCGGAGCTATTAAAAACTTTCAGCTGAATGAAGCCAAAGACGCACCGGGTGTACTGGAAATTATAACGCACCTGAATTGTCCGGCCCTGCCCGGCTATAACCCCTGGGCAAAGGATCCGAATAAAATGGGTTTTGAATGGAGGGGACTGAAAGTGTTCCATAAAAACCTGGTGCATCATTATGGTCAGCCGATCGCTATGGTCGTTGCTACTACCTGGGAAAAAGCGGTGAAAGCGGCCTCCCTGGTAAAAGTGGAATATGTAAAAGAAGAAGCGGAAACAGATTTTGACCGGCTGCGTAAAGATCAGTCAAAACTTAAACCTGCCGGGGAATATAAAAGAGGGGAAGCCGATGCATATAAAAATGCAGAAGTCTTTGTGGAGAATGAATATTACATGCCCATCGAAACCCATAACCCGATTGAACTGCATGCCACGGTTGCTCAATGGGAAGCTGATGATAAATTACTGGTGTATGATAAATCCCAGGGGCCAAAAGGCACGCAGTCTGAACTGGCCCGTCTTTTTGGTATTGACCCTAAAAATGTAAGGGTCATCACCAAATTCCTGGGAGGCGCTTTTGGTTCCTCCCTGCGCAGCTGGCCCCATGTTCCGGCAGCCTGTATAGCTGCGAAAATGGTGAAACGTCCGGTGAGGGTCCAACTGCCCCGCCGGCAGATGTTTACCATGGTGGGATATCGTCCGATGGCCTGGCAAAAAATTGCTGTTGGAGCAACTAAAGAAGGCAAACTGACCGGCATCACCCATCATGCCATCAGCAATACATCCCGCTACGAAGATTATCGGGAAGGAATTGTGAACGCCTCGCATTACCTGTATGAATGTCCGAATGTAAACACCAGTTATAAAATTCTCCCGCTGGATGTGAATACACCTACCTGGATGCGTGGTCCCGGTGAAGCAAGCGGCGCATTTGCCCTCGAGTGTATTCTGGATGAACTGGCCTATAAACTGAATATGGACCCGGTGGAACTCCGGATTAAAAATTACGCGGTATTACATCCCCAGAGTAAACTCCCCTGGTCAAGCAAATTTCTGCGGGAATGTTATGATAAGGGACGTGAAATGATCGGCTGGTCCGGCCGTCCGGCCACGCCCCGATCCCTGACTGAAAATGGTAAATTGATCGGATATGGAATGGGCGGAGGCGTATTTGGGGCATCCCGTGGCAATGCAACAGTAAAGGCAGTATTCACCAATGAAGGCAAGCTGTTATTGTATAGTGCCGTCAGTGATATGGGACCAGGTACAGCTACGGCAATGGTCAGTATAGCGGCACAGGTCATGAATATGCCTGCATCCAGAATCAGTTTCCTGCTGGGTGATACCGAGTTTCCCCCCGGCCCCACACAAGGTGGTTCCACCACTACTTCCACGATGGGAACTGCCGTCAGCCTCGTATGTGATGCACTGAAAGCACAGTTTACGGAGATTGCGTTAAAACAAACTTCATTATTCAGTGGACTTACGGAAGCGGATCTTGAATTTGATAAAGAGGCCATCCGTTCAAAAAAAGAAACCAATAAAAAAATCAGTCTGACCGAACTGCTCAAAGCCAGTGGCAAACCACTGATCGAAGTGCTGAAAGAAAGCGGACCTGATCCTGCCGTCCGCAGCAAATACGCGATGAATTCCTTCTCCGCCCATTTTATCAAAGTAGCAGTGGATCCTGCCACAGGTGCTATTGAATTCTTAAAGGTTGTTTGTACCGGCGATGGTGGAAAAATTGTGAGTCCGAAGACCGCCCGCAGCCAGATGATTGGCGGTGCGGTAGGTGGTATCGGTATGGCGCTAACTGAAGAAGCCCTGATTGATAAAGTAACCGGCAAATACCTGAACGATACATTGGGTTCCTACCAGGTACCCCGTCACCGTGATGTGCCGTTTATTCATACCTGGTTCCCGGACCTCGCTGATCCGGTGATCAACCCGATGGGTTCAAAAGGGGTGGGTGAAATTGCCTTGATTGGTTTCGCTTCGGCCCTGGCCAATGCCGTTTTTAATGCCACCGGCAAACGGCTGACCGAATTACCATTGAAACCGGAAAAACTGATTTAATATTTTAAAATAAAAGACCTGACTTTATGCGACGCTTTCTTGTAAGCTTATTGCTGACAGTATTCATTACGCAACTAACCGCCCAGCAACCTGGTAGTATTGAGATCCGTAAAAATTTCTGGGGAACCACTTACCGGCAGAATGATCAGAAACTTAGTGCCGCCGGACTGATGGAAAAACTAAAAGAAAATCCCGCCGCCTATACAGAAATGAAAAAAGCCAGAACAAACCAGGCTTTCTCCGCTGTCTTTTCCGGGGTGGGTGGTTTCATGGTCGGCTGGCCGATCGGTGCAGCTGCTGGTGGAGGTGAAGCTAACTGGACACTGGCCGGTATCGGTGCGGGTCTGATTATAGCAGCAATTCCATTTGAAATTGCCTTTTCCAAAAGAGCCCGTAATGCCATTCACACCTATAATAGCGGTTTAGGTAAAAGCAGTTGGCGAAAACCTCAACTCAATCTCGGATTTACGCGGCATGGAATGGGGATGAAATTATCGTTCTAATACGCTATTCTTTAAAAA
>DAORKK010000072.1:5432-14830 GCA_035439525.1 Chitinophagaceae bacterium
GGTTAATGAATCAAAACCCGCCTAGCTGAACTCCCGGATATCACGCATCAGCTGACCGGCAATATTATTGGCTTTGGTCTCGAAATCACTTTCTGCATAAATGCGGATAATGGGTTCGGTGTTGGACGTACGCAGGTGCACCCAGTCGTTTTCAAACTCGATCTTCAGGCCGTCTTCGTTATTGATGGGCTGGTTCTTGTATTTTACTTTGATTTTCTCAAAAATTCCCTGAACATCCACTCCGTTCTGCAATTCAATCTTGTTCTTGGAAATAAAATAATCCGGATAGGTGCTTCTTAAGGATTTAATCCCTTTCTTCTGATCAGCCAGGTGACTCAGGAATAATGCGATACCAATCAGGGCATCACGGCCATAATGAAAATCCGGAACGATGATGCCGCCATTCCCTTCCCCGCCGATCACTGCATTTGTTTCCTTCATCTTCTTCACCACATTCACTTCTCCAACAGCCGAGGGCGAGTAAGATCCACCATGTTTAATGGTTACTTCTTTTAGTGCCTTGGTGCTGCTCATATTACTGACCGTATTCCCTTTGCGCTTACTCAGCACATAGTCTGCCACGGCTACCAGCGTGTATTCTTCTCCAAATAGTGTTCCGTCCTCATTCACAAAACAAAGCCGGTCCACATCCGGATCCACGGCAATACCGAGGTCGGCCTGCTGTTTCACCACTTCATTACACAGTTGGGAAAGGTGCTCAGGTAGGGGCTCGGGGTTATGGGCAAATTTTCCATTGACTTCCCCGTTTAACACAATCACCTCATTTACCCCCAATGCCTTCAACAAAGCAGGAACATAGATGGCGCCCGTAGAATTGATGGCATCTACCACCACTTTGAAGTTTTGGTTGGCAATAGCCGCTTTATTTACCAGCGGGTATTCCAGAATGGCGTCAATATGGAGCTGACCAAAACTGTCATTGGCCATAACCGTTCCCAGTTTATCAACTGATGCAAACACAAATTCCTCCTTTGCGGCCAGTTCCAGTACCCGGGCACCGGTTTCTGCAGATATAAATTCGCCATCCTGATTCAGCAGTTTGAGTGCATTCCACTCTTTTGGATTATGACTGGCGGTAAGTATGATACCACCGTCAGCGTTGGCCATCTTTACTGCTACTTCCACAGTAGGGGTTGTGGAAAGCCCCAGGTCCACCACATCAATACCCAGGCCGGTCAATGTATTGACCACCAGTTCCTGTACCATCGCTCCGCTGATCCGGCCATCACGGCCAATTACAATTTTTGTACGCTCCTTCCCTTCCGCCATGATCGTACCATAGGCTGCTGCAAACTTCACAATATCCACCGGGGTCAGATTGTCTCCCGGTTTCCCGCCGATCGTACCCCGGATTCCTGAAATACTCTTGATTAGTGCCACTTTATTTTTTTAAGGCTGCAAAAATACGCATTTCAGATTCAATCGTTTTTTTTAACTGACCTGCTTACATTTGCCATATGACGGAGCAGGCATGGTACAAAAACTGGTTTAATTCTTCTTTCTACCATAAACTATATTTTAAACGGGATGAAAAAGAGGCGGAAGCCTTTATCAACCAACTGATACAGCGGCTGCAACCACCCCCAACAGCTAAAATGCTGGACGTGGCCTGTGGCAAGGGACGTCATAGCAAAATTCTCGCGGCAAAAGGATACCAGGTGACGGGTATTGATATTTCACCCGACAGTATACGGCACGCTAAAAAAGCTGAAAAGGAAAACCTGGAATTTTTTGTACACGATATGCGGCTGCTTTTCCGCAGCAATTATTTCAATTATGTATTTAACTTCTTCACCAGTTTTGGCTATTTCCGTACGCGACGTGAACACGATGCGGCTTTCCGGACTATTGCAACTTCCCTGTTAAGTGGTGGACTATTCGTGATTGACTATCTGAATGTACATTATGCAGAAGCCCACCTGGTAGCCTCAGAAGTTCGTCAGATCGGGGACACACAATATGATATTCAACGCTGGGATGACGAGACCCATTTTTACAAGAAAATTACTGTTACAGATCCGTCTTTAAAACTACCGATGGCTTACACAGAACGGGTAGCTAAATTTTCCCTTGGCGACTTTACAGATATGCTGAGCTACCAGGGACTACAGGTACAGGAAGTATTCGGAGATTATTCCTTCAATCATTATGATGTAAAGCAATCTCAGCGACTGATTATTCTTGCCAGTAAATAATTGAAACGTTCCTGAAAAAACCGAAACGGATCATGCTTACACATGACAGATCAATCCCTGTCGTTATTCATCAACAAATACTTTGATGTTTCATAAAAAGCCGTGGTAAATAGTGAAAGCCGTTTATGTAATGAATCCAGTTGCCCGGCCGAATATGTTGGACCACCAGTTTGCAATGGCGACAATAACTCCTCGCCCGAATTTATATTACGCGTCAGGTAGAAGTCATCGGTTACGATCCCGATACGATCAGCGGTATTGGTTATAAAAGCGAAATTGTTTTTCTTGGACGGATCCAGCAGATCACGCCCCAGGGACGTATTCACATATGACTGATGCAGGAGCCCGGCAATTGTCGGAAGGATATCAATCTGTGACACGACTTCGTGCCGTACCTGGGGAGCCAGCAGGCCCGGGGCATAAAACAACAAGGGTACATGCTCGTCTGTCAGCCTCATTTCCGTCCAGACAGGCGGATACATGGGACTGGCATTCCCGGCAAGGCCATGATCACCGACAAATACAAAAATGGTATTGTGGTAATACTCCTCCTGCCGGGCGGCTTCAATAAACTTCCGGAAACAATAATCTGAATACCGGAAACAGTTATACTCATCCAGGGATTCAAAACCATATTTGAGCAGTTCATCATCCGGAATGGTGAGCCTGATAAAATCAGTATCTGTATCCGGAATACTCTTATTGTAAGGCCGGTGATTACCGGATGTTTGTATATAGGCAAAAAAGGGCTTATCCTTTTTCCGGAACAGGTCATTGGCTGCGAGAAAAAGTTCTTTATCGCTTACGCCCCACACATTTACTTTTGGCGCTTTAAAATAATCGCCGGTGTGCATCTGCAAGCCCTTAATATTCTTAAGGAGCCCTTCAAAATTGTTGAACTCGGGGTCTCCACCAAGAAAATAATGTTTATCATATCCTTCAAAACCATTTATAATCGTATGCTGCTTCAGGGCTTCCGGATTCCGGGTGGAAAACTTGAATAACTGTGCATCCGGATTACCCGTAAGAATCGCAAATAAAGCACGGGCCGTTGAAAAATGCGGGGAAAAACACCGGTCGAAAAAAACACCCTGGCGGCAGAGGGAATCAAAATAGGGGGAAGCATTCAGCGGATTACCACTCATCGTGCTTTTGTACATACTGAAGGATTCGCATTGTACAAGTACTATATTGGGACGGCTCTCGAAGGAAGTACTCCGCGGTCCGGTTTCCCGGCGAAAACTAAAATCCGTTGGATCAGGCAACTGCATCCATTCCGCCATTACGGGGAAAAAAGTTCTTGCTTTCTTTTCATTGTAATCCGGCTTACGTAACCGGAGCGTTGCAATAAAATTCTGCAGGGGATTAATTGCCAGGTAAGACTTAAAACTATGGTTGAACCGGAAACTATCGGCCCGGTTCAGGGGCGGCCAGCTGAGCGATCCATAAATCAGGAATACGAGAATAAAGCTGCACAAAACAAAAACCTTACGGCGGTGCGGTATCCCCTTCCCGTCCGTACGGTTGATGACCTGCCAATGACTGCGGTGATACATCCACCGGAAAAAAAGGACCGCCACTATCAGACCCAGCAGCATCCAGATCAACGGATAGGTTTGCCAGATCATTTTGATGGAGATACTGAAATCCTCCGCAAAATTCATGGCCCCGGCATCTAAAGGTGTCTGGTTGTACGAAAAACTGCCAAAGCCGGCCGCAAAAAAGAAGAAGACAATAAAAGTGATGATTGCCAGGTACCAGGTCCACCATTTTTTATTCCTGGATGAAAAGAAAGGCGATAATCGTGGCCAGCTGCTGAGCAGTACCACCGGTAAAAGAATAACAGCAATCCAGCGGAGATCATAACGCAAACCCATCATAAATGAGGGGAGCGCATCCGTAAAACCGAATTCAGCAGGCCTGAAAGCCAGGAATGTGGCCAGACGGAATCCGGTAAAGATCAGCAGGAAGATACCAAACAGGTTGGCTGCCCATAAAATCGTTTTTGGTATCCGGAATCTGGCCAGCATGCTGTAAGGTTAAAAGTATTAGTGACCTGCAAAGAAAATACTTAATCGGCTTATCTCCATACCCATTATCACTTATTTAAGCGGCAAATCAGCGGTTATGCCCGCATATCCTACATTTGCAGGGATGATAATGCCTGCAATCAACCTGCTGGATAAACTGGTGCAATGGGACAAATGGCTCTTTGTGAAAATGAACAGCCAATGGACAAATCCGTTATTCGACAGTTTGCTGCCTTACTGGAGAACGGCTGAATTCTGGGCCCCACTTTACCTGTTCCTGTTGTTATTTACAGTGGCTAATTATAAATCCAAAGGAGCCTGGTGGGTCCTGCTCTTTCTCTGCACGTTTGTGGCCTGCGACCTTACTGGCACCCATGCATTTAAAAAGGTTTTTGAACGGGTACGACCATGCAATGATCCTGATTTCTACACACAGGTCCGGTTATTGCTGGATCACTGCGGCTCCGGTTTTAGTTTTGTTTCCAATCATGCGGCCAACCATTTCGGAATGGGAGTATTCAGTTTTGTCACGCTCCGGCATGTGATCGGCAAATGGGCCTGGATGGGACCAGCCTGGGCCTTATCTGTAGCCTATGCCCAGGTATATGTGGGCGTGCACTATCCGTTGGATGTCATAGCCGGAGCTGCCCTGGGCACCCTATTTGGAATCAGCATCGGCACGCTCTTCAATAAGCGCTATGGATTCGCTATCTTTGACCATTAATCAACGGTTTCCGTTTAATGGATATATTCATACTCAGCCTCCTGATCCTCCTCAATGGTCTTTTTTCCATGTCGGAAATTTCCCTGGTTTCGGCTCGGAAAGCCAGACTGGAACACCTCGCTGAAAAAGGAGATAAAAAGGCCATACTGGCCCTTGCCCTTTCCAATCATCCTGAACTCTTTTTATCCGCTGTACAGATCGGAATCACCCTGATCTCCATTATTACGGGTGTGTACTCCGGCGAACGGTTTGGTAAGGACCTACAGCCCTATGTGGAGCAGATTGCTTTATTCAAACCTTATGCAGAAACCATTTCCACCACTTTTATAGTTATCCTGGTCACCTACCTTTCAATCGTATTTGGCGAACTGATTCCCAAACGGATCGGACTGCTCCGGTCGGAAAAGATCGCCATGATGGTTGCCGGGCCAATGAAGACTTTCTCTCGGATCACGCATCCTTTCGTCTGGTTGCTCAATAAAACCAGCAATATCTTTTTCAGCATTTTCAATATCAAACGATCAAAAGATGATGCGGTAACCGAGGAGGAGATCAAAACCCTGATTACTGAAGGCACGGAAGCCGGAACCATTGATGAGGCAGAACAGGAAATTATTGAACGCGTCTTTCACCTGGGGGACCGGAATATCACTTCATTAATGACGCACCGGAGTGATATCGTTTGGTTTAACCTGGATGACAGTGAAGATAAAATCAAGGAAAAAATTCACCAGGAGCCTCACTCCGCCTACCCGATCTGTGACGGGGAGATTGATAATATTAAAGGCGTTGTTTCGATCAAGGATCTGTACATCAGTCCGGACAATACGCTTTTTAAAGAAATCATGCAACCAGCCCTTTTTATTCCGGAAAATAATTCGCCTTACCAGGTGCTGGAAAAATTCAAGGAATCAAAGATCCATTCCGCTTTCATTGTGGATGAATACGGAAGTATCCTGGGACTACTCACCCTGAACGATATTCTCGAAGCGATTGTTGGGGATATTCCCCAGCAGGATGTACCCGATTATGAAATCGTTGAAAGAGAAGACGGGAGCTTTATTGTGGACGGACAGATTCCTTTCTACGACTTCCTGACCCGTTTTGAAAAAACAGAATGGATGAATGAAGGAGAGCACGACTTCGATACACTCGCCGGATTCGTATTACACGAACTCGAACGAATTCCCAAAACAGGGGATAAACTGAGCTGGAAAGGATTTACGCTTGAAATCATTGATATGGATGGTCACCGGATAGATAAAGTCCTGGTGACGCTGAGTAAAGAATTGCTGGAGGATATGGAAGAATAGAGAAAAGTCAATAGTCCCTGCTAACAACTAACGACTAAAGACAATCTCCGCTTCTGTATCCGGAAAATTCAGCTTGGTACTCTTCCGGTTCCCGTTCACGATCACATGCATGATATTGACCTGGTCTTCAAACTGGTCATACATGATATTGGTGGAAATATTGATTTTATTCAACACCGGAATATCTCCCACTTCAATATATCCATAGGCCGCCTCCTGATCATTTTCAAATCCGAGATAATGCAGACTGACCGGTTTCCCGTTTGCTGAGATTACCAGGTGACTGAGGATATATTTTTTAACCAGTGAATCCATCGGGGCCTTATCAGACGGATTGATCAGGTCCACTTTTGTCTTATAGTTTTTAGCCAGGATTTTCTCAAAATCATCGGTAAAAATCTTACAGCTGATCTCGAGGGTCTTGTCAGCCGCATTGTGATTTATCTCAATCACACTCACATGGAAGGGGTGCGGGGCCGGTTTTCCGGCCATCAGCAGGCAAATAAGCGGGATTAAAAGCCATTTATAGACGGATGATGCCATTGACACTAATATTTTTCAGGATTAAGTAAGTTGGGCTTAATTTGTCGGCCCGGAACTAAGACGGTAAAAATAACTGTTTGGTTCGATGATCAAACCCAAAAAAGGATGAACGATTTTAAATTTTATTTTGGACTGGGGTGGGAGCATATAATGAGCTGGGATGCCCTGGACCATCTCTTGTTTATAGCTGCCCTGGCCGCTATTTACCTGCTGAAGGACTGGAAACAGGTGCTGATACTTGTCACCGCCTTTACCATCGGGCACTCGCTGACCCTGGCCCTGAGTGTCATGGACGTGTTCCGTTTCCCGGCAGCATGGGTCGAATTCCTGATTCCCTGTACGATCGTCATAACCGCTATCAGCAACCTGTTCCAGAAGCAGTTCACGGCAAAATCCATACGGATCAATTATTTCCTGGCCTTATTCTTTGGGCTGATCCATGGATTGGGGTTTGCCAACACCATCCGCTTCATGCTGGCCCGGGACCAGAGCATGGGCTGGGGACTTTTCGGCTTCAATGTAGGTCTGGAAGCCGGGCAGATCGTGGTCGTTGCCACCCTCCTGCTCGTCACCCAGGCATTGATCACCACTTTCAGCATCAACCGCCGGGAATGGGTGATCTTTCTTTCTGCAGCTGTTTTTAGTCTTGCCCTTCAGATTTCACTGTCACGTTTACCTTTTTAATAAATATACCTCTACATGAACAAAAGCCTTTTACTGAGTTGTATGCTGCTGCTGATGACCGGCATTTCTATTGCCCAGATTCAGAACAATGCCAGCTCCAACCATGCCAACAAATTTGAGCAACTGGGCACTATTTTGCCCACCCCGAATGAACAACGTACCGCCAGTGGTGCCCCCGGTACCAAATACTGGCAGCAGCGGGTAGATTATGATATTAAGTGCGAACTGGATGAAGCGAATAACAAGCTGACCGGTTCGGAAACCATCACTTATTTCAACAATTCACCTGATGTACTGACGTATTTCTGGATGCAGCTGGACGAAAACCAGCACAGCTCCGTAAACAATGCCGGTTACCAGACCAGCAACCGGATGCCCCAGCAAACCACCGACAATATGCTGGATGCGATGACTGAAAAAAAATCGGATAACGGGTATGGTGTGAATATCACCAAACTCACCGATGCGCTCGGTAAACCGCTCAGTTACACCATCAATAAAACAATGATGAAAGTGATGCTGCCAGCGCCCCTGAAGCCCGGTCAGAAATTCGTTTTTAAATGCGATTGGAATTACAAAATCGCCAACCGTGGCGATTTTATGCGCTTCGGCGGTGCCCGTGGTGGCTATGAACATTTCGCGGAAGATGGCAATAACAATTATACCATGACCCAATGGTATCCCCGTCTCTGCCGCTACAGCGATGACCAGGGCTGGCAGAACCACCAGTTTACCGGCACGGGTGAATTCACGCTCTGCTTCGGTAATTTCAAGGTACAGATGACCGTTCCTGCCGACCATATTGTGGGTGGTACCGGCGAATGCCAGAACTATGCGCAAACATTAACGCCCACCCAACTGGCCCGTTGGAAAAAAGCACAAACCGCCAAAGAGCCCCTGCAGATCGTTACACTCGATGAGGCATTACAGGCTTCCAAAACAAAGAGCAAGGCCAAGAAAACCTGGATCTATAAAGCGGATAATGTACGTGACTTCGCCTGGACCTCTTCCCGCCGTTTTGTATGGGATGCCATGTCCTCACCAATTGAAGGAAAAAAGGTAATGTCCATGAGCTATTATGCCAAGGAAGCCTATCCGATCTACAGTAAATTTTCCACCAAGGCCGTTGCTCATACCTTAAAGACTTATTCGCATTTCACTTTCCCCTACCCTTACCCCGTAGCAATCAGTGTGGAAGGCAACCAGGGTATGGAATACCCGATGATCTCCTTCAACCCCGGCCGTGCAGAAAAAGACGGTAGTTATAGTGAAGGTGCCAAGAACGCGGCGATCCTGGTGATTATACACGAAGTGGGACATACTTTTTACCCGATGATTGTAAACAGCGACGAACGCCAGTGGACCTGGATGGACGAAGGACTGAACTCCTACCTTCAATACCTGACCCAGGAATTATGGGATAATAAATTTCCTTCTGATGGCGGGCCGGCTTTCACGATCACCGACTATATGAAGTTGCCGAAAGACCAGTTGGAACCCATCATGACCAACAGTGAAAATATCAATAATTTCGGTGCCAATGCCTACGATAAAGTAGCGACCGGACTGAATATCCTCCGGGAGACCATTGTGGGTCGCGAACTGTTTGACAATGCATTCCGTGAATATTCACGTCGCTGGGCCTTCAAATCCCCTACCCCGGCTGACCTGTTCCGTACACTGGAAGATGCTACCGGGGAAGACCTGGATTGGTTCTGGCGCGGATGGTTTTATAGTACAGATGCATGCGATATTTCGATCGACTCAGTAAAACATGCTATCCCGGATGTGTCTGCGGTTCCCTTCCTTACAAAAGACACAGTGCTTTATCGTCCGCTGGCAAAACCACAGGTCAATGATTTTGAAGACCTGTCCAAAATCCGTAACC
>DAORKK010000073.1:0-14818 GCA_035439525.1 Chitinophagaceae bacterium
ACCTATTTAACAGTACAGATTGCAGAGGGAAAACATATCACCCTGCAACCTGAGTTTCTTCAGTATATCAATCATAGTTGTGAGCCCAATGTGTTCTTTGATACCACAATGATGCACTTGGTGGCATTAAAGGATATTCCGGCCGGAACTGAGTTTGTTTTCTTTTATCCTTCTTCTGAATGGGAAATGACACAGTCTTTCCATTGTTATTGTGGTAAGCCCGCTTGCCTCGGTGAAATAAGAGGCGCCGCCCATCTTTCGCAAGAAGCTATTTCACAACACCGGTTTACCGATTTTATTCAATCCCGCCTGGCTAAGAAAGCCGATAAAAAAGTAGCCTGAGCCGATGAAGCAATCTGAATCCGCCCTTTTTGCACCCTACATCGTATGGGTACTTGCCCCGCACCTGGAGTCCGAAGACCCCAATATTCAATACTATTACGATTTTACCCAAAGCATTAAGGAATATACCAGGGTATTCGAGGAGTTGGATGTGGAGTGGAAATGGCAACCTGTGACCATGGATAATTTCAGGAGCATTATCGCCACAATCAAAACTAACTCACCCGGCAAGACCCCTTTAGTATTAAACCTCTGCGATGGTGATGAAGTAAACGGTACACCGGGCGTATCAGTTATTCACGAAATCGAAAAGCATGGCCTGATTTATACAGGCTCCGACGCTCATTTTTACGATATCACAACGTCTAAAATCCCCATGAAAAAGGCCTTTGATAAGGCTGGCGTGGCTACTGCCAATTGGAGAGTTATTACGGAGAAGAAGGGTTCCGTTAAAGGAATCTGCAAAAGGGTGGGTATCCCGCTGATCATTAAACCCGCCGTTTCAGGTGGAAGTATGGGCGTTTCTGTAAAAAATGTGGTGAACTCCGAGGAAGAACTGGCCGAAAGAGTGGAAGAAATTAAAAAAGGCTACCGCGGCTGGAACCTGCTGGCCGACGGTTTATTTGTAGAACAATTCATTACCGGCCCCGAATACACAACGTTTATCACCGGATCTGCCAATGACCCGGACCATTGTATCGTATACGAACCCGTTGAGCGGGTCTTTCATCCTTCCCTGCCTGAATCGGAGAAGTTCCTTTCTTTTGACCGGCTGTGGGAAATTTATGAAGACGAAACGCCCATGCCGGAAGAAGGCAATTTTTATGAATATACATCCGTAAAGCCCGCACTTGCAGCGGAGTTGAAGAAACTTAGCATGGATGCTTATATTGCCTGCGGTGGTCGCGGTTATACCCGGATCGATATCCGTCAGGATATAAAGACCGGCAAACTATATATGCTGGAAGCCAATGCCCAGTGCGGATTGAGCGAAGATGAAAACTATACATCCATTGGTGCTATCCTGAAAGTATCCGGCGTTTCCTTCACACAGGTGATTGCAGCGATTCTGAAAGACGCGCTCCGCCGGAGTGTGGTAAAAACGGCTGTACCTGTTAAATCAAAGCGTGTTAAAAAAGCGAAAGCCGTTTCTGCGAAATAAGTTTTGTATTCCCCTGATTATTACCTTAGCAATTCATGAAAGTATGTGTACTTCAGCCAGACTATTCCACCACAGGTGTGGATTATAAGAATTATGATCCTCCCCGGGATTTAGCGGTACTGATTCCCGAACATGAAGTACATACGGTTTTTCTCAATAAGCTGACCACCTACAGTCAGCTGAAAGATTTAAGTAAACAAGGCTATGATATTTTCGTCAACCTCTGCGAAGGCTATCTTGAGTGGGAGGTTCCGAGTATAGATGTGATTTATACCCTTGAACTACTGAACCTGCCTTTCACGGGCCCCACTACCAAATTATATGATCCCCCAAAGGAACTGATGAAATACCTGGCCTATTGTGAAGGGGTCAAAACACCTGGTTATGTACTGATCAATGAGCTGGCAGATGTGGATGAGGCGGTAAAGCACTTAACCTTTCCTCTATTTGTAAAGCCGGCCAAAGCCGGTGATAGTCTTGGAGTAGATGAACGCTCACTGGTCAATAATAAGATTGAACTGCAACAGAAATGTATCAGCATATTGGATGAGTATGGGCCGCTCCTGGTTGAAGAGTATATTAAAGGCAGGGAGTTTACTGTTTTAGTAGCTGCCAATGCCGATGAACACAATTGCACGGTGTTTCGTCCGGTTGAGTATCTTTTTCCGCAAGGGAGAGCATTTAAAACCTATGCCCTGAAAACATCGGAATTACATCCGGATTGTAATGTGCCCTGTATAGATGAGTCGCTTGACCGTGAGTTGCGGGCGGCCACAGAAAAAATTTTTAAGGGATTTAACGGAGTGGGGTATGCCCGGCTTGATTTCAGGGTCAATGATAAACAGGAGATCTACTTCCTGGAAATCAATTTTACCTGTTCTGTTTTTTATATAGATGGCTATGAGGGCTCCGCGGATTTTATCATCAAATTTGACGGAATCGGTCAGGCCGGATTTCTCCGGCATATGATCGCAGAAGGGATTGCACGCCACCAGCGCAAACTGAAGCCGTTTATCATGAAAGGTAATTCCATAGCCGGTTATGGCATTTATGCTAACAGGGATATCCGGAAAGGGGAAGTCATCTTCAAAGGGGAAGGCCGCGCTCAGCGGATCATTACAAAGCGGTTTGTTGAGAAGCATTGGAACGAGGACGAAAAATTGCATTTCCGCCGGTATGCCTACCCCATCAGTGACGAGGTCTTTATTTTATGGGATGATGACCCTTCTGAATGGGCGCCCCAGAACCATTGTTGTACGCCTAACACAGAATTTGACGGGCTAAACGTATTAGCTATAAGCGACATATCTAAAGGACAGGAACTCACCCTTGATTATGCTAATTTTCTGGATGAGCATATGGAACCATTTGATTGTCAATGTGGTACAAAAGGGTGCCGGGGAAAAATTTCGGGACAAACCGGTAATTCTTTAAATTTGCGGGAGAAATCCATGATCCGTTAAACGACTTACTCACCCCAGAGTCTATTACTTACTCCATTAGATTTTACTGACCCATTAGATGAATTTATCTAAACAGATGAACTATGTCCCGTTTTGCCGTACTCCGTACAATTATGCTTCAGCACCGCTACAGGTTGGTGCTGACCTATATTTTATTTACCCTGGAGATGCTGGGCAGCCTGATGCGCCCCTTTTTTCTGGGTTGGGCCGTGAATGACCTGATCAAGGGCAGTTACCAGGGTCTTTTATTACTATCTGCCGTCCATGTGGCCTGGCTGATTATAGGTACGATCCGGCACCGGCTGGATACCCGTACGTATACCGCTATTTATACCTCACTGGTTACAAAGTTCCTGGCCCGCCGTTATGGAAAGGAGGATGTATCCCGGCTGAGCGCGCACTCCAACCTGGCCCGTGAATTTGTAGATTTTCTGGAATTTGACCTGGTTTATGTGATTGAAGCATTCTATAGCCTTTTTGGTTCGCTGCTCCTTTTATTTTTCTATGATATATCGGTGGTATTGGTTTGCCTGGCTATATTATTACCCGTAAGCGGTTTCAGTTATTTCTATGGTAAGAAAATGAAAAAACTGAATAAGCAAAAGAATGACGAGCTGGAGAACCAGGTGAATATCATTGCAACCGGGAACAATCACCTGATCCGACAGCACTATGATAATCTCCGTAAATGGCAGATCCGCATCAGTGACCAGGAAGCGTGGAACTTTGGTATTATGGAAATCCTGGTGATGATTGTAATCGGGATATCATTATTAGTTACCAATAAAGCAGCAGGAGCTGGTATAGAAGCGGGTAGCCTGATTGGAATTTATAGCTATATACAGAAGTTCGTTTCAGGACTGGATACTATACCGTATACGGTACAACGGCTTTCTTCTTTACATGATATTACACGGAGGATTGAAATACAGGAGGACGACCTGAGCCATCCTCCTGTAAATACAAGTACACCGCTGAGAGAAGTTGCCTGAGTGTAGTTTTTATTCTTTTATTGTTTTACAAAACGGATATAAACGGCCGGACCTTTTTTACGTCTTAATACAGCAAGGTAATAACCCGGCGTTAATTGCCCCACTGGTATTTGCAACCTGGTCTGATTGAATACATCTATAGCTACCAATGGTTTGCTTCCGTTTATGGACAGAATTTGCAACGAGACCCATTTGTCCGAAATTTTTAAACTATCGATGTACAGCGTTTCTTCTACCGGATTTGGGTAATACCGGATACCCGCTTGTAATGCGTTTACCGGGTTTACTGCTGTTACCGTGTTCACAGTAAAGGTTATCGTATTACTGTTTACTGTTGCCGGTACAGAACAGCCCGTGCTGCTGGTCAACATACACCTGATCTTGACACCTGTTCTTGCAGGCATGTAGTTTATTGTTGCATTGGTTGCCCCATTAATTGGCTGCCAACCAGCAGTTCCTGTACTGTCCTGCCATTGATATTGTGGAGCTATTCCACCATTGATATGTGTTGTTTTAAGGGTGGTGGATTGACCACCTGTGACAGTATTGTTTCCCGAAATGGCAATTAGTGGATTTATTAAAGGGTTCACCAATAACCTGTATTGCGTTCCAAACTGTGTACCGTTCACTACACAACGATAGTGGTAATTATTCCAGAAGTAGGGTATACCCGTAAGCTGAAGTGTTGCTGTTGTTGAGCCGGAAAAATAACTGTTATTGGTTATGTTCATGAATCCGTTTCCGTCATCCTGCTGCCATTGATAACTGGTGCCGGTCACCCCCGCATTCAGGGTTGTGTTTCCGTTAGCGCAGATTATGGTATTGTTATAATCAATAACCGGTTGATTATTTTTCATGATGCTGATGCTGTACGAATAGGGGTTATTCCGGACCAGCTCCGGACGCCCATCAGCATCCATGTCACAAACAGTCACATGGCCACCGTGATTGCTGACGAAGAAGGATACGGGTTGACCAAACCGAATGCCGGTGTTATCTGATCTGTTGGCCAAAACACTCACATAGTTATTATAGGTGTCGGCCACACAGAGATCTGGTTTTCCGTCTCCACTGATATCTGCCAGGGCAATACTGCCCGGATTTTTTACAGGGAGAAACAGCACGGTTTCTAACAACACAAATCCCGGTATCGATTGATTCTTGAGCACCAGCAGTTTGTTATCATAGAAGTTTATCAATAAGACCTCTGGTTTATTATCATTATCCAGATCTCCTGTTAGTACCTGATTTACATTAAAAGGCAGATTCAGTACAATAGTTTGGAAGGTGATTGATCCGTTTGTACTGGTGTTTTTAAGTACATGAAAGGTGGGCATGGTCGAATTGCCACCGGCAACTACAATATCAGGTTTGCCATCTCCATCCAGGTCTGTAATAGCAATACTACTTGCATATAAGAAGGTAGAAAAGATCTGGGCAGCACTGAAACTGAACGTTGTCGCATTTCCGGTGTTCCGATAAATGCTTATAGCACCATTCCAGCCTCCGAGGAATCCAATATCTGTTTTTCCGTCTTTGTCAAAATCGGCAGAAAAACATTTTTCGCTTTCGGGAGACATTGGAAATGTCAAGGTTGTACCCCAACTGAGATTTCCCGGACTGCTGTTGTTCGGAAACAGAATAAACTGACTGAATGATGCCCCTCCCGAAGCCGCTATTTCCGGTTTCCCATCATTATTGAAGTCAGCATAAGTGGATCCGTATGGCCCGATGGGCGTGTGTATGGATGTTCGGGGTGCCAGCCAGATATTCGAGGAACTGGATACGTTAAGATGAAAACTCAGCCGCGATGTCAGCGTTGAACCGCTGGGGCTACTAACTACGATATCTGGTTTGCTGTCCAGGTCCAGGTCCCCTAATGTTATCAAAGAGGGTGTTTTGGGAGAAGTCGAATCAACGCTTCGGATATACGCATCCGGGCTAATGATGGAGGATCCGTTAAACGTCGGGATGAATTCAACGGAGGAATAAGCGGTTAACTGTCCGGAAGTAACTGTTATAGGAGACATCTTTGCCCCATACGGAACCTTTACAATCAGATAATTTGGACTTGCTTCTGTTACCGTTGCTTTAACTGTACCAAAAAAGACGGTATTCCCGGAAATGGTATTACTGAAATTCTGTCCTACAATTGTTACAGGCGTTAGAGGTGGGGCACTAACCGGATAAAATGAGTTAATGACGGGTCCGGGAGAATAGGTGAATCCATCAGCAGAAACGGCTCCACCGGGGGACAGAAGTGTAACTAACCCGGTGCTGCCAGATCCAACTGTTGCGATGATCATCGAATCGGATAGTACCTCAAATGCTTCGGCGATTGAATTTCCAAAGCGGACTTCTGTTACACCCGTAAAGAGTTTTCCCGAGATCGTTATTACGGAGCCAGTAGAACCTGACACGGGTGATATAGAGGTAATAGAAGGAACCGTTCCATTCAGGAAGGTGAAGCCGGGTTTACTGGTTGTATATAAGTGATTGGTTACACTGATTTCGCCAGAAGCACCTGTTCCAACAAGTGCTTTTATCCGGGTTGGTGATTCTATGGTAAAACTGCTGGCGGGTACACCGCCGAATTTTACACTGGTTACACTTGCAAGATTGAAGCCATAGAGATAAACAGCGCTTCCTGTGCCAGCGGATTTTGGATTAAAATCTGAAACACTTGCACTGTTATTATAAATGAACCCATTTGCAAAAGCGGAACCACCAGCGGTGATCACTTCTATTTGTCCTGTATGACCATTTCCTACAATTGCCGATATGGATGTTTCAGATACTACTGTAAAACTAATGGCAGACGCCCCACCAAACAGTACCGCTGAAACATTATTAAAATTAGTACCGGTAATAACTACGGTAGAGCCGGCGTTGCCCAATAATGGACTAAAAGAACTGATTGTTGGTTTACTCAGATAAATGAAATTACCCAGGGAGTCTGAGCCTGCCGGGGTCACTAATTTTACTAGCCCGGAATTTCCATTCCCAACTACGGCTGAGATACTTGTGCCGGATGCGTTTACCACAAAAGAGGCCGCAGGTGTATTACCAAAATTAACGGCGGTTGTGCCCGTTAAGTTTGCTCCGTTAATTGTTATCGTCGATCCTTCAAATCCGGTTTCAGGCGTAAAGGAACTGAGGACGGGTTTGTTGCCGTAAATGAATCCGGTCAGACTGCTGATTCCCGCTGTACTGTGTACAGATACTGGACCTGACGCCCCGTTACCAACAATGGCCTCAATCCGGGTAGTAGATATTACATTAAACGAAGAGGCTGGAACGCCGCCAAATGTTACATTACTGATATCTGTAAAACGCTCCCCGGTTATTGTAATGGTGGCACCGGCGGTTGCACTAACAGGAGAAAAGTTGTTTATCTGAGGACCTGTTGAACTGTGTTGGTTCCTGATTATCGTAGCCGGTCCTGAATTTCCCGAAATGATGATATCGGGCCTTCCGTCACCATCAAGATCTGCAGACTCCATACGGTTGGCAACATTTCCGGATGCTATTTTAATGTGTGGCGCAAATACCAGTGATCCCGGCGTGCTGTTATTGGTAAAAATGGATAATGAATCCTCTGACAGATTAGGTGCAAAAATATCTGGTTTGCCGTCCCCGGAAAGATCGTTCATTCCGTTTGTATAGGGATGATTCCCTGATGGCAACTCGGGATGAACAGAAAAAACGATTGTCCCCGGAGCGCTTAAATTTTTAAATACGGCCATCTTGTTGGGCTCAGATTGAGAGACGAGTGCATCCGTTCTTCCGTCTCCATCCAGATCTCCTGTAGATATATAAGTGGGCCAATCGCCTCCACTGAAACCGACCCTTGGACTTATTATGATATTTCCGGGTGTACTCGTATTCCGAAATACGGCCAGCTCACCTGAAGCTGCCAGCAGATCAGGATTGCCATCATCGTCTACATCGGTAGAAATCGCGGACAAACCATAGTTGCCCAGAGGATAATAATAGTGCGGAGAAAAGTTTATAGTTTCACCCGAACAGTTATTTTTAATAATATTGACTGCACCAGAATAGCTCGCGAACAGAATATCTGGTTTTCCGTCTTTGTCAATGTCCCTGGCCGAAATTATTCCTGTAACACCAGAGTTGCCGGAAGGAATACTGTATAAGCCTGCAACCACAATATTTCCCGGGGTACTGTTATTCTTTACCAACATCAGTTGGATATTGTTTTGTATAAATAACAGGTCTTTTTTACCATCACCATCAAAATCTTCGGCCATTATTCCCCCACCCCCAATTGTTCCACTTAATACAACAGCTGGTGCAAAACGGATCTGACCGGGAACACTAATGTTTCTGGCAATAGCAACGGTTGATGTATTTAGCACACCTGCCACATCCAGTTTACCATCTCCATCAAAATCCACCAGACATCCCACCGGGAAATTGCCAATATTGATTCGGTTTGCAAATGACTGTGTGGTTAACGCGGACCCATTATTTGGGAAGGTTGTTAAAAACGGCTTATTGGACCAGCCAGTCAGACGTGCTTTAGTTACTGATACCGGGGCATAGTCTGACCCCGGAGGTACATAGGTAGTAATCGTTGTTGATGTGGCTGTTAAAGCCTGTGCTTTTACACGGCCAAAGTAGATAATATTATCAGAAGGATTGGTGCTGAAGTTAGAACCATTGATTGTAACCATTGTGCCCACATGGCCAGATGATGGCGAAACCGATGTGATTACAGGCGGTATTCCATATACAAAACCGGGTAATGAATCTATTCCTATTCCGGTTACTACTGTCACAAAACCACTTGCGCCACTGCCTACTACTGCAGTTATAGAAGTTGGAGAGTTTACTACAAAACTGCTTGCCGGTACCGCTCCGAATCTTACAGCGGTTGCCCCGGTAAAATTGGTACCGGTAATCGTAACGGCTGTTCCGTTTTCACCAATAGTTGGGGTAAAAGAAATAATGGACGGATCTGCTTTCACTTCGTTTCGTAAAACGAATACCGTTCTTGGATTTTCAGATGAAATAGCGATATCTGATTTCCCATCATTATTGAAATCTGCAAGGGCAACCTGATTTTCTCCACTGTATGTTCCGGGTACAAAACTTTTCGGTGATAATAAATTTACAGAACCCGGAACTGAAATATTTTTAAACAGGGTCACCGCATTTTCAGCAGTTGATACGGCAATATCCGGCTTACCATCACCGTCCAGATCGCCAATGGCGGAACCTGCCGGTAAGGAACTTGCCTGATAAGACACAGGCGTTGCGAAAGAAATGTTGCTGCCGGTACTGGTATTGCGGATCACATTAATTTGTGAGCCATAGCGGTCTCCTGAAACAACATCCAGTTTACCATCTCCATCAATATCACCGGTGGAGATGAATGAATGGTTATAAAGAGGTAATGTGGCCGCTTGTGTAAAGTTCAGCGTACCCGGTGACGAATTATTACGTAACACGCCAAAGCCAGACATGATCAGTTCTGGCTTACCATCCCCGGTGAGGTCAGCAGGTATAAAATTTCGTTCAAATGAAGCGGTGTATATCATAACAGGTTCCGCATAGTTGACCTGTGTTGGTTCACTGATATTTCTGATTACATAAATATTGCCATTTGAGCTGCATATGACATCCGGTTTTCCATCCACATCCATATCAGCTAATCGTATTCGCTGAAGTGTCAGGGTAGAAGATGTCATGATTACAGGTGCAAATGAGAGGTTGCCTGCAGAGGATGTATTTATATACGTATACAGATATGGAGCTCCGGACAGTATAATATCTGTTTTGCCGTCGCCATTAACATCCCCGGTTGCGAATGATTCATTGCCTCCTGCTAATTCAAGCGGCGTGCCCATGGTGATTTCAGATCCTGTTCCAGTGTTTTTATATATTAACACTCCATGTGTGTTGCCCGGATTATTCAGTTTCAGAACGATGAGTTCACTTTTACCGTCGAGGTCAAAATCAGCGGCTCCCGTACTGAATGGCAACACTTCAAAACCGGTTTGAATGGTTTCTGCGGTGCTGAATGAAGACTGTGTAATACTACCCCCACCACTGAAAGTGGTTAAATACATGTTAGTTGAGTATCCGGATAGATTGTTAGCTGTAACACTGATTGTGCTGTACCCGGCACTATATGGAACAGTAACGGTTATTTGTGTTGACGATGCGGAAACAACATTAGCCCTTGCGCCGCCAAAATAAACTGTATTTCCAGTTAGACTATTATTAAAACCCGTTCCTGTTATTGTCATGTTCGTTCCAACCGGACCGGATTGTGGGGTAAATGAAGTTATAACTGGTGCAGGTATCCAGGTAAAGCCTTGCAAAGAAGCGGAGCCCTCTGGCCTGGTTATAGCAACTGGCCCTGTTGCCCCCGTACTTACTATAGCAGTAATACTATTGGCATTATTTACTGTGAATGAAGATACCGCTACACCTCCTATCGTAACGGCGGTTGTTCCCGTAAGTGAGCTTCCGGTTATGGACAAGATGGTTCCAATGGTACCACTGGTTGGAGAAAAGGTATTGATTCCGGGTAAGGAAGAATAGCCGCTCAACGTTGCAGAACCGCCGGGTGTTGTCACGCTTATACTACCCGATGGACCCGAAGGAGCCGTTGCAGTTATTTGTGTAGCTGAATTTACAGAAAAAACCGCAGAAACACCTCCGATTATTACAGATGTAGCGCCAGTCAGATTTGTTCCCAGAATGGTGATCGTTGTTCCGGCTGTAGCGGATACTGGTAAGAACGAGGAAATAGTAGGTGCTGGAATAAATGTAAAACCAGCCAAAGAATCCCTGCTGTTTGCTGTTAAAACCTTTACATAGCCACTGGCCCCACCTGCAACTGTTGCGGATATACTTTGGGCCGAATTCACGGTAAAAGAAGATGCCGGTACATTTCCAAAGAAAACGGATACTACATTTGTAAAATTCTGACCGGTTATGTTTACTACTGCACCACTTGCTCCTATTGTTGGGGTAAAGGAGGTAACACTTACCGGGGGCCAGAAATGCTGGTGAAGGGTAAGGGAATCAGATAATACGCCGTTTGAAACGACTAATTTGATACTATCATGCGTGCTGGAAGGTACTCGTTGGAAATTTGCATGATAAGAGGTACTGATTAATTCATTATTTCTGTACCATTTATGGGTATATGAAGCTTTTGAATAATTCTGCAATTTTACCGTTCCGGTTTGATATAAACCGCTTGTATCAATGGTAAAGTACGCCCTGGGTAACGGCACACCACCCCCATTTGTGGTTAATTCTATAAATTCCCGTGCTCCTGCGCTCCAGAATTGTGAGCTATTGGCAAAATGGATTTCTGTGTGACCGTAATTAAGGTAATTGAAACTATTGTCTCTTGGGAGAGGCTCCCAAATACGGCCCGAATCACTGGTTTTAAAGGTATAGAATAAATTCGCTACCCCATATCCTGTACTGTCATCAACGAAGTGCATTCTGTGAAACCCGATTGGATTTACTGCTGCCATATTTTTCTTTGTCCAGGTCACACCGCCGGTTGATGTATAATATATTAACAGACTATCGGCATTCAGATATACATTCAACCATCCCTTCTCTGGTGTTATAAAATCAGCTGCATAGATTCTGGTGTCTGGGGTATTGATTTGAGTCCAGCTGATTCCGGCATTCGTGGTTTTTATCAATTTTCCTGTAGGTGCAGTGGCACTTTCATCATCCGAAAAGGCAAATACAGTATTGTTATCTATTGCATCCAGTTGCCCGATTGAAAAGGTGGACCCTGTATATACCCTGGTCCAAGTTGTCCCGCCATTGGTTGTTTTTAGAATATTATAACCATCTACCGCATAGCCCGTCTGGTTGTTTTGCGGGAAAACCATATTAAATAATGAGCTGAATATATTTGGGCCGATCGGGTTATGGTAAACAAGTTGATACGAAAGTCCCCCGTTGGATGATTTCAATATAGCAGGTACATAGCCATAATTACCGTATGCGAGTACATTGTTGGCGTCGAAGGCAACAACTCCTTCGATCATAAAGCCGAATGTGAGATTGACAGAATAGGTGCCATAATCTACATTGGTTAGCGTGATTTCTCTTTTTGTCAAAGTTCTTCCGCTATCTGTGGTATAGCCTATCCAATCATGAGGATTTCCGGTACTTGCAATATAGCCGGATGACGGGGTGTAGAAACTGATCCTTTTTATATTGTTTCCTTCAATTGAAAGGTTGGAATGAATTTGACGAAGCTGGCCATTTGTCTGAATTAACAATAAGGACAAGATAAGTGCAATCAGGAATTTTTGATGCATTTTGTTGCAGATAAGGAGTATAGAAAACGAAAAATTAATAAAATTAATTGATTTCGTTTATGACCATTTTCTTACCTACCCATAAAAACCATAAGTATCTGGACATCACTCGGATTTATCCCAGAAATCCGGCTGGCCTGTCCCAATGTCCGTGGCCGAATCCTTGATAGCTTTTCCCGGGCTTCATTACCCAGAGAGCCTATTTTTTTATAGTCAAATGTTTCCGGAATTTCCAGTTCTTCCAGCTGAGACATCCTGCTGACCAGTTCCTTTTCCTTTTCTATATATACATCATATTTGACCTGGATGGCAGCTTGTTCAATGGAGTCAGGTGTGAAAGAGGACAAGGCCGTTTTAAGTTTTGGTAGAATGGTTGCCATATCGGACAGTTCTACAGAAGGGCGCAATAGAATTTTTTCCGCCTTTTGTTTTTCCGTGATCAACGAGGAACCGATCTGTTCAAACCAACCATTAATTTCAGCAGGTTCCACCGACATTTCTTTCAGTATTTTTTTGATCTGCTCCACTGAGGATTTTTTATCATTTACCCGGTGCATTCTTTCCTGGCTTGCCAGTCCGAGGTTATAACTTAGTTCTGTTAACCGGATATCTGCATTGTCCTGACGTAATAAGGTTCTGAATTCTGCCCGGGAAGTAAACATGCGATATGGTTCCTGGGTTCCTTTACTGATCAGGTCGTCAATCAGTACACCAATATAAGCATCACTCCTTTTTAATATAAGGGCCTCTTTTTCCACGGCTTTCTGATGGGCATTTATTCCCGCCATCAGTCCCTGGCAGGCTGCTTCTTCATATCCGGTGGTTCCGTTGATTTGACCGGCAAAAAACAGATTACTGATCAGCTTCGTTTCCAATGAATATTTCAATTGGGTCGGCGGAAAGAAATCATATTCGATGGCATAACCCGGACGGAACATACGGGCGTTCTCGAATCCTGGTATACTACGAAGTGCTTCGTATTGTGTTTCTTCTGGTAAGGAGGTAGAGAAGCCATTAAGATAAATCTCTACAGTGTTCCAGCCTTCCGGTTCTACGAAGAGCTGGTGACGATCTCTTTCGGCAAAGCGGTTGATCTTGTCTTCAATGCTGGGACAATAGCGCGGTCCCACCCCATCGATCCGACCGGCAAACATCGGACTCCGGTCGAATCCGGTTTTTAAAATATCGTGAACCTTCTGATTGGTATAGGTGATCCAGCAACTTCTTTGTTTAGTTGGCTTTTCTGTATCCAGGTAGGAAAAGCCTACATGCTCGGTATCACCGGGCTGCTCTTCCATTTTGGAATAGTCAAGACTTCGTCCATCCACCCTTGGTGGTGTGCCGGTTTTAAGGCGGTCGCTTTCAAAACCCAGACTCACCAGCTGTTCAGTTATACCTGTCGCCGCTTTTTCGGCAATCCGGCCACCTCCAAAATTCTTTTCTCCTATATGAACTATACCATTGAGGAAGGTACCATTGGTAAGCACTACCGATTTTGCCTGAATCTGATGACCCATGCCTGTAATGATACCATAGCATTTTCCATCTTTCACCAATAGGCCATTGACCATATCCTGGTAAAAATCAAGATTGGGTGTGTTCTCGAGCATTTCTCTCCACTTCAGGTGAAAGAGCATCCGGTCGTTCTGCGCTCTCGGACTCCACATAGCCGGACCCTTACTCCGGTTGAGCATCCGGAATTGGATGGTAGAGAGATCCGTTACAATTCCCGAGTAACCGCCCATGGCATCAATCTCCCTTACAATCTGTCCTTTGGCAATTCCTCCCATGGCAGGATTACAGCTCATCTGGGCAATGGTCTGCATATTCATGGTTACCAACAAGGTTTTAGAACCCAGATTGGCCGCAGCGGCAGCTGCCTCACATCCGGCATGGCCGGCACCTACTACTATGACATCGTATATTGGAAACATGGGGGGCAAAGGTATCTTGTTCTTGGGGCTATTTTTCAAAGTTTTTAAGGAATTCGCTTTCCTTTCTTACATCCTCTAAACTCCGGCCACTATTCAACATTTCAAATTCAAAGCTGGAATATCCTTCTAATAAGGTTAGATAATCAGCATTTTCCCGGATAAATGTCGCCTGGGCTCCAGTGTTAATTGTTTCGGTCTGCTCTATCTGGTCAATTTTATTCAATAAATCCCGGCAAACCGGGTATTGGGTTTTGTCCAACAAATCCTTAAAGTAGTTCCGGGCCACCAAAAGATCAGGTCTGGCCCCTCTTTCTTTATTTTCATCAATGAACTCTACCCGGATATTGACAAAGTTCCAGCAGATCATTAAGTCCTCTTCAAGAGCGAAATCAAAATAGGTGACCGGTACAATATGCTCAAACTGCCACTTTTCTCCGAAATTCTCCCAGGAAGCCCCTTCTTTAAACTGGTACTCAAACCAACGACGCATATTTTCAATGTCCAACCCAAAATAGGGTGCGTAAGCCGCACAGGGAGACTTTTCCAGGACATACCTTCTTAAAGCAATCTGCCACTTCCTTTTTTCCCTGAACTT
>DAORKK010000074.1:0-14740 GCA_035439525.1 Chitinophagaceae bacterium
TCGGTGCCATGGTAGCCGCAAGTCCGTTAAAGGACTGCGAGAGGTTCAGTCGCTGCGTGGAGGTTTCAGGATCACCCAACAGATCGGCATACGGATTCGCGGCTGTTTCCAGGAATGTGAGTCCGCTGGCAATCACAAATAAGGCTCCGAGAAAGAAAGCATATTGCTGTGTATTGGCAGCTGGTATAAAAAGAAAAGAACCAATAGCGAAGAGCACCAGTCCCAGGATCACTCCCGCTTTATAACCGAATTTCTTCATCACATATCCGGCCGGCAGAGCCATCAGGAAATAAGCGATAAACACGGCACTATCCACGAGGGAAGACTGTAATGTATTTAATGTAAAAGCCTTTTTCAGGTGTTTGATCAGCACCGGATCCAGGTTATGTACAAATCCCCAGAAGAAAAACAGGGAAGTAACCATGATGAATGCGAACCGGTACTTCTTGCTCGTTAATGCAGCCATGTTGTTGGTTGAATCGTTAGTATATAGTGTCCATTAAAAATTAACTACCTGAACGGATGATTCCCAGTTCGAGTCCGCGCAATTCAGCCAGTCCTCTTAACCGGCCGATGGCCGAATAACCTGGATTGGTTTTTTTCTTCAGGTCATCCAGCATCTGGTGTCCGTGATCGGGCCGCATGGGAATGGATATTTCCCGTTTATTCATCACCCGTACCAATTCACTGATCACCGCGTACATGTCCACATCTCCCTCCAGGTGATTGTCTTCATAAAAATCACCCCACTCATTTCTTCGGGTACTCCGCAGGTGTATGAAATTGATCCGGTCACCAAACTCTTTTACCATTTCCGGAAGGTTGTTATCAGGCCTTACGCCGAAAGAGCCGGTACAGAAACAAAGTCCGTTGTGCCCGGAAGATACGGCATTGATGAGCATACGTATATCCTGTGCTGTACTGACCACCCGTGGCAGACCCAGGATCGGGTAAGGTGGATCATCCGGATGGATGACCATTAATACGCCGGCTGCTTCTGCCACCGGTACCACTTCTTTCAGGAAATGAATAAGGTTGGACCGCAACCGGTCTGCATCAATATCCTTATAGGCAGCCAGTGCCTGGCGGAACTGCTCAAGGGTAAAACTCTCTTCACTCCCCGGAAGACCGGCAATGATATTGCGTTGCAGTAATTCCTTTTCTTCTTTTGTCATGCTGTCAAAGCGCTCCCTGGCCCTCACCAGTTCGGCGCCGCTGTATTCATCCGCTGCGCCTTTCCGCTGCAGCATAAATACATCAAAAGCAACAAAAGCCGCCTTCTCAAAACGGAGGGCCTTGCTGCCATCTTCCACGGTATAAGCCAGATCGGTACGGGTCCAGTCAAGCACCGGCATGAAATTGTACGTGACGATCTTTACCCCGCAGGCACCGAGGTTGCGGACCGAGGTTTTATAATTTTCAATATAGGTTTCGAATCCGGGTGTCTGTGTTTTAATCCCTTCATGCACCGGTACGCTTTCCACCACGGACCATATCATTCCCGCGGCTTCCACTTCGGTTTTGCGTTTATTAATTTCCTCTACGGTCCATATTTCTCCATTGGGTATATGGTGCAGGGCGGTCACCACCCCGCTGCATCCTGCCTGGCGTATATCGGACAGACTCACCGGGTCTTTGGGACCATACCAGCGCATGGTTTGTTGCATTGAGACTACATCGCTCATCTAAGTTCGTTTTGTTTTACTTTGTTTTTTTAGGGCGAAGTTCCCTCGCTTCCGCCTCCGTTCGTTTTGCTTTATTTTGCTTTTTTACGGCGAAGTTCCCTCGCTGCGCTCGGGATGACAAGCACCTTTAGGGCTTTCACCTGCTACTCTTGAGCGAAGCTCCCTCCTTCGTCGGGATGACAAGGTTTCTTAGTACTCCCGACTCCTGACTCCTGACTCCCGACTCCTGACTCCCGACTCCCAACTCCCGACTCACTTCAGCTCCAGCACCACAATACTCTTCGCCGGTAATTCCACCACCAGATCATTGCCTTCTTTTTTAGCATTGGCAAAGGACTGGATCTTCAGGTTCTCCGGCTTGTCAAAACTGTTTACATCGGTGAGCTTGGAAGAACTCAGGATTTGTCCGGTGACGTTCGTCCATTTCACACCGGGCATGGCGGCTCTGAAACTGATCTTATTATTCGGATCAATATTGACAAATGAAATATGAACAACACCTGCTGAATCGATGGAGGCCGAGATGTTCAGGGCTGGTATTTTGGCGTCCCCGTTTTTATACAACGGTGATGTGAATGCAACATTCAGCCGTTTGGCATCGTGATGTACTTTGAACAGATCGAATACATGATAAGTAGGGGTTAAAAGCATCTGACGACCCTGGGTCAATACCAATGCCTGGAGTACATTTACGGTTTGTGCGAGGTTAGCCAGGCGGACCCGGTCGCTGTGGTTATTGAAAATATTCAGTGTGGTGGCGGCCACGATTGCATCACGCAGACTGTTCTGCTGATAGAGGAAACCCGGATTGGTGCCCGGCTCCACATCGGTCCAGATACCCCACTCATCCACGGCCAGGGCCACTTTCTTATTGGGATCATACTTGTCCATGATGGTACTGTGACGGGTCACCAGCTCTTCCATATACAGACAGTTCTTCATGGTGGTGAAATACTCTTTCTCATCAAAAGCGGTAGCCGATCCTTTCTTGCCCCATGAGCCGGTTGGAATCGTATAATGATGCAGACTCAGTCCCCACATATCATTTACATGTACTTTCTTCATCATCACTTCGGTCCAGTTGTAATCAGCCGAACTGGCACCGCCGGCCACTTTCATCAGCGGGGCGTTCCGGTAATTGCGTGCATATACGGCATATCGTTTATATTGGTCAGCATAAAATTCAGCCGTCATATTACCGCCGCAACCCCAACTTTCATTGCCCACCCCCCAGAATTTAACGCTCCAGGGTTCTTTGCGTCCATTCTGTGCACGCAAATCAGTCATGGTGCTTTTGGCATCGGAGTTCAGATACTCTACCCACTTGGCCATTTCTTCCACAGTACCGCTGCCCACATTACCAGAGATATAGGGTTCTGTTTTGAGCAGCGTACAGAGTTCGAGAAATTCGTGGGTACCAAAACTATTATCCTCGGATACACCACCCCAGTTCGTGTTTACCATATAGGGGCGATCTTTACGCGGACCTATTCCATCACGCCAGTGGTATTCATCGCCAAAACAACCACCCGGCCAGCGGAGGTTGGGAATATTGATTTTCTTCAGGGCTTCCACGATATCCAGCCGGATGCGGTCTTTCTTAGGCACTTGCAATGTATCACTTACCCAGAATCCGTCATAGATACAACGACCCAGGTGTTCGGAGAAATGTCCATAAATGTGACGACTGATCACGGCTGCCGGATTTTGACCATCCACGATGGCATTGACGGACAACTGCGCAGGCAACAGACTGCTCAGCAGCAGTCCGGCCGATAAGAATAAACTGGCTTTTTTCACGATGGTATATTTAATTATTTAACGATTGCTTTAACCCCTTTCCGGGCTGACAGTCCCGAAAGGTTAAATGTACTTAAAGATAAGACCCGGTAGGATTCCAGCACATGATTAAAATAAACGGGCCGGTTACTCCCCCAGCTGACACTGCAATTCCTGATCATGATTCCAGTGGCCGCATCAAAATAAAATCCGGAGGTACTTCCTTTTACAAATCCATCCACATTGGCCGGCCGGCGGTCATAGATGCCGCCCGGATGTGCCGTGGTTTTATTCAGGAGAATATCCACCCCTTCAAAAACAATATTGACAATTTTATCAGGTGACTCCGCACTAACATATACGCCGTTTTCACTGGTACATTGGATATTGCTGAACCGGATATTCCGTACCTGTCCTACCCTGCCTTCGGTAGCGCCTTTTGGAAAACGCCAGTTAGCATCTTTGTGGTTGATAGCGGCCCTGCGATAAGCGGTAATATAAATGGGTTCCGCTTTCCCCCACCATACATCGGAGAAGAGCCGGCCTTCGATGATCATATTAGAAAAAAATACATCTTCCACTAATCCTTCATCCCGGTGCTGAATACCCACCCCACGGTTACTGTTCTTTATTATACAGTTATTAAATACTACCTGGCGGATCGTATCCATATTCTCGGACCCGATTTTGATCGCACAGCTGCGGGAGGTCATGGTGCAGTTGGTGACCGTAATATTTTCACATTTCCCAAAATCCGCATACTCCCGCCTGTTCTTTAAACAGATGCAATCATCCCCGCTTTCAATATAGCAATCGCTGATGCGGACATTGCGGCAATGATCGAGATCGATGCCGTCACTGTTTCTGACTTTCAGGCTATTCAGCAACGTGATACCGGAAATCACCACATCATCACAACCAATCAGGTGAATGGTCCAGTAGGCGGAATTGCCAATATGCAGGTCATGTATCCGGATATTCCGTCCGCCAATGATGGTTAACACATGCGGACGGGGATCTCGTACAGTAAATGGTTTCAATACATATGCATCTTCTTCTTCGGCTCCCATAAAGGAGATGCCGTTTCCATCAATACTTCCGCTCCCGGTAAAACTGGCATGCTGAAGATTCTCTGCCCAGAGCCAGACCATTCCTTCCCCGGGATTTTCCCGGAAGGCACTTTGGGTATACAACTGTTCATCCGGACTGGCGAGCAATACGGCACCGGCCGGAATATGATATTCGATTTGAGATGCAAGTTTTACCGGTCCGCAAAGGAATGTATGCGGGGCCGGAAATAATACCTGTCCCCCTCCGGCTGTAGCCGCGGCATCAATCGCTTTTTGAATAGCGGCAGCATCATTGGTCTTTCCGTCTCCTTTGGCTCCATAGGTCAGCACATTGAAGACATCCCCTTCACTTGCACTTACAATGGCTGTAACAAAACAGAGAACAAACGTATATAGCAATTTCTTCATCATTTATTATTTATTGGTTAAGGAAGAAGGGCGAGCCATTTCAGCAGCTCCCCAGGGGCCTGGTTTTTCACCCAGCGAAATTTCCAGGGTCCCTCCATTCCGGATCATAGGCCAGGTGATATAGTTTTTGGTATAACTGATCCCGTTCCACCTCACTCCCTGTATATAAACTGCGCGAGGAGAAGACCGTCTCGTCAATATCGTGATCGGTTTATTACCTGACTTCAGTATCACCTGGTCAAATAAAGGAGCGGTCAACAGGTATTCACCGGAAGCCGGATTTACCGGATAGAAACCCATGGCGGCAAAAACATACCAGGCACTCATCTGACCTGCATCATCATTGCCACTGAGTCCGCCTGGTCCGTCACTGTATTCTTCTTCGAGAATTTTCCTCACTTCCTGTTGTGTTTTCCAGGGTGAGGCCGTATAATTATATAAAAAGGGAATCTGGTGGCCCGGTTCATTGCCATGCCAGTATTCACCTTTCATGAACAAACTGTCGAGTGATTTTTCAAAGGCTTTTGTTCCGCCCATCAGCGTGGCTAATCCTCTTATATCATGGGGTACATAAAAAGTATACTGACGGGGCGTGCCTTCGGTAATATAGGACTCGCGGATATCAGGATGGAAGGAATCAGTGAAACGTCCGGTTTCATGACGGCCCCGCATCATCCCTACTTCGGGATCAAATACATTTTTATAATTAAATGAACGTTTACTGAGCAGCTTATAGTCCCCGGTCTTGCCCAACCCCCTGGCCAACAGACTGACCGTGTAGTCATCGTACGCGTATTCCAGGGTGCGGCTCACCTGTTCTTTTTTATGGAAGGCCTCCTGTACACTGTCCTCCATCGGTAAATAACCAAATTTCATATAAGCGATCAATGCCCTTCTGCCCATCCCGTTTTTATACTCCGCATAGGTAGCCGGGGTCTCAAACGCATTTTTCCGGATAAGGGCATAGGCTGCTGGCACATCAAAATCACGCAAGCCCTTGCTCCATGCACCTGCAATAAAAGCAGCCACATGATCACCGATCATGGCCGCGGTATAACTGTTCCAGCAGGGAAAGATCGGCAACCAGCCACCTTGTTGTCCTTTCAGTACCAGGGAGCGGATCAATGAATTTGTAAGAACCGGATCAATAATTTCCAGTAAAGGCAACTGGGCCCGGTATGTATCCCACATGGAAAAATCATCATAGTAGCCGCCTTTACTTGTTTTCATCAGTTGATACTTCCCGGAAAAACGCGGATAGGTGCCATCCACATCGCTCATCAGTCTGGGATGCTGCATTGCATGATACAGTGCCGTATAAAAAACACGTTTCGCTTTTTCATCCGTTCCTTTCACATTGATCCGTCCGAGCTCCTTTTCCCAATGTTTACGGGTAGCCAGTTCCACAGCGGCGAATGATTGCTTCCGGACTTCCTTTTGCAAATTCAGTTTGGCCCCGGACAAACTGCTGAATGAAGTACCGATATTCACGGTTAACGTTTCCCCTTTGCGCAGGAAAAATCCGATATAGGCTCCGGCTTCTTTTTTTCCGGAGATACTGTCTGCAAGGGTTCTTTCATTTCCATTGAATACACCATGCATGGTAAATTTTTTCAGCGGCTGTATATAAAACCATCCTTTAAATCCGGCTTCCTCCCCCCAGCCCTGGTAAATGCGGTGTACCGGGTTAGATCCGGTGATCGTTCCATCAGACTTGTTTACAACAACCATCCCTTTCCCAAAATCACTGTTCGGTATGACCAGCAGGTACAGGCTGTCATCGCGGGTCATGGTGAATTGCAAGACACCACATCGGGCCGTACCGGTCATTTCAGCAATGAGTCCCGCATCAGGCAATGCCAGTTTATAATAAGAGGGTCCTGTTGTTTCATTATTGTGTGAGAAAGGGATACTGTACTCTTTGAGCGTGGTACGGAGTGAACCGGTAACCGGCATAAGCGTTACACTTCCATAATCCTGGGTACAGGAGCCACTGATCCAGTGCGTGCCACGAAAGCCACTCAGCAAACTGTCTTTATAATAGTAAGGCGGCTGGCACTTTATTTCGGTGGTACGGGTCTGTGCCACCCATTGCGTCATCCCGAATGGCGTACCAACGGATGGAATGGTATTGGCATTGGATTCTTTACTACCTGCTTCGCTGTGTTTCTTTGCCGAAATGGTGGTGGAGGGAGCCGTGCCGGATAGTGGTTGTACATAGCGGGTCAGTGACTGGGAATTACCCGCCAGGGAGACCATGCACAATATAAAAAACACGAGCTTCATTTTACCAGTCCGGTTATTCAGGGTTTTAAAATTAAGCGGATATATTGCCTGGATCATCATGGGGCATACTGTACGAATTCCGGTTTTAGCATAATTCACAAATGAATTTTCAGCTTATAAAAGTCCTTCAACTTTCAATACCACCGCATGTTCACAGGGGGCGCTCATGGGCATTTTCACCCCCAGGTAACCGGCGAGTTGCTGCCAGACCAGTTCACCTTTGTAACCCAGCATACTGACTTTGCCGATCTTCTTCCCATTGATGAGTTTGGATAGATAACCAAGTGATTCGATCCTTGCCTCATTCTCCCCGGGCCAGCCAAGGAGAAAGGCATAGAGAATATTACCTTTTACCGTGAACCGGATATCTTCTGCCGTGAAAGGCTTCCCTTTCCCTTCATTAAAACCCTGGGCGGTTAAGGGTGCTGCCGTTTTAATGGCAGGACCTTCACCGAATACCGTCCATGGCCTTGTTCCATAAATCGCTTCACTGTTCACTTTCATCCAGGCACTGATCTCTTCCACGATCTTCCGTTCCTGGTCATCAATAGAACCATCACCCCGTACGGGGATATTCAGCATCAGGTTGCCATTTTTACTCACCACATCTGCGAGGGTATGCACCACCGTATTGGCGGATTTGTATTTATGTTGATCATAACGGGGCCGGTCGTAGTGCCAGCTGCCGATACAGGTATCCGTCTGCCAGGGCAAGGGTTCGATATTATTGCTCTGTCCCTTTTCAATATCCCAGACCATGCATTTGCGTTGTTCCTCATTCAGGATCTTGCCGTTGATCACCACATCCAGTTTGCCCCGCTTGCTGATACTGCGGTTGTAAAAGTGAGCGGCTATCCGGAGACCTGCATCACTCACGGGCCATAACGGTAATGCGGTATCATCAAAATAGATCAGGTCTGGGTCGTATTTATTAATCAGATCAACCGTACGATTATAAAACTTTTCACAATAGGCGTTGGAGAGTTTAGTAGCCCCATTTTCCCAACCCCATTGATTATGGATGTGGTTTTCATTCTCACTGCCCACACTGCGCTCACCACGTTGCTCATACAAATCCTGCGGATCGAATTTCTCCCACCAGGTTCCCTTGCCTTGTTTTTTGTTCAGCACTCCATCATATGGGACTCCGGCAAATGCGCCTGTTTTATCCGCATTCCTTGATTGCTCGTAAAAAATGGCCGCATGGGCTGCATGTACACTGACACCGAAACGCAGATGATTATTCTTTGCTGCTTTTGCCCAACCGCCAATGATATCTTTCTTCGGACCCAGGTTGACGGAGTTCCAGCGATGGTATTTACTGTCGTAATTATCAAAATTATCATGGTGATTGGCCATGGCCATAAAATAAGCGGCACCTGCATTCTTATAAAGTGCTACCAGTTCTTCCGGATCCCATTTATCCGCCTTCCATTCATTAATCACATCCTTGAAACCAAACTTAGAAGGATGGCCATATTTCTCCAGGTGATACTTATAGGTCTTGCTTCCTTCGATATACATGCCGCGGGCATACCAGTCGCCAAACTCAGGCTGGCATTGTGCGCCCCAATGGGCCCATATCCCGAACTTCGCATCCCGGAACCAATCGGGCACCTGGTATTGCTGGAGGCTTTTCCAGTCGGGAGCAAAAGGCCCTTTGGCCATTAGCTCACCCGGACCCGGAAATGCGGTTAACCATTCGGGTGGCAACCGGCTTCCCATATACATTGCCGGAACGGCCATGGATAACTGGCGGATCATGGTTCTGCGTTTCATATACAGTTTATTTTATTTAAAATACAATTTATGGCGGAACGGAGTCACTCCTGTCAGGAACACCCGCTCCCCGGTGGTTTTTAATGTCCCAAAATGCGTACTGTACCGCTCTCCTTCCAGGTTCTCCGGTACGGCATTCACCAATGAACCCGGTCCGAAATGAATCTGATCCCCTTCAAATGAATAGACCGCCGTATCTCCCGCCAGGCATTTATTCCCTTTGGCATCGTTGGTCAATCCGGTGAAGGTTCCTCCTTCTTTAAAACAGAGTTCAATGGTCACCGGCACTTTTTGCTGCCCGGCAACAATGAACTCCAGTTCCACTGTTCCTTCCTGCTCGGTCATGATCACCGTGGTATCAAGTGTTTTAAGATTACTCTGCGGGCGATTCGTGAAATCCATTTTATTCCAGAAACGGTCATCCACACTCGGACTGAGTTTATAGTCACCCTGCTTATTCCGCTTATTTAAAGGCAATGGCTGATAATACGGCACTTGTAATTTTTTATGCAGCACATAGCTGCTTCCCTGTTTTTTCAGTCCGTGACTATAAAAGTAACCCATACTGAAAAAGGTACTGGAGAGCCGCAGGTATTTCAAGGCCGCTTTCCCTTTCCGGTAACTGAAAATATCCGGGCTGCAGGAGCGACCGGAAGCGATGATCAACGGCCAGTCAATACCTCCAAATAACGAGATACTGGTCTGCTGATGACGGATTCTCAGTAAGTGAGATGTAGGAAATAATTTTTCATATCGTGCCGGCAAAACGGAGGGGGCAGGAATGTTTTCCTGTAAGCGCTCATTTTCCTGGAAATAAAAAAGGCCCTGCTGCAATACTTCCTTTTCAAACCAGGGTGTTGCTTCGATCATTTTACAGATCGCTGCAAAGTGACGGTCCTGGTCAAGAATCGCGAGATAGCGATATTGCAGGTAAAGGATGGTGGAATGCCGGGCCAGGTACTGATCCTGTCTTCTTGAATCATTACTGACCAGATCGCCATCCGTCTCCAGGTAATAATAATACATGGAAAGATTTTTCCGCACATACTTCAACAGATCAGGCCGTTTGAGCATACGTGCCATCGTGATAAATGCGGTATTCTCTACCATGGAGTAGGTACCGCTTCTTTCCGGGTAGTGGCCATCTACATCCTGGTAGATTCCTTCTCCGATCCATTCATTGATCCTTGTTACATATTTTTTATCCGGGTATAATGCATACAGTTGTGCCAATGCCGCACAGATCACCCAGCGATGGTTGGGTGTATGAATGCCGCCGGTACGTAAAGCCTCTCCGGCTTTCTGTAATAATTGTTTCAGTTGCTCCAGCAAGGGATTTAATGCGGGCACTTGCTGCTGCTGCAGATTGGCGGTGGCGGTACAGACAATCTCCACGACAAATGCGGTATCTGGTGGTGATTCCAGGTTGCCAATATTCACGGTCCCATCCGCCACCTGTGAAGCGGCCAGGAAACGGGCAAGGATTTCCATTTTGGTGAGTACCCGCTCGTCCTGATAAAAAGATGAACCCGGCTGGCAATAGGAACCGGACAAAACCGAAAATTCGTAAGCCGTTTTACGACTGAAACTGAGTTTGCCTTCCTGAACGGTCTCCAGTAAACCGGTGACCAGTTTATCATTCAGACTGATGAGTCGTTTCATCAGTGCATCATCCTTTATAGCTACTTGACCGGGTTGGGTCGTGGCGAATAGTGGCTGGCAGAGAGGAGCCAGTGCAGCCATCGTTCCGATTTTTAAAAAATGACCTCTTTTCATATTCCATTCATTTTATGCTACCAGTATATAGTATACAAGGCGGCCAGTATTCCGCAAATAATCACCGAGCCCAGTACAAAGGAAGGACTTACTTTAAACATGGCTTTATCCACTTCAATGGTATGCCGGTCCTTTTCTCCTTTAGGCCAGATCAGGCTGATGGCAATCATTGTGAGGGCTACGGCAAAAAAAGTAATCGTCATCCGGTCGAGGAACGGATAATCCGGAAAAGCCCCACCGGTCCAACCGGGTAAAAATTTTAAAATAGTAGATACCGGAATGGTAATCACCGCTCCCACCAGTGCCGCCGCAGCCGTGGTACGTTTCCAGAACATCCCCAATAAAAAGATGGCGAGTACGCCCGGTGAAAGAAATCCGGCATACTCCTGTATAAACTGGTATGCCTGGTCGAGCGAGCGTAGCGCCGGAGTGATCAGGGCCGCAATGACCATTGAGATAATCACCGCCCAACGGCCGATCCGCACTACTTTGCGGTCGGGTGCTTCTTTATTGAAATATTTTTTATAAATATCCAGCGACCAGATGGTAGAGATACTGTTGGCTTTACCAGCCAATGAAGCTACTATCGCTGCAGTCAGTGCGGCAAAAGCCACCCCTTTTAATCCGGCCGGCAATAAGTTCATCAAGGTGGGATACGCATGATCGGGCTTCAACACATCCCCGTCCACCATTTCCTGCTGGAACATTCCGTTTTTATGTAACACATACATAATGATACCGGGCAGTACGGCAATAACTGGAATCAGTAATTTTAAAAAAGCGGCAAAGAGGATACCATTGCGGGCCGTTTTAAGATCGGCGCCCAGGGCTCTTTGGACGATATACTGGTTACAGCCCCAGTAGGCCAGGTTATTGATCAGCATACCGCCGATCAGAACAGACAATCCCGGAAGGTCCATATAGTTTGGATTGGATTCATCGAGGATCATATGAAAATGTTCCGGTGCTTCTTTACGCAGCACGCCCAGGGCACTCAGGATATCGCCATTGTATCCGAACTTATCGGCCAGCAGGGTCAGGGCCAGGTAAGTGGTGACCAGTCCGCCGATCAGTAATACCAATACCTGTATCACATCGGTATACCCGATTACTTTCATTCCTCCCAGTGTAACGATGATGGAGAAGACGGTGAGCCCGATGATACTCCATTCAAAACTCAAGGGGGAAATAGAAGAAATCGCCAGTGATCCGAGATAAATGATAGAAGTCAGATTCACAAAAACATAGACCAGTAACCAGAACACCGCCATGATCGTACTCACGGTATCATTGTACCGCTGCGCCAGGAACTGGGGCATGGTATAGATCTTATTCTTCAGGTAAATGGGCAACAGGAATACGGCCACCAGGATCAGGGTGGCAGCGGCCATCCATTCGTACGTGGAGATGGCAAGACCGATCTTAAAGCCGGAACCGGACATTCCGATAAAGTGTTCCGCTGAAATATTGGAAGCAATCAGTGAAGCCCCGATCGCCCACCAGGTCAGGGAGCCTTCCGCCAGGAAGAATTCCTTACTGCTGGTAGTGACATTTCGTTTTCGGTGATAGATATAATATCCATAGGCTGATATGGCAATGAAGTAGATAAAAAAAACGACATAGTCGGCTGTGTGCAAATGATTCATTTGGCAAAAAGATTAATCGTTGGTTGTTTGTTTCTATCGTAATCGCTTCAGACTTTCCAAAAAAGCCGGTTGCGGTATAATATATAAAGTCCGGCCAGTTGGATCAGGCCCACCCCTGTCCACAACAAGGCCGGATGCCAGGCGGCTGGTGCCAGGCTGATGAACCCGCCAAACAAAAACTGTGCGGTGGATTCAAAATTAATCAGGCCGTGTGCGGCCACATAGATCAGGATGGAATTCGTTCCAATCCAGACCAGTGGTAAGCTCCATCTGCGGAACCCTTTCACATCAATAATATAATAAAAGAGGGCCAATGCCATCATGCTCCATCCACCGGCCACCAGCACATAAGAGGAACTCCACAGAATCTTATTGACCGGGAAAACAAGATTCCATAACCAGCCACTCAGTAATAAAGCTAAACCTGTACCAAAGAGATACAGGGCCTGTCCCGTTGAAAAGCCTTTTTGTGCAGATGAACGGATGTATTGCCCGCAAAGAACACCAAGTAAAGCAGAAGCAACGGCAGGTAAAGTGGACAACAGTCCTTCCGGATCGTACATGGTACGATGCAGTTTGCCTGGCAGAAAGTTCCGGTCAAACCAGGCGGTAATATTTCCTTCAGGTGTCATTACCCCGGCTCCGTAGCCGGGTACCGGAATGAGATACAACAGGGCCCAATAGGCCAGCAGGATACCAGTGATCCAGTAAACAATTTTTTTACCCGGTACATAGAGATAAATCAATGCGCCCCCAAAGCAACCCAATGCGATACGTCCGAGTACACTGGCAAAGCGGGTTTGTTCATACCCGTTGAATTGCAAGGCCCCGTTCACCAACATACCCAGTAAGAGCAGGATGATCGTTCTTTTGAACAGTGAATGGAGAATAGCCTGACGTGCAGCGGTCTTATCCGTACCGGCTTTATCGAGTTGCCTGCCCATGGAATAAGGCATACTGACTCCGGCTATAAAAATAAACAACGGAAAAATCAGATCGTAGAATGTAAACCCGTTCCATACAGAATGATGCAATTGATTGCTGATACCAATGAGGCTGCGTTCCAACAGATTCATCGGGGCTTCCCCGCGGATCTGCCAGTCAACGTTGCTTTGCACAAGACCGTACTTATTCTTGATCGCTCCAGCCAGTCCGTGAAAGATCCCTTCACCGCAAACGATCCACCACATATCAAACCCACGCAGTGCATCCAGGGAATGCAGCCGCCCTGTGGAGATAGAGGACTTTTTATTTAATTCAACGGTCGGCATAATGAATTAGCGTGACAGGGTCGTCTGGTAAATGGTTTTACCGGTATAATCGATGGTTTGCATGGAAAGCCGGTTTTTCTGAATGGAAAAAAGCATGAACCCGTATTCGGATGCAGCAAACCTGCTGATATCGATAAGGCGGGCTGGTGTTTTTTCAGAAGCCGCCCCTGAAATAAAATGATGGGTCTTGTCCACCGGCCCCATGTACTGCAGACTATGTTCATGTCCGCTGAGGTATACATCCACTCCGTATTTAGCAAAGACCGGGCTCAACCAATTCCGGATGGCTTTTGTATCATAGGTTTCGGTACGTCCGCCTCCTGAATACATCGGGTGATGGCCTACCACAATCTTCCATTTGATAGCGGGCGAAGGATCGCTTAAGACTTTCTCGAGCCATTTTTTTTGTTTGGTACTATCCTGGCTACTGACATTCGGACCGTACTCCCTGTTTTTATAAAACAAGGGGATCAATGGATTGGTATCAATAAAAGCGATCAACACCGCCTGCGACGTATCCCCATTGATATAAAATTTCTTTGCATAGTAACGGGCGGGCATCTGCCAGCGCCGGCTGATTTTGCTATACTTTACCTGTGCATCCGGATTGCTTTTGTAATCATGATTGCCCAGGACCGGGTACCAGTCCCACTGGAGATGGAAGCCGGTATAAATATCTTCAAAGGAATAGCGCCAGAGGGGATCCCATTCGCTGATCACACCACTCGGGTAGAAATTATCACCGGTGGAAATGATGAACTGGGTATGATAAACGGTAGCGGTGATGTCCATTTGCCGGGCTACTTCTTTCTGATGATCCGCCCCGTTGCGGCCCCAGTCGCCCATAACGATAAAATTCAGTACAGAATCTTTCCGGACCGGGAGTGTATCACCACGTGTATAGGCCGGGTCATTGATCAGCACCTGCGTATTGCCTGTCAATGCGTGCAATAACATACCGGAGATGATCACCAGCCAGTAGTAGTTTCTGTTCATGCTGAAATGTACATTAAAAAACCCGGAGCCATACGGCTCCGGGT
>DAORKK010000075.1:0-14590 GCA_035439525.1 Chitinophagaceae bacterium
CATCCAGCAATTCATACGGAGAAGGGGTGTCTTCTTCGTACTGCCGGTGCAGACCAATATCCAGCAGGTGCAATTCGCCCACCGCCGCCTGGTTTTCTGCCACCAGGTAAGCCAGTTTGTACGATTGAAAGGTCAGGGTATGGGTTGCCAGTACGGTCAGGTAGTTGCCGGAAGACTGATCCGTAAATAAACCACTGGGAATATCTATGGATATGACTGGCATCCCTGACTGATTGATCTGTGTGATCAGTTCTGCAGCCAGGCCCTCCACAGCCCGGTTGAGTCCGGAACCAAAGAGGGCATCAATGATGATTTGTCCGGGTGGCAGTTCCGGAATATGTTCCGATGATTGTATAAAATGAATATGTCCCTGCGGATAACGATGTAACCTTGAAAGATTTTGCTGAAAATCATCTGTGCCCCGGTGACCATATTCCAGGATATACAAATAAACCGTACACCCTTTCTCCAGCAATTGCCGGGCAATCGCCAGTCCGTCACCCCCGTTATTTCCTTTTCCGCAATAAACAGCAAACTGCATCTGTTCCGGATACTGCCGTTGCAACCAGTCGGTACAGGCCGTAGCCGCCCTTTCCATCAGTTCAATAGAAGTAACAGGTTCATGGTTGATGGTATACTGATCCCAGTCCCGGATCTGTTGGGCCGTAAAGATTTTCATTGGATATTAAAGGTCCGCCATTTTTCCGATATACTGAATGACTTATCGACGGGCCTTTTTTTCGTGTTTTGCGTGGGTTGGGCCAACGGGCTTTTCTTTAACCTGTGCTGATTTTTTAGCGGGAAGGGTATCGCTTTCTTCTTCCTCAGTACCCGATTTCTGGAAATACTCCCCGAAGAGATCATAACTCTGGTGGGCCGTATTATAAATGCTACGGGTAAACCGGTTCCCGAGGATTATGATGGTCACTTTTTCGTCAATCAGCCGGGCGAATGCGGCATTACAGCCGTGCCATTTTCCGAAATGATAGACGATCTTTTTGTTATTGGGCAGGTTCATCAGCCGGAAACCCAGTCCGTAATTATGAACCGATGGACGTTCATTACTATAGGAAGTAAAGGCTGAATCCAGCAGCGCGTTGCTGATCACCTGATCCGTATACAAAGCCTGATCCCATTTAAGCAGATCGCCGGCCGTGGTATAGATATTTTTATCGCCATACGTGCCATCCAGGAAATCATTGGTCCAGATATACCCGTCTGCTTTAAAAGAAGGAGTGGCCGTGAGGGTGTCCTTCAGCGTAAATACATACGTGTCTTTCATCTGCAACGGCGTGAAAAGTTTTTCCTTTAAATAATCCGGATAGGTTTTACCGGTCACCTTTTCTATCAGCATGGCCAGCAGCAGGTAATTCGTATTACAGTAACTGAATTTACGACCGGGATTGGCTTCTTTATTCGGGGGTGTATTGATCATGAATTGCAATACATCCTGATTGGTACAATACACTTTTTTGTTCCAGCCAGACCGGTCCATGAAATGCACATAATTCGGTAAGCCGCTCCGGTGATTCAGCAGCATTTTGATCGTAATCCCCGGGTAAGGGAGTTCGGGAAAATAACGGGACAGGCTGTCGTCCAGTCCCAGTTTGCCCTCCTGTACCAGCCGCAATATAGCCACCCCGGTAAAGGTCTTACTGGTGGAAGCAATATGCAGGGACGTACTGGCCGACATGGTATCTTTTTTACGCAGATCCCTTTTGCCGATATATTTTTCATAGAGAATGGCCCCGTTTTTCGCGATCAGGATCTGGCCATTGAAGTTTTTATAGCGCAATAAAGTACTGTCAAAAAAGGCACTCAGCATCCGGTAATACTGCCGGAATTCATCCTTGCCGATCGGTGCAGGAGTGGGCGGATAATACTGCAGCGAATCCTCGGGAATGGTTTTTTCTTTCACCGAAGTATTACAGCAAACGCAGAGGAAGGTCAGCAAAAAAATTAAGGAGAGCGACTTCAAATGTTGGTTCGTTGGTTTGTTTACAAAAATAGAAGGCCGTTGTCCCGGGACACTTTATAGTTTTCCCCAACAGGTATTGTAATGTTAATAATAAAACAAGTGTTAGTGTTAATATTTTGGGCAGGAGTTTCCAATTCTGGTGAAAATGCAGTTAATGATACGTAGTATATTTGCTGTATGACTAAGACCGGTACCAATACAAGTTATCCCAAAGAGAAGATCAGGATTCTGTTCCTGGAGAATATCAGTGATTCAGCGGTGAAGAATTTCCGTCATCATGGCTATGTGAAAGTGGAGAAGATCACCAGGGCGCTGACAGAGGAGGAGCTGATCGAAGAAATCAAGGATGTTCATATACTCGGCATCCGTTCCAAAACCATGGTCACCAAGAAAGTCCTGGAAGCGGCGAAGAAACTGCAGGCCATCGGGTGCTTTTGTATCGGGGTAAACCAGGTGGATCTGAAATCAGCGACCAAAAACGGGGTGGTGGTTTTCAATGCCCCTTATTCAAATACCCGCAGTGTGGCTGAATTGGTAATCGGATTATCAATTATGCTGATCCGTCGTATTCCGGATAAGAACAAAGCGGCCCATGAAGGGATCTGGAATAAGGATGCCAAGAACAGTTTTGAATTAAGAGGCAAGACACTCGGCATTGTCGGGTATGGAAATATCGGCAGCCAGGTGAGTGTACTCGCCGAATCACTGGGCATGAAAGTGATTTTTTATGATGTGGAAACCAAACTGCCATTAGGTAATGCGGAAGATGCCCGTAACCTGAAGGAATTGCTTGGCCGTGCCGATGTGGTCACCCTGCATGTACCCGAAACCAGTCAGACAAAGAACCTGATCAATAAGAACAACCTGCGTTATTTCAAAAAAGGCGCCATCCTGCTTAACTACGCCCGCGGGGAAGTGGTGGATCTGGATGCACTCCGCAAAGAAATTGTGGAAGGAAATATAGGTGGTGCCGCTATCGATGTTTTTCCCTGGGAACCGGAGAAAAACGGGGATCGTTTTCAGTCACCCCTGCAGGACCTGCCCAATGTGATCCTGACCCCGCATATCGGGGGCAGTACGGAAGAAGCCCAGGCCAATATCGGGGAAGATGTAAGTGTGAAACTGTTCAACTACCTCGAAAAAGGAATCACGTTTGGTTCCCATACAGTACCGGCACTGGCCCTGCCGCCACAGGAAGGCAGTCACCGGATCCTGCATATCCACAAGAATGTACCGGGTGTACTCTCGGCGATCAATACCCAATTGTCCAAGCATAATATCAATATCCTCGGACAGTACCTCAAGACCAATGAAGAGATCGGTTATGTGGTGCTGGATGTGGATAAAAAGCTTTCGACCCAGGCCTTGCATCTGCTGAAAGAAGTAAAAGAGACTATAAAAGTCAGGATGCTGTATTAACTGAATGTGGCAGGCTGGTTCTTCCGTGCTTCAACGGTAATTACTAACTTCGGGCCATGTCTGAATCCCTGATTAAAAATCTGCTGGATGCCTTATCCCATTCACCGGATAATATTCCCCTTCGTCTGCAGGTGGCTGACCTGATGGTCGCTGAAAAAATGTTTACCGAAGCCGCCGAACAATACCAGCTGGTATTGGATAAAAGTTATGGTAACAACAAGGCGCAGCTGGGCCTGGCCCGCTGTTATTTTGCACAAGGCAAGTATTCCACGGCCATCATCATTTATGAACAGAACGGCCATATGCCGGCGGAGGATACCCTTGTTTATATCAAATGCCTGATCAGGGAAAACTCCATTACCCAGGCTGTGAATGAATACCAGAAACTGATCGCCCTTAATCCCGGTATGCGGGATGAAGAGATCGATAGTTACCTGCGGGTCAGTTCGGCGGGTACTTCAGTGAATGAAGAAGAAGGGGATGCCTTCAATACCGATGAAGCATATTTCATGGAAAAACCGGCCCTGGGTTTTGCGGATGTGGGTGGAATGCAGCGGGTAAAGGATGAAATTTCCCTCAAGATCATTCAGCCAATGAAAAACCCGGAACTCTTCAAGGCGTTCGGGAAAAAAGCGGGTGGGGGGATTTTAATGTACGGACCTCCCGGTTGTGGTAAAACCTTTATTGCCAAAGCCACGGCAGGTGAGATCAATGCAAAATTTATCAATATCGGATTACACGATATTCTTGATATGTGGATCGGGAACAGTGAGAAGAACCTGCATGAAATTTTTGAGATGGCCCGGCGTAACAAACCCTGTGTCCTTTTCTTCGATGAAGTGGATGCCATGGGCGCCAGCCGGAATGATCTCAAACAATCCGCCATGCGGCATGTGATCAATCAGTTCCTCGCAGAACTGGATGGGGTGGAAACGGATAATGAAGGCGTGCTGATACTGGCCGCCACCAATGCTCCCTGGGCAGTGGATCCGGCTTTCCGTCGTCCGGGCCGGTTTGACCGGATCATTTTTGTAGAGCCACCGGATGAGTCCGCCCGGAAAGATATTATCGTGTCGCAGTTAAAAGACCGCCCTGTAGGGGATATTGATGCCGGAAAAGTTGCGGCCGCCAGTACCGGCTTTTCAGGGGCCGATATCAAAGCCGTTATTGATCTGGCCGTGGAAGATAAACTTACCGAATCACTCAGTAAGGGTCTGATACAACCCATACAGACAAAGGATCTGTTGAAAGCGGTGAAACAACTGCGTCCTTCCACGGCTGAGTGGTTTTCATCCGCCCGCAATTATGCCTTATACGCCAATGAATCCGGCTTATACGATGATATTCTGAAATACCTTAAGATCAGGAAATAGAAAAACATGAATGAGTTTAGTACAAACCTGGAGCGAGCCCGGTTGTTGCTGCAGCAGGGGAGAACCACTGATGCAAAGAAAGAACTGAAACAGGTATTGTCACAGGATCCTGATAATGATACAGCCCTCTCGTTGTATGGCCAGTGTCTGCTGGAAGAGAAAAAAACGGAAGAGGCAATCGCTGTATTTCAGCAAGCCATCGCCAAAGACCCGGAAGAAGGGTATTATTTTTACCTGCTGGGTTTTGCCCATTACCAGCGTGATGAATATACACAGGCGATCGGTCAGTTATCCACTGCGATCCGGCTCGAACCTTACCAGGCGGAGTTTTATGGCCTGCTTTCCCATATTTATATCGCAGAGCGGATGTATGAACTGGCACTGGAAAAAGCGGATGAAGGACTGGCCGTGGATCCGGAAAATATTACAGCCCTGAATGCCCGTTCCATTGCATTGAATAAACTGCGGCGTACAGAGGATGCGGTGGAGACCATGCAGACCACTTTATCCATGGATCCGGATAATGCCATTACGCATGCAACCGTAGGGTGGAACTTACTTGAAAAAGGCCGGCACAAAGAAGCCACCACCCATTTCCGCGAAGCCTTAAGGATCGATCCGGATCTGCATCATGCCAAAAGCGGACTGAAGGAAGCCCTCAAATCCGTAATCCCGCCTTACCGCTGGTTATTACAATTCAGTTTCTGGGTACATAATAAAGGAAAGAATTTCCGCTGGGGATTTTTTATCGCCATCTATATCGGTGTACGGATCGTGGTGAGTATGACAAAAAATAGTCCCGATTTTGAAATGATCGGTATTATAGTGGCAGGGGCCTACCTCTTATTTATCGGGATCAGCTGGATCATCAGCCCGATGGCCAATGCCTTCCTGCTCTTTCACCGGGATGGAAAACATGCCCTTGAACCCTCAGAACGATGGAATGCGATAGCCTTTATGGCTTGTATCGCTGCAGGTATCCTGGTGCTGCTGCTGTCCGGATCACTGGCACCGGCTGAACAATCCGGTGCCTGGGTACTCGGCGGTATGGTTTTATTATCGCTGTCGGTACCTGCCGGACACATGGAGTATCCGTTAAAGCTGAAAGGCAATTCCCTCGGACAATGGTTGTCGATGGGCATGCTGGTACTGGCGGCGGGAATCGTCGCCATGTGCCTTGGCGGTATTCCCGGGTACGAAGTGCCGCTGGTTATCTATTTCATTGCCTTTGTGTTATATAGTTGGGTAAAATAAATATTCCCGTATTTTCAATAAATATTGAAAATATTGTATTTTTGTGTTGTAAAACACAAACCATGAAAGTCGTCATTGCAGGAGCCGGATTCGGGGGATTAAAACTCGCCCGTATGCTCAACAATAAACCCGGATTTGAAGTCATATTGCTCGATCGTTTCAATTATCACCAGTTTCAACCGCTTTTTTACCAGGTGGCCACGGCCGGTCTCGATGCCAGTAATATTTCATTTCCCTTGCGGAAGGTTTTTCAGCAAAGCAGGAATGTCCGGATCCGCCTCGGTGAATTAAAAGAAGTGCGCCCGGCTGAGCACAAAATCATGACCAATGAAGAGGAAATCAGTTATGATGTACTGGTACTGGCTACGGGTGCGGACACCAATTTTTTCGGCAATACCGCCCTGGCAGCCCATGCTTTCCCAATGAAATCCACCGTGGAAGCCCTGCAAATCCGGCACCGGTTGTTACAATTATTTGAAAAAGCCCACCTGGTAAAAGACGAAGCCGCCCTGCAACGGATGATGAATATCGTAGTGGTGGGTGGCGGGCCGACCGGGGTGGAAGTATCAGGTGCCCTGGCTGAAATGAAACAATACGTACTGCCGAAAGATTACCCTGAACTGGATTTTTCCCGGATGAATATTTTCCTGCTGGAGGGAGCCGATAAAACCCTCGCTGCCATGCGGGAAAAATCATCACAACGCTCAGGGGCTTACCTGGAAAAGCTGGGGGTAAAACTGATGACCAGGACCCTGGTAAAAAACTATGATGGTCAGGATGTGGAACTGAATAATGGTGAAAAGATACCGGCAGCCACGGTGATCTGGGCCGCAGGCATTAAAGGTAATATTCCAAATGGCATTGATAAAACGTTAATTGCCAAAGGAAACAGAATTAAGACAGATCGGTATTGCCGGGTAATGGGTAGTGAGAATATCTATGCAATTGGCGACCTCGCTTATATGGAAACCCCGGCATATCCCACGGGTCATCCACAGGTGGCCCCCGCAGCGATGCAACAGGCCGGCATGCTGGCCCATAATCTCCGGCTGATGGAAAAGAAATCGGCGAAAGACCGCCTGCTTCAGTTTGAATACCATGATAAAGGGTCAATGGCCACGGTTGGTCGTAACCTGGCGGTGGTGGACCTGCCCAAACCCAAATGGTCATTCGGCGGTTTTTTTGCCTGGATGATCTGGATGGGATTACACCTGATGCTGATCCTGGGGGTGAAGAACCGGTTCTTTGTATTTATGAACTGGCTGTATAATTATATCACGTATGACCAGAACCTGCGGCTGATCTTCCGCGAATTTTATAAAGAAACCGATGAGGTAAAAACCCTGAAATCATGAGCCCTGTTTTCCTGACCGCCTCATGGAATCACCTGATCATGGCCAATTATGCCGTGGATCCGCAGCTATTACAGGCATATGTACCCCCGCATACTGAACTTGATCTGTATGAAGGAACCTGTTATGTTAGCCTGGTGGGCTTCCTGTTTGATGATGTCCGGCTGAAAGGCTGGCGTATCCCGTTTCACACCCGTTTTCCGGAAGTGAACCTGCGTTTTTATGTCCGCTACAAAGAGCAGGATCAATGGAAACGCGGCGTGGTCTTTATCAGTGAGATCGTCCCAAAACCGGCCATCAGCTGGGTGGCGAATGTGTTATATAAAGAACATTATTCCACCATGCCCGTTCGCCAGCTGTTTAAACAAGAGCCTGGTCAGCTGACCGTCGGGTATAGCTGGATGTATAAAGGAAAGGAAAACAAACTGCAGGTAAAAGCTGGTCCGGAGGCCCTGCCATTACCGGCGCATAGCGTTGAAGAGTTTATTACTGAACATTTCTGGGGTTACTCAGCGGGTTCCGGCGGTAAAACCGTTGAGTACCGGGTGGCCCATCCGCGATGGAAAATTTACCCGGTGCATCAATACGAACTGGACTGTGATTTTGGCCGCTTGTACGGCGAAAAATTTGCCTTTCTCGGTCTGCAGCAACCGGCATCCGTATTCCTGGCGGAAGGCTCACCTGTAAAGATCTTTTCGAAGCGGGTACTGTAAAAACACGGCACTCAGGAGGTGGATCAGTCTGGTACCTGATAAAAAACAGGGGAAAACAGTTTCTCTTTCTTATTCATATTTATATATTTACCGGATATACTATTTATCAAACCTTTCCTGATGGGAAATTTAATGTTTTCTATTCTGCCTGTTTCCGGTAAGGGCATGCTGGCCTTATACCGTTCACTTCAGCACCGGTTTTCTACAGGGTTATTATTCGCCTGCCTGCTTTCTTTAAGTGCACCGGCACAAACACCGGCAGATAATAGTCTGGCGGATAAATATGCCAAAAAATACCCGGAGGAAGGCGTGATTTGTGTATCCGCCCGTAAAACGTTCAGTTTTGATATCGGAAAAAATGAACTGGGTGACCAGGTGGTACAGGTTACGGAAGAGGCGGAGTATGAATTTCTGTCCCTCAAACGGTTTGCGTCGCTCATGTATCCTGAATTTTACAATAAGTTTATCCAGTTAAAATCATTTAAGCGGGCTGCAAGAAAGGGCAATAAGTTTGTCACGTATGAAAAAGGGGGCATTGACCGGGCGGTAGCGGATAATGATATTTTCTTTGATGACAGCCGGGTTCAGTTTTTTCCGCTCCGTTTTTCGGATAAGGGCGTGGTGCAGAAGATTACAGTCAAAAAGCTCTATTCCGATGGCCGGTATCTTACGCGTCTGTTCTTCCATGAACCTTATCCGGTCATCGAACAGATTATTTCTTTTAAAGTCCCGGAATGGCTGAAAATGGATTTTAAGAAAATGAACTTTGCCGGTTTCCGGATTGAAACAAGTGACAAAGTCTCGAGGGGTATAACACAATATGATTTTGTGGTGAAGGAAACACCGGCTTACAAGAGTGAAGTAAAGCGTATTGGCCGTGCTTATACTGACCCGCATCTGATTGTGCAACTCCGTTCTTTTGAAAATAAAGGAGAAACGATCCGGTTATTTGAAAATGTGGATGATGTATACCGGTGGAATAACCGGTTATACAATATGGCCGGAAATGATAAGCAGGCATTAAAAGCCTTGCTGGAGGGTATTGTTAAAGGAAAGACATCAGATACAGCCAGGATAAAAGCTATCTATTACTGGGTACAGGATCATATCCGGTACATTGCTTATGAGGACGGATTGTCTGGTTATATTCCGGCATCTGTCCAGGATGTTATGGCTAAAAAATATGGGGACTGTAAAGGAATGGCGAATTTATTGACGGAGTTACTCCGGATGGCCGGTTTTGATGCCCGTTTTTCCTGGATCGGTACACGGCACCTGCCATATCCGCAAACACTGCCGGCGCTATGTGTCAATAACCATGCGATCAGCACCCTGGTCTATGGTGGTAAAACCTATTACCTGGATGGCACAGAGAAATTCGCTCCATTCGGGGAAAATGCATTCCGGATACAAGGAAAAGAAGTACTGATCGCCAATGGCGATAAATCGGAAATAAAAACGGTACCGGCCACAACGGCAGCAGAGAACCGGTTGTATACAAAAGCAGAACTGACACTGGCAGGGGAGAAGCTGACGGGAAAAGTAAAAGTGGAACTGAGCGGGAATCAGCGGACTGAATTCCACCAGGCTTACCAGGAATTACCGGCGGGTAGTACCGGTGAGTTTCTGAATGATTATGTCGAGTTTGGTAACAATAATATGGTTGCCACACAGGTGAAGACCAGTGACCTGAAGAACCGGGAAATTCCGGTTACCATTGAAGGGGAGGTGGACCTCAGCAATACTGTAAGTAGTATCAGCGGAGACAGATATGTAAGCATTGATTTTTTCCCTAAGTCGCTGGAGCGGTTTATTCCGGACGAAAAAAGGATCGAGGGCTATGACCTGGATATTGTCGTGAAGTTTGAGGATGAAATTTCACTGACCCTGCCGGCTGGTTTTCAGTTTACGGATAAACCGGAAAACCTGGATATTTCCGGTGCCGGTTATTCATTTAAAGGGATCTACCTGGTCGAAGGTAGCCGGCTGACATTGAAAAAGGAACTGAATATCAGCAACAGTATCATCCGTAAAACTGAATTTACCGAATGGAAGAAATTCGTAGAAGCGATCCGTGAGTTTAACCGTTACCTGGTCACCATCAGTAAAAAATAATCAGCAACTGACTATGAAGAAATACCTGAATCAATCCTGTTTGCTGCTGGCTTTCCTGTTTTTTATAATAGGCCAGCCGGTTGCCGCACAGGAGATCATCGATGAGGATTTCCTGGAAACCCTGGAAGTAAATGCAAAGACATTATGGGATGAGAAAGTACCGGCCTTTACGGTAACCGAGGTGCCTGAACAATATAAGAAAGAGTCTGCCGTCATTATGGGCTATCGCCGGATGGTGAGTATAGATAAAAAATCGCGGACCGGTTTTTTAACCAAAGGAGAGCGGAGTCTTGTTTTCCTGGAAAATGTGCGTTTCCGGATCCGGTTGAATGACCGGAATGCGGTCCGGAATTTTACAGAGATCTATTTTCGTTATACGGATAAACTGGATGGATTCAGTGCCCGTATCACCAAACCCGATGGAACAGTCAGCCGCGTGGCACTGGACCGGGCGGTCAGTGTGGAGCATGTTTCTTCCGTACCGGAATTTTTCAAGAGTTTTTTTGATAAAGAAATGGAAGGGGCCGGGGCCTATTATAAAGTGGCAATACCCGACCTTGATCCCGGTGATATTTTCGAGTATGTAACGAATACTCATAATAAACTCAATGTAAAAAATACCGGTTATATTGAATTTAATCCCCAGTTTGAGATCTGTATTAAATCCTATCCAATCCTGTATAACCAGATCATTATGGAGATGGATGAAAAATCCTATTTCAAGTCGGCTTCCATGAATGGGGCTCCGGTGTTTAAACGGGAACCCGCTGCCGATCCCGATTTTTACCGGTTTGTATTTACCGATAAGGAAAGGGGCGTGGAAAAGGATATCAATTTTGTGAACAGCCTGGGCGTATACCCCATGGTAAAATTCCAGGTCATTTACGCCAACAGTGATAAGATCAAAGGGGCATTGGTGGGTAACCGGGGTGAATTAAAAAGCAGTTTTACCCGCGAAGAACTGGCCCGAAAAGCCTGGGAAGACTATGAACAGGTGTCCGATTTGTTTTATCCGGAGTATGGTACAGTACAAAAGCTGGTGGATGCGATCTGGAATGAAATGCGATCACTTGGCTACCGGGTGCTGGATAAAGAAGATTATATAGAGAAGGTCTATTACAAGATCCGGAATATTGTGGTCAATAAAGACAGCTACCTGAGTGATAAACTGGTGGCCTACCTGTTTGGCTCGTTACTGTACCAGAAAGACATAAAATCAGATTTGATTATCTGTGTACCGAATTCTATGCGGGGGATCAGGGATATTCTTTTTGATGAGGAAATCCGTTATGTGATCCGGGTTGATGGCAAGTATTATTTTAATTGTACGGATCATAGTAACCCGGGGGAACTGGTGGAAACCTTATTGGGAGCTGAAGCCTGGGAAATCAACCTGCCTCCTGAAAAAGGAGCTTCCATACAGATCAAACAACTCCGCTTACCGGATGCCGGTGTGGCCGACAATACAGCGGATTATATCATTAATGCGGCACTGACGGAGAACAGGAATATTGTACAGGTCAGACGTCAGAGCAGTTTTAAAGGCATCAATAAGGCAAGAGAAGTAGGGACCGCCCTTCGGTATACAACCTATATGCTTACCGATTTTGAGAGTTATGGCGGGCGTTCACCCATTGCTTATATGAGTGCCGCACAAAGTGAAGAATACCATAAGGCCATAAGAGCCCTGAAAGAGCAGTTTGCCAGTAAAAAAGAGGAAGATGTGCGTCAGGGACTGGAACGGGAGTACCAGCAAAAAGTGATTTACAAAAATTTTGAAATCAAAAGTGATGGCCGTTCCGTGAAAAAAAAGGACCTGATTTTTACAGAAGATTTTGAACTGCACGGTTTGGTCAGGAAGGCCGGAAAGAAATTATTGGTGAATATTCCCGGGCTGGTGGGATCACAACTCCAGATTAAAAAAGAAGAACGGGAAAGAACCTATGATATTAATGTAGCATATGCGCGCCGGCTGCGTTGGGTGATCCGGTTTGCTATTCCGGAGGGATATACGGTTGAAGGCTTACAGGAACTCAATCAGCAAGTGGAGAATGAAGCTGGTAGCTTTAGCTGTATGGCCGAAGAGAAAGAGAATACCGTGCTGCTCACTATTGAGAAAACCTATAAACAGGCCAAGCTGCCAAAGGAAAAGTGGGCGGAAATGCTGGCGTTTGTGGATGCGGCTTTTAATAATTCCTTTAAATATGTTTTACTTAAACCAAAAAAATAAAAAATGAGAAAGGCAGTTTACCTGATCGGACTGTTGCTGTTAACTGGCAGTATTGTACAGGGGCAATACAAGAAGTCCTCGATTTTTACCCGTTCCGGTGTATATTATGATTTCGGTTATTCCGTCCGTTCCCTCAGTGGTGATGGTCGGACTTCGGAGGGCGTAGTCAGCCTGGGAATGGGCTTTGTAAAGCCTGAATCAAATCGCTATTTTTCGTATGATATGCAGCTAGGCCTTGGCGTGAATTACAATTATATGTCTAATGATATCTATAATGGCGGGGGTGCACAGGTACGTGTGAAAGGAAAGACCGGTGTGGACTATGGGGTCCGTGTGAATTATGGCTGGTTACTGACCAGTGGTAATGTGGAGGAAGTAAAGCTGCTTCCATTTGTACAGTTGTCAGCCGGCATTTACGGTGATATGGGGGAACCTAATTATACGACTGAACCTTCCAACGGTTCCCCGGAGAAAGAACCTTCCAGTGGCGGAAATTATTATGCGTTTGGGGGCAGTGTGGGAGCCGCCTATTATTTTAGTGATAATTTCGGTCTCCGGATTTCCGGTGAATATACAGCCATGATTGCCGGGAAGAATCCGGTCAATCAACTCGCTTTCCGTCCGCTTAAAAGTCATCCTTCCGTAATGTTCTCCTTACGTTACCGTATCCTGGGTGGAGATTAATTTTTCAGTTGACGGTAAGGTTATTTTTTCCGATTGCTTTTAATATTTTCCGGCCGCGTGATTTAAACGCGGCCGATTCATATTCCCAGCGTTCTTCAATGATCGCTTTGAGTTCCGGCCGGATATCCGGGTATTGTTCCGACAGGTTATACAACACGGTCAGGGCAAATGCCTTGATAGCCGGTTTTTCTGTCATGGATTCAATATATCCGAAACAGGTATTCATTAAGTGTCCGTGAAAGCGTTTTGGGGCGTCTATATCCTGGAAGATCCGGATCGTATTCCGTTTAACCGCATCATGAAGCCCATGGTTACTGAGGTTCCTGATCAGTTTACCGTAATGCGGTTTGAGCAATGCAGGGTGGGCTTGTACGGTATAACTCAGTGGCCAGGCTGCACGTTGAACGAGCAACTGTTCATCGCTCAGAAATAGTTTTACTAATTCATCAAAGCGTGACTGATCGTTTCCAATCCATTTCACCACGCGCAGGCATTGTGCTTTGGAATGTTCAGCCAGCAACATTTCACGAAGATTCATATGGACTAATCTACGAAAGCCCAATATGAATTCCAATGATATAAGTAGTCTAATCTTCAACATATTATAAACTTAAAGGTATTAAATAATTCCTATAATTTATATTATGTTAAACAGGCGCACAGGGCATCCCTCATGACAAAGAAAAAATATCCCCCACGCTTCCGGCGTGAGAACCAGTACCGTAACTTACGGGGATGGAAGATTTACAATATTCTGTATTGCGTATTTATGCAAAGAAAAAACTGAACGACCCGAAAGACTGCTTCGTGAATAGTGTATCAGTTTTGGCTATCATCAACCAGGATGAGAAGTTTTACAATGTACAACTATTGGAAGTGGTTTCTGTGATTAAGCGGTTAAGATTACAGATGCTGATAAATCAGCATCCAGATAACCGGGAACTTGATTACATAACAACGTTTGGAGAAAGGGTCTTCTATTCAGAAGCAACGAAAATTGAGATTCAAAATGAAAAAGAAAAGTTGCAGAATAAACTTTTGAAGGTCAGTATTCAAAGTAATATATGGTCGCCAAGATGGGCTGCACTTGCTGCTGTGTTTGCACTTTGTTCTGTAGTTATAGCATGGATTTCTTACAAAAAGTCTAACCACGAGCAATCAGTATTAAAATTGCAACACCAAGACAGCACATTACAACAGACAAAGCAATATTAAAAAAAGAAGCAGCAAAACTTTGTAGATTCATTTGGCGCTCGTGTTCCTTGATTTTATTTTGAATTAGCAGGTAAGTTTGCCTACTGTATTCCACACTCCTATCATCAAAACTTTTCTGGCTCCCCTTCGGCTCGCATTTATCCCCTTCAGATATTTTTTCTATGCCCTCTTGCCCACTCACGGGCCGGGCGAACGGCTGAACCGGCAGGCGGTTTTTTCCTGATGAAAACTTAAAAAACCGCCGCAGCCCGTCGGCT
>DAORKK010000076.1:0-14513 GCA_035439525.1 Chitinophagaceae bacterium
TCCACCAGCCCGGTCAGTTCATGACTCATCGGAAAATCAGGAAAGCCCTGTCCGAGGTTGACGGCATTGTACTCAGTAGCCAGTCCGCTCATGACGGTGAAGATGGTGGTACCTACGTTGGGGAGCCTGGAGTTGATCGTGGGGGTCATATGTACTTTGTTGGTGTTATCACCAACAAAGATATGCTATGCTGTTGGTGATATTGCTGTTGGTGATAACACCACCAGCACTCACACCACCAGCGCTCAGCCTCTTACCGGGCCACCAGGGTGTACGAATGATCGATCCACTCTTTTAGCAGCGCATTGGTAACAGATCCATCGACGACAACGGTGTTCCAGTGCTTTTTATTCATGTGAAAGCCGGGGAGCACACAGGCGTATTCATCGCGGAGTTCAATAGCTTTGTCGGGATCACATTTTACATTAAATCGCAGGTCCGCCGAATCAAGCCCTACCAACAGGAAGATCTTGTTATTTACTTTATACACCAGCGTATCAGGACCAAAAGGCATGGTTTCTTCGGCACCGGGTTTGGAGAGACAGTAATCGCGGAGGGATTCAATATTCATGGTGATTAAGGACTAAAGTTATTTTTCGGATATAGATATCCGGTAATAGTTTTTTTACGAGTGGCATATCGGTATCGAAGTATGTGTCGCCAAACACGGACATCTCGTTTTCAGCGGGTGCTATAGCCAGGTCCAGTTCATAGCGGAGGACTGACTTTTCTAATGCACCCCAGTTGTAGGAGGTGATGGTACCTCCATAATCCCAGCCAAAACCCATAAAGCTGATCTTTTTTCCATTCAGTTGTAGCAGTTCAATGATCCCGCTTTTTATTTTCAGTCCCTTGTCGGTGTGATACTGTGCGCCTTCCTGGTAGCACACGATCATCGAGATGGTTTTATGCCAGGCTTTGTCTTTCCAGTATATGATCGCTTCGTTGGAGGTACCCGGGAATAGCTTGGTGACATCCACAGAGTCCACACACTCAGGTCCGCAGATGCGTTCGTCTTTGAGCTTGCTTTCTCCGTAAATCACTTTCAGATCAGAATAGTTCATGTCCTGTTGGATCAGCCCCCAGCTGCTGTCGGTGATAAGCAGGCTGTCAACAATTGGTGGCAGCGGGGTGATAACGGGTGTGGGTTCAGTGTCCGGCTTTTTGTGTTCGGTGCAGGAAAGCGCCACCAGTAATAGTAGCGGAACAAAAGTTTTTTTCAAAACACTATTTTTATTTATCAGAAATGATTGCCGTCGCTTCAATCTCAATCAAATACTCCGGATCAATGAGGCCCTTTACCTCGATCATGGAGGTGCAGGGCTTGATGGAACTGAAAAATTCGCCGTGGGCACGGCCGTATTCTTCCCAGCGGGAGATGTCGGTTACAAACATCCGGGTACGGACCACATCCGATAGAGAGGCGCCGGCTCTTTTTAATACGGCTTCAATTTTTTCAATGATAAAACGGGTCTGTGCGTAGGCATCATTCTTACCGACCAGTTCGTTGTTGGCGTCCACGGCTACGGTACCCGTCACTTCAATTGTATTGCCAATCTTAACGGCGCGGCTGTAACCAACAAGATCTTCCCATTTGGCGCCTGAGGAATAATTAATTCGTTCCATATTTATTTTATTTCAATATTATGTTCAGGTATAAGGCTCTCCCCGCCCATCCGCAGTAAAACCTGCGCTACGGTAATCACATCTTTCTGGCAATAGGTGACGATGCGGGACAGATTCTTTTCTTTCCAGTATACTTCCCACACCATGCTTCCGTCAATATCGTCTTTCGGAGTGGGTATACCCAGAGTATGCGCTAACAGATTGAGTGAGGTATAACTTTTAAAATCCCCGAATTTCCAGAGTTCCATTGTATCGAGATGTGGAATCTCCCAGGGTTTCTTGCCTGCTATATTCAGCATGGACGGGATTGCCAGGTTGTTGATGATCATCCGTCGGCAGAGATAAGGAAAGTCAAACTCCTTACCGTTGTGAGCACAGAGATGACGGCTGCCGGTAGCCGACCATTTTTTCAGCATATCAATAAAGTCAGTGAGCAGTTGCTTCTCATCATCTCCCGCAAAAGATTTCAGGATTATTTTCTTGTCCACTCCTGAGCCTTGTAAGAAGCCGCAACTGATACAGATAATTTTTCCAAACTCTGCATAAATACCCGCCCTCGGATAGATCGTGGCGGCGGTCTCCTCCTCTTTATTCCGGATCAGGTGCTGCGCTTTCAGTTCCCATAGCTTTTTCCACTCCTCCGGCAATCCATCAAAAGAGGGTTCCTGTGGAACGGTTTCAATGTCGAGGAAGAGGGTGTTGAGGTAAGGGAACATCAGGCTGACAGGTTAAAAAAGTTAATAGGTTGACAAGGGACATACTAAGAAAAGGTAGTAAAGATTTTGAACTATTTGCTTATTTACCATATAGGTTTTTTTCCACGCCGATATGACTTTTTCTGGTTTAAGGCCTTGTCTACTTTTTAACTTATCAACTTTTCAACTGCAAAGAAAAGCCCTGGCATACACCAGGGCTTCTTTATAAAAAATATTGTCCTAAGAAAACAACCTACAAATACCCATCTCCCATATTCCGCTTCACTTCCGCCACATATTCCTTTATTTCCTGTTCTTTTTCTTTTTTACAAACCAGTAGCACATCTTTAGTGTCTACGAGGATATAGTCATTCAGTCCCTGGAGGACCACCAGTTTTTCCTCCGGCACATGCACCATGCAGTTCTTGGCGTCCATCACCATCACTTTTTTTCCAATGACGGCATTGCCGAAATAATCCTTTTCCATATTCTCCCAGGCGCTATGCCAGGTACCCAGGTCACTCCAGGTGAAACCGGCAGGGATCACAAAAACGTTTTCAGCTTTCTCCATCACCCCGAAGTCAATGGAAATATTTGTGCACTGCGGATAGATACGTTCCACCGCTTCTTTTTCTGTAGTGGTATTGAAACTGTCTTTTTCGGCTGCGAAGACATCATACACTTCCGGCAGGTGTTTTTCAAATGCCGTCAGGATGTTTTTTACTTTCCAGGTAAAGATGCCGGCATTCCAGAGAAAATCCCCGCTGGCGATAAAGGCCTTGGCAATTTCCTGGTTCGGTTTTTCAGTAAATGTTTTTACCTGGTAGATTTCAGGTGCTGCCTCTTTGGTTTCATATTGAATATAACCATAACCCGTGTTCGGGTAGGTTGGTTTAATGCCGATGGTCACCAGCGCATTGATGCTGCCTACAAAATCCAGCGCTTTCAGGGCTGTTTTGGCAAACTCATCTTTTTCCATGATCAGGTGATCGGCAGGCGCGGCCATCATCAGTGCTTCCGGATCTTTCTTATAAAGCTTAAAGGCGATATAAGCAATGCAGGCCGCGGTGTTTTTCCGTGAAGGTTCTGCAATAATATTTTCCGCGGGAATGTCGGCCAGCTGATCCGCTACGATGTCGACATATTCTTCCGATGTAACGACATAGATATTTTCTTTCGGAACAAAATGGGTATATCGTTCAAACGTCTGTTGTATCAGGGTCTTTCCTGTTCCGAGTATATCCAGAAACTGCTTCGGAAAATTCGTACGGCTCATCGGCCAGAAACGGCTTCCGATTCCTCCGGCCATGATGGCTACGTAGTGGTGCTTGTTCATTTTATTAGTTTAGTTCATCCTTCGATACGTCCCGCAAGTGTTATTTCTCCAGCCCTGTAAAACTTCTTTTGCGGGACTACTCAGGATGACACGATCATTTCGTTTATTAAGATATTCCGTAAAAACAAAGCTCGAATCTTTCACACTATCCCCGCTTTATGCTCCTTCTCGCTTCTCGTTTCTCGCTTCTAGCCTCTCTATATCAGCCCCTCTCGTATTAAGTCGTGCAAATGTATGATTCCCTTGTATTTTCCTTCGTGAGTAACTGCCAGCTGCGAGATTTCATTTTTTCTTAATACATCCAGGGCGCTGATGGCGAGCTCTTCGGAGCCGATCGTTTTTGGATCAGGTGTCATGATATCCCCGGCTTTTACCTTTTCAATATCGCTGTTCTTTTCCAGCATCCGCCGGAGATCGCCATCGGTAATGATTCCAAGCAGGCGGTTATCCTTGTCCACCACGGCAGTAATCCCCAGCCTTTTGGCGGTCATTTCCACAATCACTTCTTTCAGAGTCTGGCAGGCCTGCACCTGTGGTTTCTCATTATCCGCATACAGATCCGATACCCGGAGGTAGAGCTTTTTGCCCAGGGAGCCGCCGGGATGGAATTTTGCAAAGTCGCCGGACTGGAAACCATTCAGTTCCATCAGGCAGATGGCCAGGGCGTCGCCCATTACAAGCTGTGCGGTGGTGGAACTGGTTGGGGCCAGGTTATTGGGACAAGCTTCTTGTTCTACGCTGGTATTCAATATGATAGAAGCATTCCGGGCCAGGTAGGAATCGGTATTACCCACCATGGCGATCAGGGGATTGCCGAAATTGCGGAGCAGGGGTATCAGGACCTTGATCTCGGGGCTTTCTCCCGACTTGCTGATCACCATGACCACGTCATCCTGTTGTACCATGCCCAGGTCGCCATGGATGGCGTCGGCGGCATGCATAAATATGGAGGGGGTACCGGTGGAATTGAAGGTGGCTACGATCTTGTGGGCGATAATGGCACTTTTGCCGATGCCGCTGACCACAACACGCCCTTTTCCCGAAAAGATGGCGTTTACCGCTTTTTCGAAATCGTCATTAATAAAGGGAGCTAATCCGGCAACTGCACGGGCCTCTAAATCAATGGTTTTTAAGGCAACTTCTTTGATGGACGCCATAATAATGCGGCAAAATTATAAATTATTCAGGGGAAAGCGGATTTTCAGTTAATGCCCTCCCTTTTTTAACAATAATGGCCTCCCCCGGACGGCTAAAGATTCGTAAATTCGCCGTCCTTTAATCGGGGGGAACGGAAAGTGCCAGATGGAGTCGTACAGGTTTAGTAAATTATTCAAAGGCTGTTTGGCCAAATTTTATCCTCAACACCCCGGAATTAACGCTTAGGAGCGGAAAAAAAACACGGTTGGACTAAACCGTTCGGGTAAAAATGATTACCTTAAAGAACCTGCATTGAACTCAGTGCTACTGTCTGAAAAGACACTCCTATGATGAAAAACTAGTGAAATGGGAACTATTGTAAAGAAGCCGGCCGCTAAAAAGGCCGCGAAGACCAAAGAAAAGACCCCCGCGAAGAAAGCCCGGTTTGATCTGCACAAAGCGTTGCAGGAGTACTTCGGTTTTGATAAATTCAAAGGAACACAGGAAAAAGCGATTGAATCCCTAATGGCCGGACGTGATACGTTTGTGATCATGCCCACCGGCGGAGGGAAAAGTCTGTGCTACCAGCTGCCCGCCATGGTGCTGGACGGCGTGGCCATTATTGTTTCCCCGCTGATTGCCCTCATGAAGAACCAGGTAGACCTGGTCAGGGGTTATAGCAGCAATGATGAAGTGGCGCATTTTCTCAATTCCACCCTTACCAAAAAAGAAATCAAGGAAGTACACGATGACCTGAAGTCGGGCAAAACCAAGATGCTCTATGTGGCGCCCGAGACCCTCACCAAGCAGGAAAACCTCGAATTTTTTTCTGATCTGGAAGTCTCCTTTTTTGCCGTGGATGAAGCGCATTGTATTTCCGAGTGGGGACATGATTTCCGCCCGGAGTACCGTCGTCTCCGTGAGATGATGATCCAGATAAACCCCGATGTGCCGGTGATCGCACTGACCGCTACGGCCACGCCGAAAGTGCAGAGTGATATAGAAAAGAACCTCGATCTGCGTAATCCCAATATTTTTATTTCCTCGTTCAACCGCTCCAATCTCTATTATGAAGTGCTGCCCAAGATCAAGAAGGCGCAGACGGATGAGAATATTGTCCGCTTTATCAAGAGCATGAAGAAAAAGAGCGGGATTATTTATACCCTGAACCGGAAAACCACGGAAGAGCTGGCTGATATATTAATGGCCAACGGAATAAAAGCGGTGGCTTACCATGCCGGGCTCGACAGCAAACTGAGGGCCGAACGCCAGGATCAGTTCCTCGGCGAGGATGTTCAGGTAATCTGTGCCACCATCGCCTTCGGAATGGGAATCGATAAACCCGATATCCGGTTTGTGATCCACTATAATATTCCCAAGAGTATTGAAAACTATTACCAGGAGACCGGTCGTGCCGGCCGTGACGGACTCGAAGGGAAATGTGTATTGTATTATTCGCACAAGGATGTAAGTAAACTGGAGCACCTGATGCGCGATAAGCCGCTGAGTGAAAGAGAGGTTGGGGCACAGCTGATTAATGAGACGGTGGCCTTTGCCGAGACCGGAGTATGTCGCCGGAAGATTCTGATGAGTTATTTCGGTGAGGAGTATGAGCCCGAGAATTGCGGACAATGTGATAACTGTAAACATCCGAAAGAACGAATAGAGGCGAAGGACGAAGCGGTGCTGGTATTAAAAGCCATCAAGGCGCTGGATGAACGTTTTGCCACAGACTATGTGGTACAGATCATCAGCGGTAAGCTCACCCCGCAGATCCAGATGTTCCGGCATGATGTGCTGGATGTATTTGCCAGCGGGAACGACCGCGACAATCATTTCTGGAATTCACTGATCCGCCAGATGATCCTGGAAGGACTGCTGACAAAAGATATTGAAGAATACGGGGTATTGAAATTCACGAAGAAGGCGGATGCTTTTATGAAAAAGCCGAAGTCCTTCATGATCGTGCTGAATAACCTCTATGATGATGCCAATGCAGATGATGAGGAAAATGTAGAAGTCAGCACCGGTGCCACCACCGATGAGCAATTGTTTGAGATGCTGAAAGACATGCGGCAGAAAGAAGCGAAGAAAAAGAGCCTGCCACCGTTTGTTATCTTTCTTGAATCATCCCTGCAGGATATGGCCACGTTTTATCCTATCACGCTCGAGGGACTGGAGAAATGCCAGGGGGTGAGCAAGGGCAAGGCCTTGAAATACGGAAAACCGTTTGTGGAACTGATCAAGAAATATGTGGAGGACAATAATATTGAGCGCCCCGATGATTTTGTGATGAAGAGTGTGGTCAACAAGAGCGGCAACAAAGTATATATTATCCAGAACACCGATAAGAAAGTCTCCCTGGAGACCATTGCCAAGAACAAAGGCTGGAGTATGGATGAAATGCTCGAGGAAATGGAAACCATTGCCGCCAGCGGCACCAAGCTCAACCTCACCTACGCCATCGACGAGATGCTCGACGAGGATGATCAGGATGAGATCATTGAATACTTCAAGAGTTGTGAGACGAGTTCATTGCAGGTAGCGCAGGAAGAACTGAGGGAGTATAATTTTAACTGGGAGCAGCTGAAGATTATGCGGATTAAGTTTTTGAGTGAGTATGGAATGTAGTTTTGTTCATCCTTCGATACGCTGCTTGATCATATTTCATAAACCCTGAAAAATTTGCTTGGCAGCTACTCAGGATGACACGAACATCTCGTTTTTTTCGATGAAAAGCGGGTAGACACAAACCCCGAAGGGGTGATGTTATTATAGCAGAAGGGAATTGTAACAAACCATGAACGAAAAACCCCGAAGGGGTGGCATTATTATATTACCCCCTGCTAATATTTTACTCATCCCCAGCCCCGAAGGGGTATCACAATTGTAGCACGGAAAAGAGAAAAGGCCCACAAAGCCCCAAAGGGGTGACATAATTATAACGCCGCATTAAACACACGGTCCCCGCGCAACGAAAAGCCATCCTCCCTTGTCAAACCGAAAAAACCAGCTATGAAAGGAATCCTTTTCATTATTATTTCCTTTTTGCTATTGCCCGGCTGCCGGAAGAAAGGCACGGGAAAGGTGGAAATATATCTTTTACAATCTTACACTACAGATAACGACCCTTCTAACCCCGGCCTCGTGAGTATCAACAATGCCGTTTTGCAGGATACCCCCTTTGTCCGTGATGATGAGATCAGCTATTATGATCAACAGGCGAGGTCGTTCCGGATCCGTACGAATATCAAACAGGATGTCCAGCCTTTTGGTCCGGACAAAGCTTTTGCCGTAACGGTCAACAACGCGCCCATTTATTATGGCCGGGTGCATCCGGCTTATCTGAGTTCAATAACCTTTGGAATTGCTACCATTGACCCGATTCTTACCGGAACGAATGACCTGCCGATGCGCTATGCGTTTATGGACCAGGTGCCGGCACTCCAGCAACTGGATAAACGGAATGATCCCGCCATCCTGAATGCTTTACGGGCAACGGGGAGACTCAGGTAAGTACAGGATAAGAAGAAAGAAGAATGGCAACTTTCTTAGCAGGTTTCATACTTCGTACCTCGTACTTTATAGGAGCTTTCTGAGCGCTTCAAAATCAAACCCCTTTACAAAACCCTCCGTGATCTGTTTAGAAAACAGCTCTTCCGACTTGAAACGGTATTGAACCTGGAAGAAGAGCGGTTTAGCTGGTTGGGATTTCAGCGCAGCGGCGAGAGCGGGGTTGTAGCGATAGAGGGTGTGCGCAGCGGGTCCGGAGAAGAAGCCGGTAAAGACCATGGATTCCTGAGGTTTGCGCTCATCGAATGCGATCCGTTTACCGGGGTCGATCATGGCTGGTTGTTGCAACCAGTTAGTATCTTTTTTCAGGAGGTCTTGTACTACTTGTTTTTTATTGAGGAGGATACCATCCAGTTCCGACATGGCTTTTTCAGCCTGTTGTTTATTTTCCAGGTGTGACTGGTACATGGCTTTATTACCGCTTTTCTGGTACTGGGCCATATAGCGGATGGACTCATCGAGTTTTATTTTCATCCGGTTGGTTACAAAGCGTTTTTCGCGTTCATAACATTCCAGCAGGCTTTCCAGGAATTCCTTTCTGGTTACGGGGATCAGTACAGGAGTTCCCGGTTTGGTGATATACCAATTGCGGTATTCATCCTTATGTTCATTGTAATTATTGCCTGTTGTATATCCGGTATATCCTTTCCCGTTATTGATCGATTCACCCATGGCAGCTGTCATACTCAGGTAGCGGAAGATGGAAATCGGCAGGTAGCCAAGTTTGGCGCGGTCCTGGTAAAACTCATTGGCAGAGGGCGGTACAGCAAAGGGATAATGATCGTCCAGTTCCGGATTAATGATAATATTGAAATCAACCCCGTATTCATCACTGTTCACTTTTTTTCCGTTTACACAAATATGCCGGTAGAACCCGATCTTCAGGCGGTAGACGGTTACCGGATTGACGTCAAAATAGCCCCCATCTTCCAGGTGGAACCAGCAGCTTGCTTCTCCTCCTTTCAGTGTAAAGCCTTTTTTGCACAGGTTCTCCGCCCTGATCAGGGTTTTCAAAGCCACCTGTTTTTCCAATGCGGTAAAGGTGCCGCCGCCGATGGGGAATTTCGTATGGTCTTTTAATGAGCCGGGGATGTTGAGCAGGTCGTCCGATTTGGTACATGGCTGGGCGAAAGCGGTGCTGTATACAAGCAGGAAAAACAACAAAGATTTCATGAAAGAGGTATTTAGGTAAAGATGGGATAAAGGAGGTTTTTGGAGTTCCTGTGAAAGAGGGATTTTTTTTACTTTGTCTCGTCCGCCTTCGATACGTCCCGCCTTTATTTTTTCAATATCCGTGTAGGACTTCATTTGCGGGACTACTCAGTCTGACACGAACATTTTGTTTACTAAGAATACCAATGCTCAATAATCAATGTTCAATGTTCAACTTTCAGAGAGGGTGCTTATGCTGATACCTTGATTAATCACCTTTATTTGCCAAATCCCCCTAAAAGAGTACTTTTCTGTATGAAAAAAATTGTTTTTCTATCCATTTTCGCTTGCTGCGTGATTACAACCGCCCATGCCCAGCAGCACCTGGTAGACAGTATTACCCAGGAACTGAAAGGCTCCATGCCCGATACCAACCGGGCGGTGAGCATGATGCGACTCGCTATTGATTATGAACTGGTGGATACAGCGAAGTCCAGGCAGGCTTACCTCGATGCCATTCGGTTTGCCAAAAGCAAGAAGCTGAAATATAACCTGGGCCGGATTTATCAGAACCTGGCCTATTTAGTCAGCAATGCAAACCAAAATGAGGAAGCGATTGCCATCCTTGATACCGCTATTCTGTATTACCAGCAATCGGATCATCCGAGGGCCCCTAAAATGTTGGCTAACGCGTATAATGATATTGCCGGAAAATATAAAAGGATCAATGATACGGAAACAGCCGTGGAGTATTACCTCAAGGGCATTACGTTGCTGGAGCAGGCGGGCATGCCGGACGATCTGGTGACGCCCTATTGTAATCTCGCCAATACGTTTGGGGACATCGGTGAACCGAAACAGCAGAACGAATATGCGTATAAAGCGCTGGCTGCCGCCAAAAAGACCGGCCTTGGCCAGAAAATATTCATGGCCTGTTTTACACTCGCCAATGCTTATGTACATACCCAGCAGAACAACCTGGTTATGGCTAAAAAATATATTGATACCGCCGGTATTTATTTTGATGAAAAAGCCCATATCAATAGCCCGGATATTCAGGTTACCTATTACCTGATAAAGGCGCAGGTGTTCCGGCAGCTGGAACAGTTTGATTCCGCGGCTTTTTATTTTAAAAAATGTTATGCTGTTGCCGAACTGTATAATTATAGTTATGGTAAAGCCGAATCTCAGCTGCAGCTTGGCGGGATCTCCATTCAACAGAAAAAATATGCCGATGCCGAAAAGTACCTGCTAGGGGGGGTCCGTCTGGCCGACAGCATCGGGTATTACAATATGCTGGATGAAGGGTACCGGTATATGGCCGATGTTTATGCAGCCACGGGCCGTTACAAGGAAGCCTATGAATTTCATCAGAAATATAAGGACGTGAGTGATTCGGTTACCAGTCTTGATGCCAAAAAGTATATCACGGACCTGGAGAAAAAATATGAAACCAGTAAAAAGGACAAGCAGTTATTATTACAAGAAACCCAGTTACAAAAGCGGAAGAACCTGATCTATCTGCTGATCGGCGCGTCGGCGGTTTTACTGTTGTTTTCTTTTCTTGCCTACCGCAATTATCAGCAGAAGAAAAAACTGCAGCAGCAACGGATCAGTGAGCTGGAAGCCTTGCAACAATTAACCGCCACCGAGGCCATCTTAAAAGGAGAGGAGCAGGAAAGAACCCGGCTGGCCAAGGACCTGCATGACGGACTCGGTGGAATGTTATCCGGTATCAAGTTTTCTTTTCAGACCATGAAAGGAAATATGGTCATGACCCCCGATAACCAGCAGGCATTTGAGCGCAGTATGGATATGATCGACAGTTCCATCAAGGAAATGCGCCGCGTGGCACATAACATGATGCCCGAGGCACTGGTCCGTTTCGGGCTGCATACCGCATTAAAGGATTTTTGTAACGAAATCAATCAGTCAGGTGCTTTGCAGATCAGTTACCAATCCATTGGTTTGGAAAATGAACAGGTGGAACAAACCAGGGCAGTCAATATCTACCGGATCGTACAGGAGCTGATCAACAACACGCTCAAACATGCCGCTGCCCGGACGGCGATCGTACAGGTCAGTAAGAAGGGGGATTCATTCAGCATCACCGTGGAGGACGACGGCAAGGGCTTTGATCCGAAACTGGTGCAGGAAGCAAAAGGTATTGGCTGGACCAATATCCGGAGCCGGGTGGAGTATATGAAGGGGAGTATTGATGTGCAGTCGGAGCCGGGGAAAGGGGTGTCGGTGCATGTGGAGGTGGGGTGAAACAGCAAGCACGAGGTTAGATTCCCGAAGTGTCGGGTCGAAGTACGAATGGGTGCTAAGCGTGATTTTCGTCCCGATACTTCGGGATTCGTAGCATTTACTTTCTTTATTTCCCCGTTACCGCATTTACCCGGCTTACGTTGTTGCTGAGGAAGCAGCCATTGCTGTTTACCCAATAAGTGGCCAGCCCATTTTGATTACCTGCAGCGACCGGTTCATTGCCGGCCAGATGAATAGCGTTGGCGGCAATAATTGTTTGGGTTGGTATTGAGAAGGTGGTAGATGTACCATTGATCCAGAGAACACCATTGCTTTTTCCGGGTGAGGCCGGATATTCAACACCGGCGACATATACGGTGCCGTTTTTGACGTTGATATCATTCCCTTGTCCGTAAGGTAATGCAGTACTGGTGCGGAGGGTGGTCTTCACGCCGTTTTTCCAATACACCGGCAGCTTGTTTCCGGATACTATATCTGCACCTGCGAGATAGATATCTGTACCGTCTATAAAGACAACTGTTGTTATTCCCCCTGTAGTCGTGCTCAGTTGTACCAGGTTTCCGTTTTTCCAATAAGCAGGAAAAGAGTTACCCGTGTTGTTGATGATCTCGCCCGCCACATATACATCGGTACCGTTTACAAAAACAGAACGGGCAATACCCGTAGCATCATCTGGTGCAAGTAATTGAGTACGTACCCCGTTTTTCCAGAGGATGGGGTATTCTTTACTGGTTGTGGGATTTTGTTCTTTACCCGCCACATACACGTCTCCGCCATTGATAAAAACGGAATAGGCCCAGCTGTTTGTTTCAACGGATGGAAGCGCTGTGCGGACTCCGTTTTTCCAAAGAATGGCCTGTGTTTTACCAGGCTCCGATTCTTCACCCGCCACATATACATCGGTACCGGCTATCCGGATACTGTTGGCATTGCCATTGAAAGCTGGTCCGCCAAGCGGAAGAGTTGTTTTGGTATTGTTGTTCCAGTATACGGGCTTTACAGGACCTCCATCCACTTCATTTCCGGCGAAGTAGATAGCAGAAAGGTCGATGGAAGATTTGTTTTTATCCTTTTTGCAGGACAAAGCAAACACACTGAGCAGGATCAGGAGGAAGTGATGAATTTTCATAGGGCAAATATAAAAATGAAGAAAGAGCAAACAAAGAAATACATTTCAAACTCATTCATTTACAGTTGCTGACAGCTGCTGCCCCATAACCACAGGTAAAAAACTATATAAAAGTTTATTTCCGGAACTTCGTCTACATGATGTAAAGCACGTTTACTTCCACCTTCTTAAAACCGTTTATGCAACATGACTGAAATGAATATACTTATAGTTGAGGATGAACGGAATATTGCGGATTCGCTGAAGCAGGGATTGGCAGAAAACGGGTTTAATACGCAAGTGGCCTATGATGGCCTGACCGGATTACAGCTGTTCCGCCAGGGTAATTTTAACCTGCTCATTCTTGATATCAAGTTACCAGGCATGAATGGATATGAATTGTGTAAAACCATCCGTGGACTGGATGCCAAGGTCCCGGTGGTCATGTTGACCGCCATGAACGCAGTGGAGGAAAAGCTTGAAGGGTTTGAGATGGGCGCTGATGATTATATCAGTAAACCCTTCGACTTCAGAGAACTGCTGGTGAGGGTCCGGGCCCTCCTGAAAAGAATTTACAGTAATGTTGCTCCCGGAACAGAACTGACTGCAGGTGACCTGGTCATGAACCTGGATACAAAAGAAGTAACAAGGAATGGCATTTCGATCAGCCTGACGGCAAAAGAGTTCCAGTTACTTGAATACTTTCTGCGAAACAAGAACCGGGTATTGTCCCGCGCAGACATCGCGCTGAATGTCTGGGATATTGATTTTGACAGCGGCACGAACGTCATTGACGTATATGTTAATTATCTTCGGAAAAAGATCGACAAAAAATTTGAAACCCCGTTGATTTATACCCAGGTTGGTATGGGCTATATCCTGAAAGATAAAAGTGAATGAAACTAGCCGTTAAAATAAACCTGTTGTTTACAGGAATTGTTTCCTGTATCCTGCTTGGAATGGCCGTATTAATATTCATGTTGAGCAAAGAAAATATTAACCGGAATTTCAAGCAGCAAATCAGGTCCCGGGCAGGGAGGGCGGCCTATTTTTATGACAGGCTCAACAACGACTCCACTAACCTGCTCAAAACCCTGGATGCCAACTCACCCCCCGTACTTTTAAACAAGAATATTGGTATTTACAGTGCGGATTACAACGAATTGTATGAGTTCCATGATCAGAACGTGGCTGTATTAATACCCGATACCTCCTGGTTGTTTAAAGCAAAAGAAAGCGGCGAATATTTTTTAAGCCTGGATAAAAAAGAGATCGGCGTTTTCTCTCACGAAAACGGAGTGTTGGTATTGGTTGCCGCCGAAAATATCCCCGGAACGGCATATATCAATAACCTGAAAAAAATAGTGATTATTTATTTCCCGGTGGCGGTGATCGTGACACTGCTCGCTGGTTTTCTTTTTTCCCGGACGATCGTCAGGCCAATCAAACAAACCATCTATGATGTGAAACTGATCACATCTCAAAACCTTTCACACCGGCTTTTTACAGGGAAAAGAAAAGATGAACTGGCCGAGCTCAATGAGACGTTCAATGCATTGCTGAACCGGCTGGAGGAATCATTTGCCATGGAGAAACGGTTTATTTCCAATGCCTC
>DAORKK010000077.1:0-14366 GCA_035439525.1 Chitinophagaceae bacterium
TCGAAGCTCCGCGTGGTGAATTATTTTATTACGCAAAGGGAAACAAGACACAGGTACTGGAACGCTTAAAAATAAAAGCACCGACTTTTTCCAATGTGGCTGGTATGGTAAAGGCCTTTGAAGGAAATGAATATGGGTCCGCCCCGGCGATCATTGCGTCGTATGATCCGTGTTTGTCGTGTACGGCGAGATAGGATGGTGAGTGGTGAGTAGTGAGTGGTGAGTGCATTCACGTTACTTTAAACCTTTTTCTGCTTTAGTACATAACTCACTACTGACTACTGACCACTCACACTAAATAATTTGTAAACGTTATCAAAATGAACACTTTTTTCTCTGCCCTGGGTAATGTCTTTAAGAAACCGGTTACAACCAAATATCCGTTTGAGCAAACTTATAAGCCCGATGATTATCGGGGATTGATCGGGTTTGAAGAGAGTCTTTGTATCTGGTGCCGTCGTTGTGAAGCAGCCTGTCCTCCGGGTGCCATTGTGTTTTCGCAGGATATGGAAGGCAAACAGACTTACCACTATAACCGGGCGGTTTGTATCTATTGCCATGAATGTGTGCGGTCCTGTCCGAAGGAAGGCGCGATTTTTCAGACGGCAGAACCGGCTCCCTGTGCGCTGAAAGAAGAGAATATCAATAATGGCTGGAATAAATTGTTTGATGAAGCCATAGAAAGCCGTGAACTGTATGCGGCGGAAAAGAAAAGAAAGACGGCTGAAAAGGCCGCTGCGGATAAAGCAGCAGCTGCCGCCAAAAAAGCATCAGAAGACAAAGCGGGTGAAACACCGCAATAACCGAAATCTATGGATCATGCATGAATTATCCATTGCCCATTCTATTATGTCGATTGCCGAGCGGTCATTACCGGCCGGCAGTGATGGGGTGATTACGGGGGTGAATATCCAGGTGGGTGAACTCAGCGGGATTGAAACTGAGGCCCTGCTGTTTGCCTTTTCTGCTATTAAATCCGGAACCGTATTGGAGGCGGCTGAATTGCTTATTGAAATCATTCCAGGTGAAGCCCGCTGCTCGGATTGTGATAACGTTTTTCCCCTTCATTCCTTTGCCACTCCATGTCCTCAATGCCAGGGTTACCTGATGAATATACTCCAGGGTAAGGAACTTAAAGTATTGAGTCTTACGGTAGAAGAGCCGGAACCGGCCCCGCGAAACTGATAACAATCATACCTGTATATGACCTGTCCTTGTGTTTTCCGGACGGGATTTTTGGAGATTTGATTAGGCCCCTGTGCCTAACAAATGTTCATTCGAAAAACTGCTTAAATCCCTGACAATGGAACAAAACAACGGCAGCCCCAATTCTTCCAAGGAAAGAAAGGTAAAAGGGAAGGTGGAAATTGATATACAACGGTGTAAAGGTTGCGAACTCTGCACCGCCGCCTGCAAGGAACATGCACTCACTTTATCCGACACGATCAATATAAAAGGATATCGCTATGTCCTGGCCAATAATGAGGTCTGCACCGGTTGCGTGAACTGTGCCCTGGTTTGCCCGGATGCCGTGATCACGGTATACCGCACTCATCCGAAAAAGAAACCGGTGGATATAACGCCAACGGATATACGCGAACAACTCCAAAGCATTATCACTCCAACAAAATAACCGATATGACTGAATTTAAACTCATGAAGGGGAATGAGGCCATGGCTGAAGCCGCGATACTGGCCGGTTGTGATGCCTATTTCGGTTATCCCATTACGCCCCAGTCGGAAGTATTGGAATACCTCGCCCGCGAAATGCCTAAACATAACCGGATCGTGATGCAGGCCGAAAGTGAAGTGGCCTCCATCAATATGGTTTATGGAGCTGCTGGTGCAGGCTTTCGTACCATGACCAGTTCCTCCTCTCCAGGTATCAGCCTGATGCAGGAAGGAATATCTTATATCGCTGGAGCCGAACTGCCTTGCTTAATTGTTAATGTGAACCGGGCCGGACCTGGTTTAGGAACGATACAACCCGGACAAGGTGATTATTTCCAATCCACCAAGGGGGGAGGCCATGGCGATTACCGCATGATCGTACTGGCACCCGCTTCTGTACAGGAAATGGCCGATTTTGTATATCTCGGATTTGACCTGGCGGATAAATACCGGAACCCCGTGCTGATGTTATCCGATGGAGCCATTGGTCAGATGATGGAAAAAGTACAGTTCAAACCTTATGAACGTCCCGTAGTAGACAAATCCTCCTGGGCTACGACTGGTAAACCGAAAACGCGTACGCGTAACTATATCACTTCGCTGCATATTCTTCCTGAGAAAATGGAAGAGCATAACCGGCATCTCGAAGAAAAATTTAAAACTATCCGGGAGAATGAAGTACGCTTTGAGGAAATTAATACGGCCGATGCGGATTTCCTGTTTGTGGCTTATGGGCTCAGTGCCCGTATCTGCCAGAAAGCGATGGATATTGCCCGGCAAAAAGGAATTAAAATCGGACTCTTCCGTCCCATCACCCTCTATCCCTATCCGTATCAGCGGCTGAATGAACTGGCTTCCACTACAAAGATGATGCTGAGTGTGGAACTCAACAGCGGACAGATGGTGGAAGATGTACGGCTGGCCGTGAATGGAAAAATACCGGTTGAGTTTTACGGACGTATGGGCGGTATGATGCCCAATCCCGAGGAAATAGTACATCATTTAGAAACCTTAATACAGTATCATCATGTCAACTGATCAACATGTATTAACCGGCCCTTTACCGGTACTGAACCTTCCCGCTTGTCATAAGGAAGAGGAGGAATATGAAATGGTGTATCATAAACCGGTCACCATGGTGGATGCGCCGATGCACTATTGTCCGGGTTGTGCCCATAGCCTCGTGCATAAACTGATCATGGAAGTGGTGGAAGAGCTGGATATCCAGGAAAAAACAGTGGGTGTGGCACCCGTAGGTTGTTCAGTATTCGCCTATGACTATATGGATATTGATATGCAGGAGGCCGCTCATGGCCGGGCTTGTGCGGTAGCAACGGGTATTAAAAGACTGATGCCGGAGAAATATGTATTCACGTACCAGGGAGATGGTGACCTGGCGGCAATCGGCATTGCGGAAACATTGCACGCTATCAACCGCGGAGAAAACATTCTTATTGTCTTTGTAAATAATGCGGTATACGGTATGACCAGTGGACAGATGGCACCTACTACCTTACCCGGTATGCATACCACGACCAGTCCGGATGGAAGGGATGTGAGTTATTATGGCGCACCGATCAAAGTATCCGAACTGATGTCCAATCTGCCCGGTTCATTTTATGTCACCCGGCAGGCGGTAAATAATCCGAATGCGGTAAGAAGAACAAAGAAAGCCCTGTTGAATGCATTCAAATACCAGCAACTGCACAAAGGAACTTGCCTGGTGGAGATCATCGGTAATTGTCCGTCCAACTGGAAGATGACCCCGGTGGAAGCTTCGAAGTTTATTGATGAGGAAATGATCAAAACCTTCCCGCTGGGGGATATAAAAGTGCCCCAATCGGAGGACCTGAAAATTTATTAAAAAGTAAAATGTACCGATATGAACAGCCTGAATGATTGTCGCCAGCTGGAAGAACTGATTGTCGCCGGTTTTGGTGGCCAGGGTGTATTATCACTCGGCATGACGCTCGCATACGCGGGGATGGTGGAGAAAAAGGAAATATCCTGGATGCCTTCCTATGGCCCGGAGATGCGGGGCGGAACGGCAAACTGTATTGTGATCCTTTCGGAAAACAAAATCAGTTCCCCGATTCTTTCCCAGTTTGATTCCGCCATTGTGCTGAACCAGCCTTCCATGGATAAGTTTGCCCCAAGGATCAAACCCGGTGGATTACTGTTATATGAATCCGGTAATATCTTTAAGCCGGCCACCCGAGATGATATTGACATCATTGGGATACCCGCCACAACCGAAGCCTTGAAGATGAAGAATGCCAAGACGATGAACATGATTATGCTTGGTGCTTACCTGCAGCTGAAGCCGGTTGTTAAAAACGAATCCATACTGGAGGCACTGGCCAAAGTGCTGCCGGAGAAATACCACCACCTGTTACCCGTTAACCGGGAGGCATTGGAGTTGGGCGAAGCGCTGGCCCGGGAACTGAAGCCAGCAATGGTATAAACACATTTCTGAATAGTCAGCATGAAGCCGGGGAGACCCGGTTTTTTTATGAAGCTCCATCTCAGTTTATAGAAAAAGCAGGGTCTAAGCTATAACGTGGCTAAATTTGCAATATGACAGCAGAAGAAATTGCCCGGCTCCGTAAGGATTATGCCCTCAGCACACTCAATGAGGATGATGTGGCCGCCTCGCCGATCATCCAGTTTGAAAAATGGTGGGAGGATGCCAGTAAATCTGAGATACTGGAATATAATGCCATGACCATTGCCAGTACCGGTCAGGATGGTATGCCCGAAGCCCGCACCGTGTTGCTGAAAGCTTTTGATGAGAAAGGATTTGTCTTCTTTACCAATTACAATAGCGCTAAAAGTCAGCAACTGGATTTTAATGCCAACTGCTGTTTATTATTCTTCTGGAAAGAACTGGAACGACAGGTACGGATCAACGGAACTGCCGAACGAATTTCCATGAAAGAAAGCATTGATTATTTTGACAGCCGCCCCGATGGCAGCAAGATCGGCGCCTGGGCTTCTCCTCAAAGTATGGTGGTGGCCGGCAAAGCCTGGCTGAAGGAAACCTTTGACTACTACGCAGAACGTTTCAAACACGGACAGATTCCCAAACCTCCGCACTGGGGTGGTTACCGGGTAAAACCCACGAAAATAGAGTTCTGGCAGGGAAGACCGAGCCGGATGCACGACCGGATCTTGTATACGCCGGAGGGAGAGGGGTGGAAGAGGGAAAGGCTGGCGCCTTAGTCGGTAGTTAGTAGTCGGGAGTCGGTAGTCAACAGCCCCTTCTGAGGAGAACTTTCTAGAACAATGTAGTGTTACTTCTATTTCGAGCGCAGCGAGAAATCTTGTATTTCCCTTCCTCACCCCCCGACGCCCTGTCATTCCGACGAAGGAGGAAACTTCGCACAGGGAAATGGTCATATCTCCGACGAAGGAGGAAACTTGTATTTGAAGAAGCTGTCGGCTGTCAGCTGCCAGGTGTCAGGAAACAGCCCCTGAAACTAGTCGGTAGTTAGTAGTCGGGAGTCAATACACCTCCTTAGAAGGTTAATCTAATATAACCTACAGTTCCTCGTTTTACGTGATCTGCTCGTAACTCGTAGCTCGCAACTCGCTGCTGGCATCAAGCAACTCGGAGTTAGAATAAACTCAATTGGTTCTCATTCTTCAACGCCTTCTTCCTCGTCTTCATCACTTCCTTTGGTACTTCTTTATCTTCCAGGCAGAAGACTTCGCCTGCTTCGTATCGGGAGGCGACCACTACATTGACGCCTGCAGCATGCGGGGCAAAGAGATGGGCGACGGTTTCAGGGGAATTATTGTTCTTGGATAAATGCGAGAGGATCAGCAGTTCGAGTTCGGGGGAACGATACTGCTGGAATAACTCCAGTGCCTGTTGATTGGAGAGGTGGCCCTCATCGCCGCTGATGCGTTTTTGCAGATGATAAGGATAAGATCCGTTGCGGAGCATATCCGGACAATAGTTGGCTTCCAGGAAGGCGGCATGGCACTGCCCGAAATATTTAATCACTTTTTTACAGGCATACCCGATATCGGTGATCACCCCTACATGTACGCCATGTGCGGAAATGATAAAACTATGCGGATCCGCCGCGTCATGTGATTTTTTAAATGGGGTTATGGTCAGTCCGCCAATGTTGACCGGTGATGCATGTTTGAACGTGCAGATCAGGTCTTCTTCCAGGGGCATCCGGCTGTTGAGAAAAGTGCCGTTGGTGATATAAACCGGGATATGATACTTCTTTGACAGTCCCGACATCCCGGTGATATGATCGCCATGTTCATGAGAAATAAAAATCGCCTTCACCTTTCCCATATCCAGCTCCCGTTGCTGCATTCTCCGCTCGGTCTCACGGCAACTCAGCCCGGTATCCACCAGGATCGCTTCATCAGCGTTACCGACATAGTAACAATTGGCATTACTGCCTGAATTAAGGGAGCAGAGGTAAATGGGCATGAGGCGCTAAAGTACGGAAAAAGCTAGAAGCTAGAGGCTAGAAGCGAGAAGGGATCCTAAAGAAGGAACCACCTGATTATTTGGATCATTCCGTCAGGAGGTTCCTTCTTGCTTCTTGCTTCTAGCCTCTAGCTTCTCGCTTCTCGCTTCCCTTAGAGCACTTCCACACTGCGCTCCACAAAAGCTGTCAGGTCCGCACCTTTGAGCATACCCTGGGCCAGTAAGGCCAGGTCGAATGCCTGTTTGGCCAGCACAGTCTGCTGGGCTTCGTCGGCCGATAAGATTTTACTGATCAGTTTATGATTGCCGTTGATGGCTACTTTATAATTATCGGGCATGGCACCGTAGAAATTCATACCGCCACCGAGTTTGCTCATGTCTTTCATCCGGCGCATCCATTCTTCCATCGTAATGCTGACCGGGAAGCTGTCGGCCGCCCCGCTTTCCACTTCCACTTTCATGGCCGGATTGCTGATCGCTTTATCAAAGATGGCTTTGAGTTTATCGGTTTCTTCCGTGGTCAGTGTGTGTTTCTCACTGTCTTCTTTCTCGATCAGTTTATCCACCACATCGGCATCTACCCGTTTCATCGATGTTTTTTCCAGTTTCATTTCCAGGTGATGGATGAAATGACTGTCGATCGGGGAGTTCATCAGCAACACATCATAACTTTTCTTTTCCGCGGCTGCGATATAACTGTGTTGTTGTTCGGGGTCAACCGTGTAGAGATACACCACCTGTCCGGTTTTATCAGTCTGGAAGTCTTTCACTTTCGCGTTATACTCTTCCAGGGTATAATTTTCTTTTTTTGTATTGGTCAACAGGAGAAATTCTTTGGCCTTCTCATAGAATTTTTCATCACTCAGAGCGCCATATTTGACAAACAGACCGATATCGCTCCATTTTTCCTCGTAGGCTTTGCGTTCTTTTTTGAATAGTTCGGCCAGTTTCTCGGCCACTTTACGGCTGATATAGCTGTTGATCTTTTTTACATTGCTGTCGCTTTGCAGAAAAGAACGGCTTACGTTCAGTGGGATATCGGGGGAATCGATCACACCATGGAGCAGCAGTAAGAACTCGGGTACGATATCTTTTACTTCATCCGTAATGAATACCTGGCGGCTGAAGAGTTTGATCTTGTTCTTCTGAACTTCAAAATCATTTTTCAGTTTAGGGAAATAAAGCACCCCGGTCAGGTTAAAGGGATAATCCACATTGAGGTGAATCCAGAACAGGGGTTCTTCCTGGAAAGGATAGAGTTCCTGGTAAAAATTCAGGTAATCCTCATCTTTCAGTTCACCGGGTGCCTTGGTCCAGATCGGGTTGGTATTGTTGATGATATTATCAACTTCAACCGATTTGTATTTGGCTTTACCATTTTCGTCTTCGCCATCCGGTTCAGATTCTGTCTTGGTACCAAATTGTACGGGTACGGGCAGAAACTTAGCGTATTTGTCGAGGATAGTCTGGAGCCGGTGTTTTTCCAGGAACTCCACTGAATCTTCATTGATATAAAGGATCACATCGGTTCCTCTCTCAGTACGGGTGCCATCGGTGATCTCAAATTCGGTACTGCCATCACAGGTCCACCGGGCCGGGGTGGCGCCTTCCTGGTAGGAGAGGGTCTGGATTTCCACCCGTTCGGCCACCATAAAGGAAGAATAGAAGCCAAGACCAAAGCGGCCGATGATCTCATTGGCATCATTGGCTTCCTTGAATTTTTCCATGAATTCAGTAGCGCCGGAGAAAGCTACCTGGTTGATATATTTTTTGATTTCTTCGGCAGTCATCCCGAGTCCGCTGTCCGAGATCGTGATTGTCTTTGCTTCGGGATCCACCGCCACGCGGATTTTCAGATCGCCCAGTTCCTGGTTATAATGCCCGAGCGAGCCCAGTCGTTTGATTTTTTGGGTGGCATCCACTGCATTGCTCACCAATTCACGCAGGAATATCTCGTGATCCGAATAGAGGAATTTTTTAATGATCGGGAAAATGTTTTCCGTGTTAATTGAAATCGTGCCTTTTTCCTGTACCATAGTTATTTAAGATTTGACTGTTTATATAGTGGACGCGAAAGTACCAAGATTGGGCCAAAGCAGGAGGACGGACAGAAAGTCAGTTAGTAGTTAGTAGTCGGTAGTTAGTAGTCAACAGCCCCTACTTAAGGAGGTTCTTAGAATGGACAATTTTTTATTCCTTTAGGGTGCCATCAGCCCCCCCCTTCGCTAAAGCTTCGGAGGGTAAATTTGAGCCCCAGCGGGGCGACATATCATTAGCCCGTGAATTTGCAGGCTGTTCCGGAGCTCCGTAGGAGCGAAATATTTAATTGACAGTGATTTGGGTGACACCCAAATACCGGTCATTCCGTCAAAAAGTCAATTCTGGCAGGAATTACATAAAAAATTGGCAGCTATGGGTTTATAAGATTGCAATGCCCTTTTTTAAGATTCACTGCAATTATGCAATTTCCTCCCTTATAAAGAGGGTTTCAAACGACCCTGCTCAAGAACCGATATGAACTACCTCATTGTTCTGGCCCGGTTTATGAACTATATTAGGAGTAAACAGATTGATTTCTTAATTGCAAACTCAACGAAAATGAAAAACACATCTAAAATCCTGATTGCGCTTGGAGCCGGAATGGCTATTGGTGGTGTATTGGGTGTGTTATTTGCCCCTGACAAAGGCGAAAACACCCGTAACAAGATCGCCGAAAGCGGTAAAAAGCTAACCGATCAGTTTAAACGGAAAGTAAAAGAGGGAAAAGAAAAGCTGGAAGAGCAAATGAGCCGGATGAATGGTGAACTCGAAGAAGTGATCTGACCGGATAAAAGCCTAATCAACCCATCATGTCAGAAGAATTTAACAAATTCGAGTCACTGGCCGAACAACTCAAAGCTTACGTAAACACCAGGGTGTCGCAGGTAAAGCTGTCTTTAGCGGAAAAGGTGTCCAATCTTGCCGCCACGATGATTGCTATGCTGCTATCTGCCCTGGTGTTCTTTTTATTTCTGACCCTGCTTTGTGTAGCGGCAGCCCTGCTGATCGGACAATGGCTGGGTAGCCTGTGGCTGGGATTCCTGATTGTTTCAGGTCTCGTGCTTCTGATCGGACTCCTGCTCTGGCTGGCCAAAGACCGCCTTTTCCGCATTCCGATCATGAACGCACTGATTGAAGCCATGTTTGAAAATGAGGAAGCAGATGAAAAAGATTAAACGCATACAGGATATTGACCGGGAAAAACTGCGCTTGCGTGTACAGCAACTGGAACAGGAAAAAAAGCTGAAAGATTCCTGGGACGGGCTGAAGCATGATCTCAAACCAGGCAATTTTCTACGCAATAAACTAAATGAGTTCACCCACGAAAAACCGGATGAATCAGGATTGGTCACCGGACTGGTGAATGTGGGTGCAGCCTATCTGAGTAAACGACTGACCGGTTATGCCGGGGGTAAAATTGACGCTTCTATTCAAACGGGAATTGAAAGGTTAAGTGATAAGTTGAAGAAAACACTTGCGAAAAAAAGAACCAAGAAGCCAAGATCGCAAGAAGCCAAAGAATAATCAAATCACAAGGAACAAATAAATTCCAAATATAAATACTCAAAAAAGCACCAAGTCCTCCGCCGAATATTCGCAGGAGGGCTTGGTGCTTTTTTGTGATTTGAAACTTGATTATTCTTTGGACTTTTGATAATTGTTGCTTCTTTGGCTTCTTGGTGTCTTTGGTTCTTGGTTCTTTGCCTTCCAGCTATTGTTTGAAATACACCTTGGATATTTTCCCAAACTCTACTATATAAATCGCTACTGCATACAACGGCTTAGGACCAAAGCCTGATACTTCCTCGTGATCAATCACCATATTTCCCTGGATGATCCGTTTCTGAACCTTGCAGTATAATTTGGGCACTTTGGTGAGAAATTCATAATCCTTCCGCATCTCGTCCTTGCCTTTCATCAGCAGTTTACCAGGGAACTCATAGAGTTCCACATCTTCGGCATAGGGTTCAAGAAATGCATCGAGGTCGTGGGCATTATATGCATTCAGTTGTTGTTGTACCAGGTATTCCGGGGAAGGATTCACCAATGTTTCCGGCAAATGGGCCACACCTTTTACAATAACCTGATTGATCTTTCTCCAGTTGGCAATGCTGTCCAGCGGATTCGCCCAAAGCAGCACCAGGTTGGCCATTTTATTTTTTGCAATACTGCCCCACTCTTTTTCCTGTCCCATGGCTTTGGCGCCATTGATCGTACTGGCTTCTAACAGCTGCCAGTTATTCATGCCGGCATTTTGCATCGCATTCAATTCGATGAAATAAGAACTGGCATGCTGGGTACCTGTGTTGCCGGCATCGGTGCCGGTAGCAATGGTCACGCCGCCATTAACCAGTTTCTGCAGGTTCACGGTCATGATGGAATCGGCTGTTTTTTCCTTTGTGGCCTGCAAGGGGGACTCCATGCTTTTAATATAGATTTTCGCAAGGCTGGTATCGGGCCAGGGATAATCGAGTACCGAGCCAATGGTTTCCGGATTGGCCAGGTTCAGTTCATCCGTGCTGAAATGATAATGATCGCCGAGCACTTTGCCGTAATGTCCCATCACTACGAGGGTCGGACAAAGCACGGTTTTCTTTAGTTTCAGTAATTGCACAAATGCATCGGAGATTATTTCATCATCCACACTATGCACCAGGAAATCGGCCCCGGCTTCCACGGCCAGTTGAGCGGTGATCCGTTCAGTGGCATGCACGGCCACCCGTTTATTGTTTTTATGGGCTTCGTCGATCGCAGCTTGTACCAACGGGAGATTTTTCCTGGCTCCTTTTTCCACATCCTGGTCGGTTACTATATACCAGATTTTGATAAAGTCAGTATTTAAGGGCAACTGATCCCTGACCGCTTTCCGGGTATTCTCTTCCGTGAGCATTTCGGTAAATGGCGAATCATCTCCCAGATTTTTATAGGGTGCCGGTACATACGTGGTCAGCAAGGCACCGGTCATGCGGACCAGGGGTGACCAGGGTTTGCTGGCAAAGGAATCTTTTTGTGTAAGGAAATTATTTGTCGCACCCACATCGATCACCGAGGTGATGCCGGCAGAGAGATAGCGTCGCAGCAGGTCTTCCATATGCCCATGCGTCCATTTGATCTCCTCGGCATAGGGACGGTATTTGCGCAGGTCTATCGCATCGGGACGGGCATACAGGCCACCGCTTTGAAAGAAGTGTATGTGCGCATCGGTAAAACCGGGACTCAGGTATTTACCGGTACCGTCGATAATGGTAGTGCCTTCCGGAATTGGTTTGACATTCTTATCCTTATCCACCTGGACGATCTTTCCGTCAACAATCAAAACGGAATACCCGGCCAGTATCTTTTTTTGCTCCACATCAATGACATTGGTGTTTTTGATGAGGAGCTGGGCAGGGAGCTGATGGAAAAGGAACAAGGCGGTGGTCAGGAGGAAGAAGCGCATGGTTTTTGTTTTTTTAAAGATACTATGAAACCAAGAACCAAGATACCAAGATCGCAAGAAGCCAAAGAATAATCAAATTACAAGAAACAATTAAATTCCAATTATCAGGCCTCAAAAAAGCACCAAACCCTCCTGAGAAAATCCGGTGGAGGGCTTGGTGCTTTTTTATTGGACCTTATTTGTGCTTTGTAGCTTGATTATTCTTTGGCTTCTTGCGATCTTGGCTTCTTGATGCTTATTTCGGCATCTTGGTTCTTGGAATTTATCTTATGGCATATTATTGTATTCATTCCTGGTAAACCGCCAGGTCTTCATTAGTAACCAGAACAAAATATACCCCGCCAGCGCACCTGCCGTATTCAACAACAGGTCATCCACATCAAAATAGCCAAGACCGGTTTTCACCTGTATATATTCATATAGTAAGCTCAGTCCGAATCCGGCCAGGGTGGTGAGTATTAAATGCCGCATGCGACGAAAGAGCAGCGGGAAAAGGATGCCGAAGGGAACAAAACCGATCAGGTTGCCGAACAGGTTGTATTTCGCGTTTTCCGAATTGATCCTTCCGTTTCTATAATACATGTTGATGGTATGGAAGGGGGTCATATTCGCTTTTTCCCATCCTTTTTTGGCAGAGTAATGTTTATAATCGCTGTTGAAATAGCTTTTGTAATACCGGTAATTGCCGTGTTTGAAGAGGATATTCTTGGTCAGTAATGCCCCATATAAAGCAAAGATCACCCAGGCCAGGAAGATATAGAGGCGTCGGTTCATAACTGCGATACTAACGAAAAAACCGGGAATCGTATTGCCATTTATCATTCTGAGTATTCAGTTATGTTTATTAGTCGGTAATTTGTACCTGATTAAACAAACAATATGAATCTCCTGGGTAACCTGGTCTGGCTGATCTTTGGCGGCTTTTTAGCAGCACTTTGTTATTTTTTCGGCGGATTGGTGTTATGCGTTACGATTATTGGTATCCCCTGGGGACTTCAATGTTTCAAACTTGCCGGCTTTATATTAATGCCTTTTGGCCTTAAGGTAGTGAGTGATTCATCCGGCTCTGGTTGTCTTTCCACGCTGGCTAATATCGTCTGGATTTTTTGTGGAGGACTGGCTTCTGCTATAATTCATGTCGTGATGGGCTTGCTCCTCAGTATTACCATCATCGGCATTCCCTGGGGAAGGCAGCATTTTAAACTGGTGGAGTTGTCCCTGATGCCATTTGGAAAGCGTATTGTGTCGGCTGATTAATGATGAAGTGGTTTTATCACCCCCGGTATTTCGTATATCAACCCTTCTCCCCAAACACCCGCCGGCGTTCCATAACCCGCTTTGAAATCTCCATTGAGTACTTTACGGATAATGATCAGTGAAGCATGAACGGTAATCGTATAGCCTTCCGGACCCGTCAACCGGGCGGTTATTTTTTCTCCGGCTGCATTGGTCACTTCTCCCCACACAAAACCTGTGGCCCGGTCTCTTTGCGCATCGGTGGGACCGGCCGGAAGGCGATTAATCCTTGCTTTGAGTTTTTTCCGGATAAAATCGGTCCGTAATGCCCAGTTGAAGAACCTCTGCAGTTTTAAAAAATAAAACACCTTACGGGAGATACCGGTATAGCATTCAATATCCGGTATGCCGGTGGTAAAATGTGCCGTGGAGATATCCCCCCAGGGAATACTCATCACAAACAGTTTCTTCTGGCCGAAGTCTACCCACATCCCCCGTTGGCCCAGTGGTTCATGTACGATTTTTCCGTTTCTGCGGGCAGCACCACCTTCCCCCAGCTTATTGGCCATGGTAGTTGCCGTACCATGGGAGAGGGAACCGCCCAGCGTAGCAAAGGCTAGTTTAAGTGAAACCGCATCCGGCATTTTGTTTTTTAAATGCATAGCCAGGCAATCCGTCGGTACCACATCAAAACCAGCGCCAGGCAATAAAAGGATGCCGGCTTTTTTTGCCGCTTCATCGAACCGTTTTATCAACTCAAATACGGAAATATCTCCATTGATATCGAGATAATGCGTGCCGGTCTGCAAACAGGCTTCCACGATTTGCTTCGCCGTTTGATCAAAAGGCCCCGCGGCGTTCATGACCACATTTACCTCTTTCAATGCGGTTAAAAGGGTTGTTGTGTCATTGACATCAAAGATCCGGTATGGCAATCCGTATTTTGCCGCGAGGGGTTCAATGGCCTCCTTTCTCCGGCCGGCCAGAATGGGGTGCAGGTTATACTGGCTGGCATATCGGGCAATCAGTTCCCCGCTATAACCATTGGCTCCATAGAGGAGGAAGGTAGTGGTAAGCATTAAGGAAATGTACGGAAAAGTCTTCAGTCTCCCTTCGCTCCCGCTTCGGAGGATAAATCGCCAAATTAATCCGCGATCTTTCTGTCTCCGCCAAAGCCGGCAATCAGGTTGATCATGGCCACCAGGTTTCCTCCTTTGCTGATGGTGCCATCGAAGTCCCGGCCAAAGGCAAAAGTGAGTTTACGGTTGCTGCCCAGATCATACTCTGCATTCATCACCAACCGCCATGAAGGATCCACGGTAGAACTCCCGAGGATACTGCGATAAAGCGCTTCCGCACTCAGCACAAATTTTTCCCGGGATACATCCAGCAGAAATCGTCCGCCCATATCGAAGGTAGAAAGCTTGCCACCTTTGAGCAGACCCGATGGACCGGCAAATAGCGTGGTGGGATTATAGAGATAGCGGAGAATGAACAATGAACTGATGCCTTTATTCCCGTTCT
>DAORKK010000078.1:0-13947 GCA_035439525.1 Chitinophagaceae bacterium
TTGTGAGAAAACTAAACCTATGTGTTAAAAGTTTCCGCGCAGCGGAGGGCGGCTGTCATAAAAAAAGAGGCCATCTATGTAAGACGCCCTCTTTTAAATGAGTTTACTTCACCTGGTTTCAACCCGAATATACCGGTGCTGCTTTGCCCGGTACATACCTCCCGGCCGGATACATATTTTTCCCGGAAGGACTAACAGGTAAGGTAGGAATGGATTCCGGTGTAATTATTTATGGCATTGTTCCGCTGACTAAGATAAAAAGAAGCCGGATTTCCAGCAAGACGAGTTGTCTTTTTTTTAGCACAATAAGCACCGGAAATTTACGATTTACAAGGTATGATAAGGGGTTTTACGATACGTTGCCTCAGCCTTTCTAATCTTTTCACCTTTCAGGGTTCTTAAATGAAAATTGATCATTGAATATTGAACATTCTCTTTTCAAAGTAATTCAATGCTCAATATTCAACGCTCAATACTCAATGTCCAATTGACTGGACTACTATCTTCTAACCTGCCTTTGCCGGCAGGCAGGCAACTATCTACTGACTAATTATACAATTCCTCCCGCAGCGCTTTCACCCGCTCATCTTCCAGGTACTCATCAAAGGTGGTGAGACGATCGATAATGCCTTTGGGGGTTAATTCGATGATACGGTTGGCGACTGTCTGCATGAAGGTATGGTCATGACTGGTCAGAAGGACAATGCCTTTATACTCTGTACACTGTTCGTTGAAACTCTGGATACTCTCCAGGTCCAGGTGGTTGGTGGGCTGATCGAGCAGAACAACATTCGGATTCTGGAGCATCATGCGGCTGAGCATACAACGCACTTTCTCTCCCCCGCTGAGTACGTTGGTTTTCTTCAGTACATCTTCGCCGCTGAACAGCATCTTACCAAGGAAACCGCGGAGAAAGGGCTCATCCACATCTTTTACATGATCCGGTACAAACTGGCGGAGCCAGTCCATCAGGTTATCCTGTCCGTTAAAGAACTCGCTGTTTTCCTGGGGCAGGTAAGCATGCGTAACGGTACTACCCCATTCGTAAGAACCACTGTCGGCGGTTATTCCGGCAGTGATGATATTGAAGAAACTGGTAACGGCCAGCGGGTCACGGCTGAGTAAGGCAATTTTATCACCTTTGTTCACGGTAAATGTAACATCCTTAAAGAGGGTACGTCCGTCTACCGCTTTGTTCAATTTCTCAATATTGAGGATCTGGTTACCCACTTCCCGTTGTTGCTGGAAAATGATACCTGGGTATTTGCGGTAACTGGGTTCGATCTCTTCGATGGTTAATTTTTCGAGGGCTTTCTTACGGGAAGTGGCCTGTTTACTTTTACTTGCGTTGGCACTAAAGCGGGCGATAAAGTCGATCAGGGCCTGACGCTTTTCCTCCGTCTTTTTATTCTTGTCATTCACCTGGCGCGCCATCAGTTGTGAGGATTCGTACCAGAAGGTATAGTTACCGGTAAAGATTTTTACTTTCTGCCGGTCCACATCGGCCACGTGGGTACATACAGCATCCAGGAAGTGACGGTCGTGACTCACCACTAACACAATGTTTTCGTAATCGGCCAGGAAGTTTTCAAGCCAGCTGATCGTTTCAATATCCAGACCGTTGGTCGGCTCATCCAGTAACAGGATATCCGGATTACCAAATAAGGCCTGTGCCAGCAGTACCCGTACTTTCAGGTTGGAAGGGATATCCTTCATCAGGGATTGCTGGAACTCCTCTTTTACACCAAGTTCACTCAGAAAAGTAGCGGCATCACTTTCAGCGGTATAGCCACCCAGTTCTCCATATTCATGTTCCAGCTCACCGGCACGCATGCCATCTTCCTCCGTAAAATCGGCTTTAGCGTAGATAGATTCCCGCTCTTTGCCGATTTCCCAGAGTTTGGTATGGCCCATCATAACCGTATTGATGACGGTTTCCTCATCGAACTGAAACTGGTTCTGCTTCAGTACGGCCATCCGCTCACCCGGAGTAATGGTAATTGTTCCTTTATTGGGTTCGATCTCCCCGGCAAGGATTTTCAGAAAAGTAGATTTGCCGGCACCATTGGCACCGATCACACCATAACAATTCCCTTTTGTGAAATTGAGGTTTACTTCCTCAAATAATACCCTTTTACCGTAGGCGAGTTTCAGGTCTTTTACGCTGATCATATTAAATACACTTTTGGTTGAGCCTGGGCCGGGGGCCCTGTAAGCGGCCGCAAAGGTAAGGAATAGTTGACAGGTTTAAAGGGTGACAGGGTGATAAGGAAACAGCCCCCTAAAGTTCAGATCCAACCCCTAAGTAGGGCCTTATCAACCTGTTAACCTTTCAACCCTTCAACCTTACCAAAAAAAGATCCCGTCTGTTTAGCAGACGGGATCTGAGTAAGAAATATTACTTCAACCTTACTTGTAAACAACGAAGGAAGAGGTTCTCTTCACAAATCCGTTCTGATCATTGGACAGGAACAGGTGATAAGCACCACCTGGTAATGTACCAAGATCAATGCTCACCACAGAACCGTAAGTCAGTCCGGTATTCACCTGTGTTTTAACCAACTGACCCATCGCGTTGAAAATACGGATGTTGAGGTTATTGTACAGGTCTGAATTCAGACGGATGCGGAACTGTCCGGTGTTCGGATTCGGGAATACCACGACAGAAGAGTATTTATCAAGCGTGATATGACGCTCTGCACACTCATTCACCAGAATAACCCTGGATGCTACGGTCTGGCAGGCTCCGTTAGCAGCAGTGTAGGTAACTGTTTTGGAACCGATACCTGCAACAGACGGTGTAAAGGTAGAACCGGATACTCCAGTACCTGCGAATGTACCACCGGCTGGTGTTGCACTGAGGCTGAAGGCTGCATCAGATACACAAGCAACAGGTTGTAAAGTAAAATCTACAACCGGATAACTGTTTACAGTCAGCGTCGCCGCATTTGATGTTACGGATCCGCAACCTGCTGTTACAATTACCCTGAACTGATAGCCATTTTGACCAATAACAAAAGGCTGTGTAAATGAAGATGCAGTAGCACCGGCGATATTTGTCCAGGTACTACCTCCGTTTACGCTGAACTGCCACTGATACGTCAGTGTTCCTACACCTGTAGTTGCGGTTACACTGAAAGTACGGGAAGTTCCTGCACAAATGGTTGCAGCTGTTGGTTGAGTTGTAATTACCGGGAAGGTATTTACAGTCAGGGTAGCTGCAGTAGAGATACCCGGGTTACAAGCAGCATTAGATGCGATAGCTCTGTAACGTAACGTATTCTGTGCCGGCAGCACACCGGTAATAGTCAAAGCAGTGGTGGTTGCACCGGAATAGTTTCCGGTATTGCTGAGGTTGGTCCAGGTGGTACCGCCATCAGCACTTACCTGCCACTGATAAGAAAGACCAGAACCACCAGCCAGTACATTGAAGGTCAGGTTTGTGCCTTCACATACGGTCTGATTGGCCGGGTTTGTGGTAACGGTGATTGATGCAGAAACCAGCAGGGTGGCCGCAGTTGATGTGGCCGCCGGGGTACAAGTACCAGACACCACACAACGATAACGGTTATTGTTGTCAGCAACGGCTACAGCAGCGATATTATATGTAGCTGAGGTGGCTCCGGAAATATCATTCCAGGTTGTACCACCATCCGTACTTAACTGCCACTGATAAGTGGGTGCAGTACCTGTTGCTGTTACGGTAAAGGAGGCTGCACTACCCGAGCAAAGATTCAGGTTAGCCGGATTTCCGGTAATAGCAGGTGCTACATTTACGGTCAGGGTAACCGCATTGGATGTGGTGGTTCCGCACTGTCCGGTTACGTTTACTCGATACTGATAGTTGTTCTGCGCAATGGTTGCACCGGTTACTGTATAAGAAGCGGCAGTTGCACCTGAGATATTTGACCAGCTGGTACCACCATTGGTGCTCAGCTGCCATTGATAAGTACCGGTAGCCACTACAGTGAATGTAGCATTGGAGCCTGCACAAGCAGCCTGGCTAACAGGTTGCGTGGTAATAGCAGGGCCTGAACCCGGATTAATGGTAAATACGATATCTCTTGTCTGCGTCGGGGCGCCTGTACCTGTACCGGTTACTGTAACAGTATAGTTACCCGGAGACAGGGTGGACATACCCGTCAGGCTTACCGTAGTAGAAGGAGCGCCTTGTGTCAGTGTGGTGCTGCCGAAGCTTACAACGGGACCGGCAGGACTGACCGTACCGGTCAGGCTGACATCGCCGGTGAAAGTACCAATCCAGGTAGCAGTCAGGTTGCCGGATGTCATTACATCGGAAGCAGGACAAGCTGCTACTACAGGTGCAGGGCTGTTGAAGTTAAAGCCATTTGGCGGAGGCGTGATTGTGATCACGGCATTGTTAATATCAAAGAAGATATTTCCAATGGCTTCTACTTTCACACGTCCGTTGCCTGTTGGATCAACCGGAACAGCGATATTTTCTGTACCATCATTCGGTGTACTGGCTGCCAGTACTACAGGGAATGTAACCCCACCATCGGTAGAGAAAGAAATTTTAACGTTCGCACAGTTGATCGGGGCACCGGTGGTACCGTTAACGGACCAGGTTACCGCTTGTGTTGAACCACCTACCCAGTTAGTGGCGGTGTTCTGAGAAGTAATCAGGAAAGGACCGGTAGATGCATCCACCGTTACCACCATATCCGTAAAGGCAGTCTGACCAACTTTTACAGGAGCAGCTGCGCTGTAAGGACTGTTATCCCGAACTGTAAGACGGAAATTCAGCGTACGGGCAACAGAACTCAGTGCTTCAATATTGGCACCCGCATCACCACCAGGCAATGGTCCTGTTACAGAACCACCGGTAAGGATGGTAGACAAACGGGGCATTAAACGGGTGGGTGAAGTCACCGGGCTGAAGGATAACCAGTTTGGACCGGTAGTCTTGGTCGGGGAAGCAACACTTCCTGCACCGGTTGTGGTGGAGTTGTCATTCTGTTCCCAGCAATAAGTCAGTACGTCACCGGCATTGGCATCAGTGGCAGAACCAGTCAATGCAAATGGTGTGGTGATCGGAATGGTATAGTTTGATACAGGGGCAATTACCGGAGTGGCATTGTTCGCTGTAATTACAGTGGTGATCGGACAGGTCTTAGTAGACAGGTTTACCTGGATCTGCTGTATAGAAGCCTGGTGGAAGATATCAATAGAGTGTGGGGCTACGTCCTGTGAAGTAATACCGGCATATCCCATGATAGTAATACCTGAACCCACTTCTTTATTTACACCAGAACCTTCACTGGACATAGAGAAAGTATGGTTACCACCCAGCTGATGACCGATTTCGTGAGCCACATAGTCTATATCAAAATTATCGCCCTGGGGGATTCCATCTGCAGGAGAAGTGATACCACGGCCTTTTTGTCCATCCACGCAAACACAACCGATACAACCGGCATTACCACCACCACCACTGGCACCAAACATGTGTCCGATGTCATAGTTGGCTTCACCGATATTGGCGGTTAAGGTTGCCTGTAACTGGTTATTCCAGTTACCCATAGTGGTATAAGGATCTGTAGCAGCGTCATAATAGATTACAGCATCTGTATTTGCAATCAGGTTCAGGTGAAGAGCAAGATCTTTTTCATAGCAACCATTGGTACGGGTAAGCGTAGCGTTGAATGCAGCAAGCACCAGGTTTACCTGGGCAGCGCTGGTGGCACCAAACCAGTTGGAATACTCTGCGTTACAGGACTGTGCCAGACGCATCGTTTTTAATTCCCCGGTATTACTTGCAGGACGATTAGTTACCTGCTGGTGCAGATTGCTTGCCAGTTGCTGGTCAGGCGTAGAACATAACCAGGGAAGTCCGCCTTTCTGACGTTGTGATTTGAAGACTGCATATACAGTATGGTCAGCAGAATACGGCTCCATGTATTCATTAGGGCCGTTGGAACGAAAAACCATGGTCTGAACTCCCTGGGGAGAAATACTCAGTTTCAGCATATCCGCTCCGTTCCGGAGACTTCTGCCTGAATAAGCACGGATTTCAGGAAAACGGGCCTGTAAAGCAGGGTCAAAATTGGATGCTTCGAATACTTCAAATTGTTCCATAGCACCTTCCGCATTTGGAAGGGAAATGATCGTGGAGTGACGGGATGCATTTGCCCCGACAATGGAAAACAACTGCTGTCGTAAAGGAGCAGCATTTAAACTAAACAGTTTGAATTCTTTAGGGAAAGATTGTCGGGCCACGGCTTTATCCGGGGTTACACGGCTGCTCTCACTTTGACTGGACCAGTAGGTAGCCTGTCCGGCCAATTGAAATGAAGAGCTGCTGACTATAAGAATAGCCAGAAAAATTTTGTACAATTTGCTCATAAAAATTAGTTTGATGATAGACTAAAAGGCTGTTAAAATTAGGGTTTTTTCGATTTCATCCAACTTGAATTTTAACCGGTTAAAAAGCCCCAAAACGGGTCTGGCCGGCCCGGCTTCAACAGGCAGCTGCATGGACAGTAGTATCGGCCATTATCACATTAATTTATTTTTAAATACATTATAATCACAGCGCTTATTGAATATGCCGTCCGTATTATAGTCTAAAAAAAAAAGCCCCTGCTTGATGCAGGGGCTTGAAGAATATAGCATACTATTAATAACCCATACCGCCCATATCGGGAGCACCATGTGCATGTGGCTCTTCTTTCTTCGGTTTGTCGGCTACCACACATTCTGTGGTCAGCAGCATACCGGCAATGGAGGCCGCATTTTCGAGGGCTACGCGACTTACTTTGGTAGGATCGATTACACCGGCTTTGAACATATTTTCATATACTTCTGTCCGGGCATTGAAACCAAAATCACCTTTCCCTTCTTTGATTTTCTGTACCACGATGGAACCATCGATACCGGCATTAGCGGTCAGGATGCGGATCGGCTCTTCCAGGGCACGGCGTACAATGGCCATACCGGTCTGCTCATCTGCGATCTGTCCGCGAACCTTTGCTTCCAGGCTTTCGATGGCACGGATATAGGCCACGCCACCACCCGGCACGATACCTTCTTCAACGGCCGCTCTGGTAGCATGCAGGGCATCATCCACGCGGTCTTTCTTTTCTTTCATCTCTACTTCAGTGGCTGCACCTACATACAGTACCGCTACCCCACCGCTCAGTTTGGCCAGGCGCTCCTGTAATTTTTCTTTATCGTAATCAGATGTAGTATTTTCTACCTGGGCTTTGATCTGGTTAACACGGGCAACGATATCAGTTTTCTTTCCTTTACCGCCAACCACAGTTGTATTGTCTTTGTCAATAGTAACAGAAGAAGCTTGTCCGAGATAAGTCAGATCGGCATTCTCCAGTTTGTAACCCTGCTCTTCGCTGATTACCGTACCGGCAGTCAGGATCGCGATATCAGTCAGCATTTCTTTACGACGGTCACCGAAACCAGGTGCTTTAACAGCAGCTACTTTCAGGGTACCACGGAGTTTGTTTACCACTAATGTAGCCAGCGCTTCCCCTTCCAGGTCTTCTGCAATGATCAGGAGCGGGCGGCCGCTTTGTGCCACTTTCTCCAGGATATGCAGGATGTCCTTCATATTGCTGATCTTTTTGTCATAGATCAGGATATACGGATTCTGCAGTTCAGCTTCCATTTTTTCGCTGTTGGTCACGAAATAAGGAGAGATATAACCGCGATCAAACTGCATACCTTCCACTACATCAACGGTTGTGTCTGTTCCTTTCGCTTCCTCAACAGTGATAACACCTTCCTTACCCACTTTGATAAATGCTTCGGCAATCAGTTTGCCAATGGTTTCATCATTATTGGCAGAGATAGTAGCTACCTGCTGAATTTTCTTGCTGTCGCTTCCTACGGTCTGGCTCTGTGCCTTGAGGCTTTCCACCACCAGGCTAACGGCTTTATCAATACCACGCTTCAGGTCCATCGGATTGGCGCCGGCTGCCACCATTTTCAGTCCTTCGGAAATGATGGACTGGGCTAATACGGTAGCTGTTGTAGTACCATCACCCGCAATATCCGCAGTCTTGGAAGCTACTTCTTTTACCATCTGGGCACCCATATTTTCAATAGGATCTTCCAGTTCAATTTCCTTGGCGACAGTCACCCCGTCTTTTGTTACGGCTGGGGCACCGAATTTTTTCTCAATCACCACATTCCGGCCTTTGGGACCGAGGGTTACTTTCACTGCGTTGGCCAGTGTGTCAACGCCTTTCTTCATTCTATTTCTTGCTTCAATATCGAAGAAGATTTGCTTTGCCATATTTTAGTTTTTGTTTGTTAGTATATTATAAATAATACAATCCTGAATAATTATAGATAAGTTACGAGATGCGAGTTTCGAGTTGCGAGCCAACCCTTGTATTTCCTCGTAACTCATAGCTCATTGCTCATTGCATTCTTATACGATGGCGAGAATATCCGATTCCCGCATGATCAGGTAATCTTCACCTTCGATCTGGATCTCAGTGCCGGCATATTTACCATATAAAACAGTATCACCTGTTTTAACGGTTACGGGTTCGTCTTTCTTACCAGGACCCGCTGCGATCACGGTACCACGTTGGGGTTTTTCTTTTGCTGTATCCGGGATGATGATACCTCCGGCTGTTTTTTCTTCTGCTGCGGCAGCTTTTACAATTACCCTGTCATGAAGCGGGGTAACATTGACTTTCTTGGCCATAGTTGTATTGATTTTGATGTTTTTTTGATGATTTGTCTCCCTCACAGTCCTGCTTTTAGTGCATTTAACTGACTTGAAAGACACACCCGTCCGTTTATTTACTGCTTGTGGATGCGGGCGCAAAGGTACACGAAATACTATGCCGGGGGCAGAAAAAAGCCATTTTTTCAGCCCCTGGATGGCTGGCTGTCAGAAAAATGCACAATTTGCCAGTCAGAAAGACAATTTTTCACGGATTCGGGCGTATTTACCCGTTGTCCTTCTCCGGAGGGAAATATATATTTGTACAAATTCCAAGACCAATGTTAAACCGAACAGCCCAGCTGATTTTATTCCTGTTTTTCAGTATTTATTCCCTTCAGGCCCAGCCTCCCTGTGCATTTGATATCCACCACAAACGGCTGCTTGGTACCGACCCGGTTTATGCCCGTCAGATCCAGGAAAATGAACAGGCTATCCAGCGTATTATCAATGCCCATCCCGAGTGGATGCGCCCTGTCCCAGGTACAGGCCGGCTGACCGCTACCTATACCATACCTGTGGTGGTGCATGTGATGCATACCGGAGGAGCCGTTGGCACAATCTATAACCCCACGGATGCCCAGATCAATGGAGCCATCGATTACCTCAACCAGGTATTTGCCGGTACCTATCCGGGAATGACAGCGCCGGTAGAAGGTGGGGGTATTGTAGATATGGATGTGCAGTTTGCCCTGGCACAACGCACACCTGCCTGCGGTGCCACGAATGGTATCGATCGGGTGGATGCATCTGCACTCCCGAATTATACAGCCAATGGTATTAATATATTTAATGTAAACGGATGTCCCGAGCTGACTATGAAAAACCTGGCCCGCTGGAATACCAGCAATTATTATAATATATGGCTGGTAAATAAAATTGATGGTGCGGATGGGACGTCAGGACAATTTATTGCCGGATTCGCCTATTTCCCCGGATCGTCTTCCTCCCTGGATGGAACCGTTATGCTGGCGACTCAAATGGTGGCCGGCGAAAAAACATTGCCTCATGAAATTGGCCATGCGCTGAACCTGTATCATCCGTTTGAAGGATCTGATGACAATACAGAATGTCCGGTAAACGGAGACTGCGTTAATATGGGCGACCGGGTATGTGATACGGACCCGATCTATAACAACCTGGATCCGATCAGTGGTATTTACAGTTTTGCCTGCCGCACCGGTGCGAACACCTGCGATGCTCCAAATAACTATACCATTAATACAGAAAGTAACTTCATGAGTTACACCAATTGTTATACCTTATTCACCAACGGGCAGAAAGCAAGAACGCAGGCGGCTATGCTCTTACCTTCCCGCTCCAGCCTGGTAGACCCATCCAACCTGGCCCTGGTACCCTGTGGTACAACCATAAACTTCTCACTGGCCAGTTCGACACGCAATGAAAGCACCACTGGTACCCTGAGCGGCTGCCGTACGTATACGGATTATACCTACCAGATGACGATTGGGGCGGCCCCGACCGCTACAGCCACGGCTACCCTGTCGTATAGTGGCAGCGGCACCAAAGGACTGGATTACGAGGTCACCACAAACGGAAACTTCAGCAGTCCCAGTGATGTTTTAACGTTCAACAGCGGATCAACAGCTGCACAATCATTTACCATCAGGGTCTATGATGATGCCAATGTGGAAGGATCAGAAACGGCTGTTCTTGATTTTACAGTAAACAGTGGCGGCGGCGATGCCATTAAAGGAAGTACCACCCCTACCCTGACCCTCACACTTGGCGATAATGATTCGGCACCGACAGGAACGAGTTCAGGTACATTCAGTGTTGGCAGTCTTGCATATAATGTGAACGGCGGACCTTTTGATGCCCGGCAACAAAGCCAGCGCAGCCAGTTTCTTTATAATGCCAGTGAACTGACCGGCGCAGGTATAACGGCCGGTTCAATTACCACGCTGCAGCTATATATAAATGCAAAAGCCAGTTCAAGACCCTATACCAGTTTCTCGATCAAAATGGGACAGACGTCAACGACTTACCTGGTCAATGGTGGAGTTAGTGTGGTGAGTGGCATGACGACCGTTTACAGCAATGCCGCTTATAGTACAACAGCCGGCTGGAATAGTTTTACCCTCAGTACTCCTTTTACCTGGGATGGCACCAGCAACCTCGCGATTGAAATATGCTATGATAATACAACAGCGGATGCGGGAAATGCCGCGGATGGCACCGGTTGTTATGCTGATGGCGGGACGGCCTCGCAGGGCAATTTAATGTACCAGAATGGCATTAATTGTTCCGGTAATTTCAGTAGTGTAACCTATGTCGGCAATGGTATTAAACCGATAATCCGGCTCAGCTCTTCGGTTACCGGTACGTCCATAGAGACCAGTGCCGGTTCCACAGCGGCCAATCATATTACCATCGGCAGCAATGATTATTTTTATTCAAATAATGATAAACTTCTATTCCGGATCGGAGGTGCAAATGCCTCATTGGGCTGTGTGAATGCCTCCCTGGAAGCAGGCGGCAGCACCTGGGTGAGTGCGCTTGGCGGAGAACGTTCTGCCAAAGTATTTGCCGTTACCCCCACCACCAATACCAGTACCACGGATTATACTATTGCTTTATATTTTGAAAACGCAGAACTGGGGGGCAAGAATGCAAACACCCTCCGGATTGCCAAAACCACAGCGGCGTCGGCAGCTGCAGCCAATTCCACCAATACGGTATTGGTGACACCGTCCGTCACCACCCTGGGTTCTGGCACCACTGTATTTACCGCCAGCTTTACCGGATTCTCCCGTTTCTTCCTGGTGGATGCAGGTGTGGCACTGCCCGTAACGATCACTTCATTTACCGGTACGGCCATCGATAAAAAACAAAGCCTGCTCAGATGGACCACTTCCTCAGAACAAAACAATAAGCAATTCACCGTAGAAGTCAGCCAGGATGGTATCCGGTTTACTCCTTTGGCCGTCATTGCGGGCAACGGCAACAGCAACAGTGAACAGCAATATGAATACCTGCACGAACGGCCTTTTAGTGGAATGAACTGGTACCGGCTTATACAAACAGATATGGACAACCAGTCAAAATACAGTCCGGTTATTTCAGTACTGATTGATCAGGGACAGCAAACAGCTTACCTTTACCCGGTACCGGCCAGGGATCAGCTGACTGTCTTTTTCAGTACGGCCGTTATCAATACCCGTATTGAACTGCTTTCAGCCGATTTACGGGTGCTGAGAAAAGAAACAATAAGCAACCTTACCTCCAAAAAAGACATCAATGTGTCCGGATTGCCAGCCGGCATGTATTTTGTCCGGGTTTCCGGTCCCACAGGCACCCGGTTACTCCGGTTTATCAAAGAATAACCGACCCTGAGCATTAAAGCCCGTTGATTTTCAACGGGCTTTTTCATTTTCCGGATCTCGCCTGAATGCAGGCAGGGTTCCTTATATTTGCACTTCTAAAATAAGTTCTTACAAACACATGATCAGCAGAAGAAATATCCGGGTAAAAGTGATGCAGACGCTCTACACCGTATCATTGGCAGAAAATGGAACAAAACCCGGTGAAGCACAAAAACTGTTACAACAGCATTTTGACCAATCCAGGTCTTTACTGGTTTACCTCACCTGGTTCCTTACAGAAGTTACCCGCTATGCAGAAACCGATGCCCATCAACGGGCATCCAAACATCTTCCCTCCGCAGACGATCTGAATGTAAATACCAAACTGGCCGGCAATGAAATACTGTGGAAAATGCTGGAGGACAATGAACTGAAAAGCCAGTTTGCAAAAGATAAACCCGAGTTGATGACGAACCGGGATCTCATACGCAGAACCTACTTAACCCTCGCTGAAACCCCTGAATACAAAACGTATATTTCAAAAGGTGCCCGGGAAAAACAGGAAGAGAAAAAGATCCTGGAGTTTATCCTGAATGACCTGATGCTGGCCAATGAAGTATTTGTATCCCATATTGAAGAGCATTTTTCCAATTGGGATGATGATGGGGATATGGTGGTTCAGTTGCTCAGCGGCTATCTGCAGAAACCGGGATCTTTGCATTTCAGTCAAATGCTTAGTACGGATAAAGATCATTTTGCCAGGAACCTGCTAAAAACCGTTCAGGATAAAAATGAACATCTGCAATCCCTGATCATCCCGAAACTGAAAAACTGGGACCCGGAACGGATTGCGCAGCTGGATATGATCATGATGAAAATGGGGGTGGCGGAGTTTCTGTATTTTGAAACAATACCCCCCAAAGTAACGATCAATGAATATATTGACCTGGCCAAGGATTACAGCACCCAGCAAAGCGGTCAGTTTGTGAATGGCATCCTGGACAATATCCATAAAGAACTGGTGCAACAGGGGAAAATGGAAAAAGTGGACTATAAAAAACCCTGATTCCTGTCCGCCCATTTTATCTACCTTTGCCAACCTTCATATAACTTAAACCAATTAAGCAAACATGAAAAAAACAGCCCTGATTATCCTGGCCACCCTTTCCATTTCCGCCTGTAAGGAAATGGATAAGAAAGTAGCCCCTGTTGAACAAATGACCAAGGACGAGATTCAAAAAGCGGTGACGGATACGACCAACTTCACCACGATTACCTGGCTCGATTCAACTACCCAGTCGCTGGGTAAGCTCAAAAAGAGTAAGGAAATAGAAATCACCTGGCGTTTTAAGAATACAGGGGATAAAAACCTGATCATTGAAAATGTAACAGCTGAGTGTGGTTGCACTATCCCTGAAAAGCCGGAACAACCTTTTGCACCCGGACAGGAAGGGGTGATCAAAGCAAAGTATAATGGAAGCGGGAGCGGCATGATCACCAAAAAGGTACATGTGCTGGCCAATACAAAACATATAAAAGATCATACCCTGACTTTTTCAGGGGAAATAAGTGAAAATTAATAAACATACAAGCATGTACAGCAAAATCAATTCTTATCTCAGTATCGCCGTTGTGGCTTTCTTATTCGCAGGTTGTGTACCTCCCGGTGCAGATGGAAAAGGCGGATCAGGCGGCGCAGGTGGCGGCGGATTCCAGTTTATCTTCCTCGGTCTGATGATCGTAGTATTCTGGTTGTTCTTCATCCGTCCGCAGGCCAAACGTGCCAAAAATCAGAAAAGCTTTATCGAGAACCTGCAGAAAGGCGACAAGATTGTTACGATAGCCGGTATTCATGGCACCATCAATAAAGTAAATGATGATGGGACTACCCTGAATATCGAAACC
>DAORKK010000079.1:0-13753 GCA_035439525.1 Chitinophagaceae bacterium
TTTTTTTGCTTGGTTCTTATTTGGCTTCTTGGCATCTTCGGTTCTTGGTGCTTATTCTGGCATCTTCGGTTCTTGGTTCTTATATTGGCATCTTCGGTTCTTGTAATTTTTTAAATTGTGTACTAAATAAGTGTTCGCCGAAATCATTATACCTGCTGCATTACCCAAAAACTACACCTGGTCGGTGCCTGCGCATTTGCAGGAAACGGCCAGGCCTGGCTGCCGTGTGGAGGTGAACCTGGGCAAGAGCAAAAAGTATGCAGGAGTGATCAAGCGGCTGCATGAAGAGAAGCCGGAATTTTTTGAGACCAAGGATATCCTGAACGTACTGGATGTGGAACCGGTAGTGTTTGAAGAACAACTGAAACTCTGGGAATGGATCGCTTCTTATTATATGTGCAGTGAAGGGGAAGTAATGGCGGCGGCCCTGCCTTCGCATTTTAAATTGTCCAGTGAAACAATCCTCGTGTTTAATGAAGAATTTGGTGACGATTTCTCTACCCTGGATCATGATGAATACATTGTGGGAGAGGCCCTGCTCATCAAAAAAGAATTAAACCTGAATGAGATTCAGCAATTGCTGGACTCCTCCCATGTATACCCGGTGATCAACCGGCTGATTCAGAAAAAGGTCTGCTTTGTATGGGAAGCACTCAAGGAAACCTATACACCCAAAAGGGAAACCTACATTTTACTCAACCCGGATTATGATAATGAGGATAAGCTTTCTGAACTATTGAACAACTGGACGCGGGCTCCGAAACAAATGGAACTCCTGCTGGCATATCTGCATCTTGTAAAAACAGAAGGAGAGGTCACGAAAACGGCCCTCCTGAAAAAATCAGGGGCTTCTGATGCCCAGCTTAAAGGGTTGGTGGAGAAACAAATTTTACGGGCAGAAAAAAGGGTAGTGGACCGCATCCGCTACCTGCCTAAAAATGTAAATATAGATTTTACCCTTTCTGAAGCACAGGAAAAGGCATTCAATGAGGTTCAGGAAAGTCTGTTGACAAAACCGGTTTGCCTGCTGCATGGAGTAACCTCCAGTGGAAAGACAAATATCTATATCAGGTTGATAGAAGCGTATATTAAGCAGGGTAAACAGGTGCTGTACATGTTGCCCGAAATTGCCCTGACTTCGCAGGTAATCCGGCGACTGCAAAAGCATTTCGGCGGCTATATCGGCATTTATCATTCTAAATTTTCACAGAATGAACGGGTGGAGATCTGGAATAAAGTTAAAAACGGGGAACTGCGGGTGATACTCGGGGCCCGTTCTTCCGTTTTCCTGCCTTTTCAACAACTGGGTTTGCTGATCTGTGACGAAGAACATGATACTTCCTTCAAACAACAGGAACCGGCGCCCCGCTACAACGGGCGGGATGCGGCTATCTATTTTGCATCACTCTTTGGTGCAAAAACAGTACTCGGCAGCGGCACCCCTTCGGTGGAAAGTTATTACAACGCGGTAAGCGGTAAGTATGGTCTCGTTGAGTTATTCCAACGTTATGGAGATCTGCAACTGCCACCGATTCAGTTTGTGGATACCCGGAGTATCATCCAGAAAGATAAATCCAAGATTATTCTGTCTCCGGCGTTGATAGAATCGGTAAAGCAAGTATTGGAGAAGGGCCGGCAGGTAATTCTTTTCCAGAACCGAAGAGGCTATGATCCATACCAGATCTGCAGTGTGTGCAGCTGGATTCCTCAATGTAAATACTGCGACGTATCACTGACTTTTCACAAACTGAGTAATAAACTGGTTTGCCATTATTGCGGCACCACTTATCCCCCGGTGTATACCTGCGCGGCCTGTGGCAGTGATAAATTTCTGCAACGGAATTTTGGCACAGAAAAAATAGAAGAACAATTGCAGGAAACTTTTCCCGAGGCAAAAGTGGCCCGGATGGATATTGATTCAGTCAGGGGAAAAAATGCGCATGATATCCTTATTCAGCAGTTTGAACAAAACCGGGTGGATATCCTGGTCGGCACACAGATGGTGGTGAAGGGACTGGATTTTGATAATGTGGACCTGGTAGGGATCCTCGATGCAGATGGTCTCTTGCATTTTGCCGATTACCGGGTCAATGAGCGTGCCTTTCAATTGATGGAACAGGTAAGTGGCCGGGCCGGTCGGAAAGAAGAAACCGGAAAAGTGTTGGTACAAACATCTCAACCCCAACACCCGTTGCTGCAGATCGTACAGCGGCATGATTACAAAGCCATGTTTGCCGAGGAAATTAAAAAAAGGAAAGAGTTCGCCTATCCTCCTTTCACCCGAACGATTCACCTGACCTTCAAACATAAATTCAAGGAAGTGGTGGAACGGGCGGCGGTTACTTTTGCAAATAACCTCAAGATAAAGTATGGTAATTACCTGGTAGGTCCAGCAGAACCGGTAATCGGCCGTATCCGCAATCAGTTTTTAATGGAACTGCTCTTCAAGCTACCCCGCGATAGTAAGACGATCAGCCAGTGTAAAAAGGATATCGTGGAACAAGTGGCGGTATTGCACAATGAGAAGTCTTTCAGGAGTGTGACAGTGGTGGCGGATGTTGATGCAATCTAGTTAGTAGATAGTAGTTGGTAGTTAGTAGTCAACAGCCCCTGCTGAGAAATGTTGTCGGATGTCAGTTGTCGGCTGTCAGGAAACAGCCCCTGCTGGCGATAATTGTCAGAAACGGAATCCTATACCAAAACGGAGGTTGTTTCTACGGCCATCATTGATGTCAAAGAATTGATCGTTGAATTGCCTGGACAGACCGATGGAGTAGCGACCTTCTGCAAAGATTTGTTTGGTGAAAAAGTATTGGGCACCGGTTTCGAGTGAAATGCCGGTAAAGCCGGATTTACTTTGTTTTTGACGGTCAAAATTGTCGGCGGCAAAATCCAGTTTTGGCCCCAGGAATACGGCAACCCGATTGCTCAGCATTTGTTTGACATGAATGGTGGCTTCAATAAAATGCCAGTCATTGACCCAGGAGAACATAAGTTCATTCATTAAAAAAGTGGTCGGGCCGATATGGTTTTCTGTGAATAATCCTCCGTATAGGGTGGATCCGATAAAACCGGTTTTATCCCCATCTGTTTCAACTCCGTTTATAACGGTATGGTTGAATCCTCCTTTAATGCCAAACCAGGATTTTTTTTCTTTTTGGGCAAATAAGCTGCTGCAGGACAAAAGTCCGGCAAGTGCCAGGATGAGTATTTTTTTCATGTTCTTTGTTTATTGTCCGTTGTGCCGGAGTCCAGCCCGGTAATCCCATATAAACGAAAAGGGTTTGCGGATATTGCATATAGATGATCAGTGCTCAGTTCTTTGTATCCGTATCCTTGACTGCATTCACCATTGCTTTAGCTACCTCACTGGCTTTCACAGGTCTGTACCTGGCCGGTAACAGAAAAGCAAAAAGGGGCATCAGCCAGGTAGCGAGCTTTTCTCCTGCCCTGAATTCTTTCCGGTTACCGATCAGCAGGGAAGGCCGGAGAATATAGACCGATTCAATACCCGAGGCTTGTACAGCTTCTTCCGTTTCTCCCTTTAATTTCAGGTAAAAATTACGGCTATTGCTGTCCGCACCAACAGCAGACACCAGTACAAATTTTTCACAGCCACAGGCCTTGCCCAGTTGCGCCGCCTGTACGGCAATGTCATAATCAATTTTGCGGTAAGCTTCTTTATCGCCTTTCATCTTTTTCATTGTGGTGCCGATGCAACAGAAGATCACCTCCGTTCCTTCCAGGGCCAGGCGAAAACTTTCCATATCATTGAAATCAACCAGCTTTTTCTCCAGTTTCGGATGGCTGAACTCCACCGGCCGCCTGATCAGTATCCGTACGGTAGAATAATCCGGATTGTTGATCAGCAGATTGAGTAAGTGGGTGCCAATGAGTCCGGTGGAACCAATAATGGTTGCATGCATAGTTTAGGGTTTACAATGGCGGCGATCAGTCTTTGTATTCATAAATTACATAACCCCAGGGTTGTAATTTCCACTCCGAGTCGGTGAGTGGTTCAGCCGTGCCCATGAAAACATTGTATGGGTTACCGTGTAATGTTTTATCAGCTATTTTGATGACCTGTTCTTTTTTAGAAAGATTCAGGATCACCAGTATCTTCTTCCCGCTTTTTTCCCGCACGTACGCATAGATTGCTTTTTCATCTCCCGCCTTAACTTTCCGGAAGCTGGCATCTGCTGCGAGGGAAGGGTTGTTGGTCCGTAATTTTTGCAAGGTGGTATAAAATTTAGCCCGTTCGAGTTTATTGAAAACAATACTGTCTTTTTCAAAGAAGGGCAGGGGGCGAAGGAGTGGTTCTTCCTGTCCGCTATAAACTAACGGGACTGTGCCACTCATTGTTTGGGTGAATACGGCAAAAGGAGCATGTGAGGCCCCCGGGAAAGTGGCGTAATCAGATTTATTCCAGCTGTTCTCATCGTGATTACTGGTAAAATACATGGGTATGGCTTCTTTGGGATACGTGGTGTCATACTTTGCTTTGATACTGTCTAAACTGAAAGCAGGCCGTTCACCGGCAGCCACTTTAACCATCATATGGAACATTTCCCAGGGATAATAGGCATCAAAACCACTGGTCATCAGGTAAGCCTTATCCCCTTCGGCCAGGAAGAATAAATCTTTATTGACCGCCTTTAGCTGCGGGATACATTTTTTCCAGAATTCACCAGGTACATTCCAGGCCACATCCACCCGGTAACCATCTATTCCGGTTTCAGTTACCCAGTATTTCATCGCAGCAATCATACTGTCCTGCATGACATTGTTTTTAAAATCCAGTACACGGGTATCGGTCCAGTCAAACATGGTGGCGGCCTGACCGGTGCTGTCTTTTATAAAAAAATCAGGATGGGTTTTCAGCCAGGGATGATCTGCACCGGTGTGGTTGGGCACCCAGTCGATCAGCACCTTCATATCCTTTTCGTGTATTTTTTTTACCAGGGATTTCCAGTCATCCAGGGAGCCGTACTCCGGATTGATCCCGGTATAATCAGCCACTGCATAGTAACTGCCCAATGTTCCTTTCCGGTCCTTTTTACTGATCGGGTTGATCGGCATAAACCAGATGGTTTGTACGCCCATTTCTTTTAACCGGTCGAGATGTGTGGCAAAGGCATTAAAGGTTCCTTCCTTTGTATATTGGCGTGTATTGACTTCGTAAATATTCCCCTGCATGATCCAGTCCGGATGAACTCCGGCACCGGTTACAGTGGAAGTCTCAGCTGTTTTGTTTTTAGATTGGCAGGAATAAAGAAGAAGGGTGAGGGTTAAAGAGAACAGGATGTATTTTTTCATAACCTTGATTTTAGTGAAGGATCAGGAATCGTTGTGTGAAATTAGTCCATTCCCGCATTACAGCAAAAAGGGGCTGTACCAAACAGCCCCTCTTTAAAACAGTTAAATACCCGGATTATTTTTTCTCCAGCACCAGGACGACTTTGTTAAAGTCAGCCGCTGCATTGATGACTTTTTTAAACTCTTCAAACTGGCTAAGGGGATAGCTGGTCTTCCGGTATTCTTCCATGATATGGATTTTCACCACATTGCCCTCCAGTACATAGGTGGAGGTAAAACCAACAGTTGGCTGGCCTTTCTCCGTTACCACATGACTGATTTTAATATCTTCCAGGTTTTTAACGGTATACCCGTCAGGTATCGTAAAGCGGATATGACGTTCGAGCACATGGGGGAAATCGATCTCCATCGAAAACTGCCGCGGCTTTTCCTGGTACATTTCCACCTGTTGGCCGATGATGTCACCGATTTTTATAATGAGTTTGTTACCGGCCCGTTCCATCAGCTCACTGGCTTTCACCACGGCTGATAAGATGAAGGGTTTATTCTGATTAAAGCTTTCAAAGTCTTTGTTTTCCACTTTGGAACTGATCACATTTTCTGAGTTGGTGCCGAACTTGATCATTTCCTTAGTCACCAGTTTTATATTTTCTTCAGAGTTGTAATTAAATATTGACCGGTAGGCTGCTGCCGAATACCCGGCGTAAATCTGGCTGATTGAAACGAGAACGGTATCCAGGTTTTTACTCAGACTAACCTCCGCATCAACATTACTCATGGATTTGCTGTAATCCTCCAGTGGTATTACCCGGATTTCCCCGAAGGCCGTTGTGTATTCCCCGATTGTGGTGCTTTTACAGAAAAAGGCGTTGGTGCCACCCCAGTTGGGATCGATCCAGGGGAAGCGGAATTCCGGCAACGTCGGTGCGAGGTATTTTTTTAATGAAGGGAAATAGATCAGGGGGTTGTCGGTATTATTCCAGTTTTCAAAGTTCTTTTCTATCGTAAATTTATTACGGTCACCCGCCAAAACAAATTCATGCGCGATACCGAGCTGCCGGAAAACAGCGCTGTACAGCCTTACAATGCCCACATGGCTGGCCAGTTTACTTTTGATCACTTTTTCCAGGTTCATCGCATCTTCCCCGCCAATATCCTCCCGGGTGGTGAATTTTGTTTTCAGGTAATGCTCTGTCGCACTGATTTTCTCCACCTCTGATGAAAGGTCTTTTACTTTCATGTCACCAACCAGGTCATTGGTACGTTTGGTTTCTTTATCAGTGACCGTAGTGTAATTGGAATATACCCTTTTTGCCAGTTCATCCCAGGTAAACAAACGGTCCTTGGTGGTGCGGCTGGTATTATAGGCCAGTTTGTATTCAAATCGCTTTAAGCCTGCCTGGTAGGCACTGTATTTTTCTTCCTCCACTCCTGGAATATTCTTCTCAACAATGGTCAGCCATTTTTTTTGCCCAACCATTGTGTCGAGCGGCTTTACGGTACTGTTAAAGGGACGCATTTCGAAAACGAGACGATCCGGGGCGATCAGATCAAAACGGGCTTCCAGTACCGGTGTACGTCCCTGGAAAATTTCAGCGCCAAAAAAGCCGGTATTTCTTTTATAGGTGTAATAAAATTCAACTTCGCAGCCTTTTACCAGTCCTTCCATCGCGAAGATTTTATAGACGTCCTCTTCTTCTTTCAGGTCCTTGATATTTTCTTTACTGACTTCGATAATCTTGCCGCTTGGCAGAATGGTACGTGCCCTGATGTCGACTATATCCGAATTGTCAGATACCGGCAGGTAGACCCTGTTGAAACTTTCGATTCCTTTGTCATCATTGATGTGTATGATCCGGTGCAGGGTTTTATAAACGGCCAGTTCATCTTTTACATCTATATATTCCATCCTGCGTTTATCCAGGACGATCACGGCGGATTCTTCATTGTATTTACTGTCAATGGTATGCAAAACCGGTTGTCCGGCCCAGGATTCCCGTTCTATTTCCTGTGCAAAAAGGACAGTGGTGAGCCCGGAAATGAATACCAGGCTGAGAAGGACTCTTTTCATTTGTATTCGGTTTAATTTTTTGATAAGCTGATGGTCTCCCGGTAAAGCGGAAACAGGTTTTCCAGGACTTTGTTCCAGTCCTGGAACTTATCCGGTTGCAACAGGAGATGATCATTGGTAAACGTCTGTGTCATGATCACCTGGTTTTTTTCCTGGCGGTAACTGATATCAAAACCCCATACATCATTTTTATAGGATTTACTTTCCGGCAGGTAGGAAATTTTAAAGCCTTCCGGAATATTCAGAATGGTAACATAGGTAGCAGAGTTCTTGTATTCGTGTTCAATCGGGGTCTTCCGTTTTGGAAAATCAATCTCTTTATGTTCATAAAATTTGAACAGGTTCAGGTTAAGATACCATTCATCTGCTATCTTCTTGCTGTAATCGAAAAGCTCAAATTGCCCACTGAGGCTAAAGCGATCCGGGTTCCCGTTTTCGTTGATTTCAAACTTATTCAGTTTGAATTTGTTTGAGCCCCTGTTGAAATATCCTTTCATGTATTTCTCCCGGTCTTTGTCATTGGTATAACTCATTACCCGTTGCATATCCATGGCAAAATAGCCGGTCATATTCACTTTTACTGTTCCGGTGATTCCTTTTTCGGTCAGTTCCAGGATGGTGGTATCGGTCAGCCGGCTTTTTTCAGGGGCATATTCCGGAACCCGGATCACTTTATAGTCTTTTTCATTAATCCCGATCATCGCCTGTTTGCCCTGAATATGTCCGGATGGGGCGCCGAACACACAATGAGAATCCGTACCATCAAGAAAAACATAACCGGTATCGAGTCTTACGGCCGTAATCATATGGTTGTCCACGATCGGAAGGTGGATATCTGTATAGTCGTAAGGCAGTGAACGGGTCCCGATCCAGGTGTAGTAGGCCGGTACTCCGGCATAATTCAGCATTACTGTCAGAATACTGCTCATGTCTTTACAATCGCCGAAGCGACGGTTGCAGACCAGGTTAGCCTCCCGGGGTATAAATCCTTCCATGCCTTCTTCAAACGCTACATATTTGATGTTTTTCTGCACCCATTTATAGATACCTCTGGCTTTTAGTTCGGCAGTTGTCAACCCGCCGGTGATGGAGTCAGTTATAGCTTTTAGTTCAGGGCTGATACTTTTATTGATGTCCTTTACAAAACTCCATTGAAGTTTATACAGGTCTTCCAGGTTGGCCATATAGGAAATAAGCTGATCACCTGATTTATAATTTTCAATCCAGAAGATCGCATGCAGGGCATAGTAGGCATTATCCGGGGCGTCCGGGTAATTCATGTCCTTCGCCTGATTTTTAACGGTAAACGTATAAGTGGTTTCTCCTTTGCGGGTTTCGGTGCTGAATTGAACCTTTTCCCGGTCATTCCCACGGATCTGGTATCGTACCGACATATCCTTGGGGAAACTGATTTTTAGTTCACCAAGCAGGGTGGGGATGCCCCTGGAAAAATAGTGCGGAGATAACAGGCGGGGATTAGTATGTGTCTTGTTAATTTCCAGGTGTCCTGAAGCGCCGGGTGTGATGTTAGGGAAATCAAAGCTTGTTTGTTTGACATCATCATAGAAGACACTGGCGGACACACTTTGGGAGGTTTTAAACTCCTTTACCTGTATTTTTTTACCTCCAGGGGTTTCTGTAAAAGCTTCATACCGGTTGACGGGGTGAAAACTACTGTGGTAAAAGGAAAACCGGCTCATATAGGAGCCCGCGTTTTCCGATAAATAAAGGATCTCCTGCTGCTCATCGGAAACGGCTTCCGGAATTCCGTCTTTCAGTTTAATAGTATAGTGGACCTTATGTTCCTTTACAACGGCCAGTTCACCGGGAAAAAGGGTTTTGATCTCTTCAGTACTTTGAGCACCCGCCATGCAGCAACAACAGATGGCGGCAGCTAACAGTCCATTTTTTTTCATATTATAAGGTTCATTTTTTTATATCAATCAGTCGTCCGTAATAGTAATACTGCGTTTCCTTCAGTTTGCCGTTTTCGTCGTATATTTTAGTTACATCATGGGCGGCGCCATTATAGAAATAACCTTCTTCCTGTAATACCCCTTTTTCGCTGTACTCTTTGTAAAAACCGTGCAGATTTCCATGCAGGAAATTATAGTCATGTTTCAGTTGCCCGTTAGCATAATAGGATTTTAAAGGGCCTTCAGTGATGGAGCAGTTGTCGGTAGAAACGATGGCCTGTTTTCCATTGAAGTGATACAGGATATCTTCGCCAAATGATTTCCCGTCTTTATAGGTGAATACCGCAGAAACGTTTCCGTTCATATAATAAGCTTTAACGGTGCCGCTGCCACCTGGTAAGGCAATCTCGGGCACAAGTTTACCCGTTTTGTCAAGATAAGAATAAGCGACCGGCAGGTCATATTCAAATCGTAACTGGTAAGCCAGGTTGCCGGTTTCGTCATATTTTTTAACCCAGCCATGCCGTTCACCTTTGAACATTTCTGCTTCTGAATCGAGCTTGCCATTTTCAAAGTAATTAAACTTTCTTCCGGTAATCAGGCCTTTTTCATAGGTTTCTGTTACATTCAGTTTGCCGCTGTTGTAGTAACTTTTCCAGGTGCCGGTACGCTGTCCCAGTTTGTGCTGCCCTTCATTCAACAGCTTTCCGTTCTGGTGATAGCTGCGGTAGCTGCTGTCCAGCAGACCGTGTTTATAATATTGGACACTGTTAATCCGTCCGTCATATGACGAGAATTTCAATTCCCCATGCAGATCCCCGTTCTGGTAGGTAGTTTCACTGAAGGGCTTTCCGTTCAGATGAAGAACGACCTGTTTGCCGGAAGCGTTTTTGAAGAACTGATGATTGATTACTTTACCCAGGGTATCATACTGTATGAATTCCTCAATCCATCCTGATGTATAGATCGTTTCATTGTATTTTTTTCCATTCGGGAAATACTCGGTTCTGATCCCATGGAGTTCATTTTCAAAATAGACGGAACTGATAATGAGGTCGCCTTTTTCATTATAATTCAACCAGGTGCCTTCCAGGTTATCCTCCTGGTACCAGCCTTCTTCCTCTACTTGTCCGTGTGTAAAATACAACTTATGATACCCGTGTTTTTTCCCCTCTTCATATTCCGTTGTTCCCTGAATATTCCCGTTTTGATAATAAGCAACACTTGTTCCATGCAGCTGGCCATCTGTGTAATTATTTTCAGTGGCTTTGTTGCCTGAACGGTAATAAAAGACTTCGGGTCCGTTGATTTCGCTCTTGTCGTTGTAGGTAGCGGTAGAACGTTTAAAACCATCTGCGTAGTAAGTAGTCAGGTCCAGTTTTTTTGCTTTCCGTTCTGATACGCCCACCTCTTTTCCTTTTTTGTCAAAATAACGGGCCAGTTTGGTGACATCACCTTCGTACACATAGATTGAATAGGGTTTACCATCCCGGTCAAAATAGGTTACTTCGCCGCTCGCTTTGCCGTTTATGTAAGTACATTTGTAAAACAGCTGGTTGTTGTCATAATACTCTGCGTATTCTCCGTTGATTTTCCCTTTTTCAAAGGTTTCAGTCGTTTTCAACTTCCCATTTTCATGAAATATTTTCCAGGGGCCCTGCAGTTCGCCATCGGTATAGCGGCCTTCCATATTAAGCTGGCCATTCTCGTGATAAGCTTTATACAAGCCCGCCAGTTTCCCATTTTCATAGATACCTTCTGATTCTTTCAGTCCGTTTTTATGATAAGTGATGAATGGACCATGCAGGGTGTCATTCCGGTAGTTTTCCACGGCAAGCAGGTAGCCGTTTGATCCCATAACTTTTCGTTCTCCATGGCGTTTTCCATCCTTATACTGTGTATATGAGATCGGGGTGCCGGTATAAAAATAACTGGTGGTCAGCCCGTTTTCCAGGTCATTTTTGAATTGGGCATCCGTGGATGGATTTCCGTTTTTATAGAAAAACTGCTCCCGTTCCTCCAGTTTACCATCTTTATAAAACTGGAATCCTTTGGTTATACCATTGAAATGGAAGTATTGCCATTTTCCGGTCCGTTCGCCCTTTTCGTCATAACGGCCTTTGCCGCTGAGATTTCCGGGACTGTAATAATACTCCCAGTCTCCGGTTAATTTTTCACCATTTTCCAGGGCGGTGCCTTTACCAAACAGGCGGCCATTATCAAACTGGTAAAGCGCCTGCATCCCTTTCCGGGTATTATAATTCAGTTCCCGGGTCACACGGATCTGGTCACAGTAGGCTACAGTCTGGTCCACGATTTCCTGTACCAGTTTCTCTTTTTTCTTGACATAATCCTGGATCACATCAATCTTCACATTGGCAAACATCCGGTTGATAAATGGTTCAAATTTTTTCTCATCAAATACCGATTTATATAACGGCACATAGTACTGCATCCAGAAATCACTATCGGTTTCGTCATATTCCAGCTTTTCAAAGACAACCTGTAATTGGCGGGAAATCGGGTCATCGAGTTTCAACAACGGTTCATATTTTTTATCCAGTGCAATTTTCGACAACAGGATCTTTTCAACGGTACTGAAATTGTCGCCCGCTTCTTCCGCCCGGTTGCGGATCAGTTCCTGAATATCATCCCCGGCTTTGCCAATGGTACTCAGGTAGGTGATCGAGAGCCCCTGGTAACGGCCTGAGGGTTGCAGCAACAGGTAGTAAGCAAAGCTGAGAAAAGCAGGTACGATTTTCCCCTGACTATAAGCGGCAAAACCCAGTTTATAATGGCAGCTGGAGTGATATGGATTAATCAGGACACCCTGTTTCAGGACTTCTTCTGCCTCTTTATATCTCTTCATTTTCAGGAGGGTGGTACCTTTATTTACATGGAGGTCCGTATTGGCCGGGTAAAGCAGAAGCGCTGTATCATATATTTTCAACGCTTTTTCTGAATCCCCCATATCATCTATGAGGCTACCCTTCAGGGAATAGAATTCAGGCCAGTGGTCATTTGGTTTGGAAAGCCCTTTTTCGACAGTCGCCAATGCAGCAACATACTGACTGTCCTGCATCTGGCTTAAACCAATTTCATAAAGGGCCTGGTAATAACTGGAGTCTCCGTAAGGAATTCGTTTATAGACGGATATGGCTTCGGCAAACTTGCCCTGGTCATGCAGTTCAACCGCCTGCTGTATCAGTTCTTTGGCATTGATAAGCGGGTTATTTTGCTGGGCAGGTAAAATGAAAAGGGAGAGGCAGAGCAGGGTGGTGGTGATAAGGTGTTTCATGTTGCTTATGTGATTAAACCGGATGAAGATAAAAAGGATTTTACATAAATTATAAGACCTGGGTTTCTAATTTTCATGACTAAATTGCAGTGTATGAAACCAGCCGAAAATATAGCCCTGGCCCCTTATACCAGTTTTGGGGTGGAGAGCAGGGCCCGTTTCTTTGCCGCTTTCAGGAATACTGACGAGTTGGCTGCGCTTTTAGATTGGGGAGTTCAGTATCCTTTAGTCATACTTGGAGGGGGGAGTAACCTGTTATTTACCCGGGATGTGGATGGATTGGTGCTTAAGAATGAAATAAGCGGAATTACCGAATTACATGAAGACAATGACTATGTATATATCAGGGCCGGGGCGGGGGAAAACTGGCACCAGTTCGTTTTGTATTGTATAGGACGAAATTGGGCCGGGCTGGAGAATCTTTCCCTGATACCTGGAAATGTCGGAGCGTCTCCTATGCAAAATATAGGCGCCTATGGGGTGGAGCTGGAAGACTTGTTCTGGGACCTGGAAGCCTGGCATATAAAAGATAAAAAACGCGTGACATTTACAAAAAGCGATTGTGCATTCGGGTACAGGGAAAGCATATTTAAAACAAGATACAAGGGACAGTTTGTGATTCTTAATGTGACTTTCCGGTTAAGGAAAAAGCCCCGTTATACAACCAGTTATGGGGCAATAGAAATGGAACTGGAAAAAATGGGTGTAAAAGAACTTTCGATTAAAGCAGTTTCTGATGCGGTGATCAATATCCGGTCTTCGAAATTACCCGATCCACGTGTAACCGGAAATGCCGGTAGTTTTTTTAAAAACCCGTCAGTCAGTGCTGAAAAGCATACCCTTTTGAAAAAACAATTCCCGGAAATGGTGGCTTACCCCAATGCAGACGGGACCTTCAAGCTGGCAGCCGGGTGGCTGATTGAGCAATCGGGCCCAGGTCCGGGAATCAGCTGGAAGGGATTCCGCAGGGGAGATGCCGGCTGTCATGACCGGCAGGCCCTCGTACTGGTCAATTACGGCAAGGCCAATGGAAGCGAAATCTTTCAGTTAAGTGAAGAAATATTACAATCTGTACATCAGAAATTTGGAGTGGTGCTTGAACGGGAGGTAAATATTATCTGATGCAACGGAATTACTGTTTCTGATCTCATA